>NZ_JAPUED010000208.1 GCF_027492755.1 Micropruina sp. | reverse complement strand
GCCAGACCATCGTGATGGTCACCCACGACCCGAACGCCGCCGCCTACGCCGACCGGGCGGTCATCCTCTCCGACGGCCGCATCGTCGACGACCTGGACGCCCCGAACTCCGACACCGTGCTGGACGCCATGCGGAAGCTGGGTGCCTGATGCTGCGGCAAGTGCTGCGGGAGCTACGGTTCCACCCCTCCCGCTTCGTCGCCACGGTGATCGCCATCGCGATCAGCGTGGCCTTCATGGCCGGCTCGTCGATCCTGGTGGCCACCGAGACCAACGGCTTCCAGCGCCTTCAGTCGCTGCCGATCTCCACCGCGGACGTGGTGGTCACCCTGGGCCCGGACGCCGACCGCGCCGCCGTCGCCAAAGCCTTGACCGGCGTCGCCGGGGCCGAGGCCTCCGAACCCAGCCTGAGCATGACCACCACGCTGCGCAACGGCCGCGCGACGGCGCTGACCGAGCTGATCGTGTTGCCGTCCGAACCGCTGCGCTGGTCCCGGATCATGGAAGGACGCTGGCCGCAGGCCGCCGGTGAACTGGCGCTGAGCCGGGACGCCGCCAAGGGCTTGCAGGCACGGATCGGCGACCGGCTCGAGACCGGGTACGCCGACACCACCTTCACGGTGGTGGGCCTCACCGACGAGCCGAAATCGCTGTTCCTGCAGACCGGCTACGTGGCGCCGGCCACCTTCGCCGCGTCGGGGGACGACCCCAATCAGAGCGCCGCAACCTGGATCGTCAAGGCCTCCCCCGGCACCGATCCAACCGCGCTGGTGCAGACCGTCAGCGCCGCACTCAGCTCGGTCGCCGACGTGAAAGTGCAGCCCGCCGAGCAGGTGCGCGCCGAGTCGCTGAAGAAGCTGACCGGTGAGTTCGACGCCTTCCGCAACCTGCTCTGGGCGTTCGCCGCGATCGCCGCCGTGGTCGGGATGATCACCATCGCCAACACCTTCACCATCCTGCTGGCGCAGCGCCGCCGGCAGATCGGGCTGCTCCGCGCGGTCGGCGCGAGCGGTGCCCAGATCCGACGGCGGTACCTGCTGGAAGCGCTCGCCCTGGGCGTGATCGGCTCGGCGCTCGGCCTGCTGGCCGGTGCCGGATTGGCGGCGATCGGGTCGTCGCTGACCGGCTCGCTGTTCTGGGGGCTCGCCCTGCCCGCCGTCGACCTCTCGATCGCCTTCGGCGTCGGCGTGGCGATCACCGTGCTGGCCGCCCTGCTGCCGGTGCTGCGCGGCACCCGGGTGCGGCCGTTGGAGGCATTACAGCCCGAGCCGGCGTCCGACGAGAAGCGCCGGGCGGGCATCGTCCGCGGGGTGATCTGCGGGCTGCTGGTGGTCGGCGGGGTCGTTGCCGGCGTGCTCGGCCTGAGCACTGGCGCCGCGCTGCAGATCGCGATCGCGGGCAGTGCGCTGGTGGCGATCGGTGTCCTGTTCGGTGCCCCGCTGTTCGTGCCGGGCCTGTTGCGGCTGGTCGGCCTGCTCGTGCGCGGCTTCGGGGTCACCCCGCGGCTGGCGGCACAGAACGCCGTCCGGAATCCGCGGCGGGCCTCGACCACAGCGACCGCGCTGATGCTGGCGGTCGGGCTGATCGTCACCCTGCAGGTCGGCACGGCGAGCGCCCGCGCCACCATGCTCGACCAGATCGATCGGCAGCGGCCGGTGGACATCTCGGTCAGCACCTGGGGTGCGACGAAGTCGCTGCCCGGCGAGCTGGTCGGTCAGCTGCGGCGGGTCGCCGGGGTGGACGGCGCAGCGGTGCTGCCGTCGGCGTCCGCCGACCTCACCGGTGCGGCCGACGACCCCTACGACGGAATGACCGTGCTCGGTTACGGTCCGGACGCCGCCGCGGTCGCGGCCGACGCACCGGCCACGATCGCCGACGACCAGATCTACGTCTCGGACAACTGGAGGGAGTTGAAGGACGGCCAGCAGGTCGGGCTGAAGGGCCACACCGGCAGCCTCCGGCTGAAGGTCGCGAAATCGCCGATCGTGCCACTCGGCCAAGCGATGGTGTCGACCGCGAACCTCAACCGGCTCGGCGCGGTGGTCCCGGACGCCATGCTCTGGCTGTCGGTGCCGAACCGGGCCGACGCCGTCGCCGCCGCCACCGCCGTCTCGGAGTTGACCAACGGCGGGCAGTACGAGGTGACCGGGGCGATCATCGAAGCGGTCGCGATGGAATCGGTGCTGAACGTGCTGCTGGCCATCACCACTGCGCTGCTGGGTGTAGCGGTGCTGATCGCGCTGATCGGGGTGAGCAACACCCTCGGCCTGTCGGTGCTGGAACGCACCCGCGAGTCGGCGCTGATGCGGGCACTCGGCCTGCAGGCCCGCTCACTACGGCTGATGCTGCTGATCGAAGCCTTGCTGCTGGCCGTCGTCGGCGTCGCCGTCGGAGTGGTCGCCGGCATCTACTTCGGCTGGCTGGGGGCCACCGCACTGGCCAAGCAGGTCGCCGCCGACGTCCGGCTGGTCGTCGATCTGCCGCTCACCCTGGGCATGGTGGCGGTCGCCATCCTGGCCGCCGCGCTGGCGTCCGTGCTGCCCGGACGCCGTGCCGCGAAGGCATCCCCGACCGAGGCCCTGGCCGATATCTGAGGCCCAGCCACCGGTTGTTGTTCAACCGGACGGTTGACAAAGATTCGTCGCCGTCGTACGGTTATTCAACCAACCGGTTGAAGAGAGAAATCCATGACGGATCAGCTCGATGCGGCCTTCGCGGCCCTGTCCGATCCCACCCGGCGCGATCTGGTCGCCCGGCTGGCGATCGGGGACGCGACGGTCGGCGAGTTGGCCGCCCCCTACGACATGACCATCCAGGCGATCTCCAAGCATCTGAACGTGCTGGCCGCCGCGGGACTGGTCACCAAGCGCCCGCAGGCCCAGCGCCGGCTCGTCCATCTCGAGGCGGACGCGCTGCGCCGGCTCACCGACTGGGTGGAGCACTACGCCCGGCTCGCCGAGCAGCGCTACTCGCGCCTGGAGAACGTCCTGGCCTCGCTCACCGAGGCCACACCCGAAGAAGGGAACCCATCATGACCGAGCACCTCACCACCGCCACCATCGAAGCCGACCCGGTCGTCCCGGTGATCCACATCACCCGCGATTTCCGGGCCACGCCGGCCCAGGTGATCCGCGCCCACGTCGATCCCGAGTTGTTCACCCAGTGGGTCGGTCCCAACTACCGCACGGTGACCATCGACCACTGGGACGCCCGCACCGGCGGCAGCTGGCGCTACTTCAATTCGGGTGACCACGACCAGCAGGCGTTCCGCGGCTGTTTCCACGAGGTCAGCGACAACCGGGTCGTGCAGACCTTCACCTGGGAGGGCATGCCCGAGAGCGTCGCACTGGAGACGCTGATCGTGACCGACCTGGGCGACGGCTGGACCCGACTGCACGCCGCTTCGCTGACCGACAGCTTCGAGAGCCGGGACGGCTGGCTCGCCTCCGGCATGGAGATCGGGGTCAACGACGGCTACGCCAAGCTCGACGAACTGCTGACCCGATGACCGCCGAAGCCGGAGCCGCCGGCTGACCGCGTCCGAGTGAGACATTCTCCGGGACTCGCATTCCCTGCCAGCTGCTGATGGTTAGGCTTACCTAAGTTCCCCTGTCCGGGGTTGTGAGCGAGGAGAAGACATGACGACCAACAGCGTGACCCGTCCGGGTCTCGGCCGGTGGGCGACGCGGCTGGTGGCGACCGGAGCGGCCATTGCGCTGCTCGGCGGCGGCCTGCTGCCGCAGCAGAGCGCAGTGGCGGCACCGCGTCCCGAAGCCGGCAACGGCACCCTGACCATCTCGAAGGTCGAGGTGACCCCGGGCGGCACGATCACCATCAAGGGCACCGGCTTCGATCAGCGTCCCTCCGGCGGCTTCCTCTCCTACAAGCTGAACGACGGCGAGCTGAAGTTCACCTCCGGCAAGCCGGACGGCACCCTCGACGGGTCGGGCACGGTGACAACCAAGAAGGCGGCGAACCTGCCCAACGCGTCCGGCTCGTTCTCGGTGAAGCTCACCGTGCCGACCACACTCGCGCCGAATGACAGCCCGACCACCTACTGGGTGCGGCTGCTGGCCGGCAACGACGGCGGCACGCTGGCCTCCAAGTACGTGCACTTCACGGTGGTGAAGTTCAGCTCGAAGGTGAAGGCGTCGTTCGACTCGAAGACCAAGAAGAAGAGTTCGAAGGGCACCGCCAAGGTGACGGTGAGCACGTCGGCGACCTCGAAGCCGACCGGCACCGTGAACGTCCTCGACGGCAGCAAGACCATCGCCAAGGGCGAGCTGGCCAGCAAGAACAAGGGCGTGATCAAGATCAAGCTGCCCAAGCTGAAGAAGGGCAAGCACACCCTGACGGTCTCCTACGCCGGCACCGACAAGGTCAAGGCCAGCGCGAAGTCCTACAAGATCACCGTCAAGTAACGGGCACCACCAGCCGGCGCACCGCCGCCCGCAGCACGTCCTCGGCTCGGACGGGTTCGACCCGTCCGAGCAGGACGTGCACGGTGAGCCCGTCGACCAGCGCCTGCAATTCGGCGGCCGCGGCGTCCGGGCCGCCGCCCACTTCGTAACCGAGGGTCGTCACCTGCGTCAGCACCTCGACCAGTAGCTGGTTCAGGTCGCGGTACAGAATGCCCTGCGCGTCGGCGATCGCGCGGTCGCTCACCGCCTGGCCGACGAAGGCCAGCCACACCTCGGACGCCCGCCGGCTCGACTCGTCGGTGGGCAGCACCGCGATCAGGAAGCTGGCCAGCACGTCCAGCGGCGGCGCCGAGGGATCGACCGCCCGCACCCGCTGCTCGATCACTGCGCCGACCCGCTGCGCCGCGGCGTCGAGGATCGCCTCGCGGGTGGGCAGATAGTGCCGCACCGCGCCGCTCGACCAGCCGCTGCGCTCGGCCACCGCACGAATGGTGGCGCCGGGCAGCCCGCGCTCGATGATCAGTTGCCAGACCGCGTCGACCAGTTCGTCACGGCGTTGCCGATGATCCACCACCCGAGGCATGCGCCAGTTGTAGCACACCCGTGCGAAATTGTCAGATGTCGCACGATTGTGCTATAAAGATGTTTCAGCACATTCGTGCGAAATAGGAGGTGGGAGATGGATCCCTGGGTCACCCTGGTGGCGGCCGGTGTCTTCGAGGTGGGCTTCACCACGTGCTTGAAGCTTGAGGAACGCAGCAAATGGTTCATCGTCCCGTTCCTGATCTGCGCCGGCATCAGCTTCACCCTGCTGTCCGAGGCGATGCAGACGATCCCGCTCGGCACCGCCTACGCGGTGTGGACGGGCATCGGTGCCGTCGGCACCGTGCTGGTCGGAGCGTTGGCCTTCGGCGAACGGCTGAAGCCGGCCACCCTGGGGCTGCTCGGCGTCGTGGTGGCGATGATCATCGGACTGAAGGTGCTGGGATGAAGCGGCAGGGAATGAGCGGCTGGCTCTGGCTGTTGGTGGCCGGCGCCTTCGAAATCGGCATGACCACCGCGCTCAAGCTGGAACAGCAGGACTCGCGGTTCCTGTGGGTGTTCCTGGTCTGCGCCGTCGCCGGCTTCGAATGCCTCGCCAAGGCGATCAAGACGATCCCGCTGGGGCTCGCCTACGCGATCTGGACCGGCATCGGCGCGGTCGGCACGGTGCTGATCGGAGCGTTCGCGTTCGGTGACCCGCTGGGTCCCGTCCGGGTGTTGCTGCTCACCGGGCTGGTGGCGGCGATGATCGGCCTCAAGCTGGTCGGCGGGCGCGAACCAGCCAAATCCGGAGCGTCTCCCGAGCAGTGACCCCGAGGCTCAGGCGGCGGCCGGTGCGTTGAACTCGGCCAGCAGGGTCAGCACCCGGCCCTTGATCGCGTCCCGGATCGGCCGGAGTTCGGCCAGCTGAAGCCCGCCGGATTCCGGCAGATCCCAGTCGTCGAACCGGACGCCGCCGCTGAGCGGACGCAGGTCGACGCCGAGGGTGATCACCTTGTCGACCTGCCACAGCAGGTCGGGGCTGACCGCCTTCGGCTCCTCGTCGCGCAGGTCGATGCCCTCTTCGAGCATCGCGGCGATGACGGCGGGGTTGAGGGCGTCTGCCGGTTCGGTACCGGCGGATTCGACGGCGATCGAGCCGCCGCTGAGCTGGGTCAGGAAGCCTGCCGCCATCTGTGAGCGACCGGCGTTGCTGACACACACGAAGAGCACCGAGTTGACTGCCATCGAACCCTCCTTGGTCGGACGAGAAC
>NZ_JAPUED010000207.1:37921-41201 GCF_027492755.1 Micropruina sp. | reverse complement strand
GGCCGTCCGCACCCGCGAACCGGGAATGTCGTGGTGCCCGAAGGAGCGGAAGCCGATCTTCCTGGCCACGGTCACCATCCTTGCGCAGTCAGTGCGGAAGGTACCGCCGCAGCCAGTTGTGCAGCGGCCCGGTCAGCACCAGCAGGAACATCGGTAGATAGCTGAGCACGGGAAACACGATGGTGAGCAGGTAGGCGAGGGCGAACAGCGCGGAGGCGATCGCGTCGGCGAGGATGCCGCTGCGGAGATTGGCGACCGGCATGTCGTGCAGTTCGGGGTGCCGCAGGGCGTACCAGCCGAGCACCGTCATCATCACGCTGGTCGCGAACAGCGAGCCGATGTACAGCGTCTTCTGCACCGGGTCGTTGTCCATCATGCCCACGATCGCGGTCGCCACCGGCAGCCAGACGATGGTGAACATCCAGGCGATGGTGAGCACCAGCAGCCGTCCGGTGACCAGGTGGACGCGGTCGAACAGCCGGTGGTGGCTCAGCCAGAACGCGCCGATCAGCACGAAGCTCAACGCGAAACTGAACAGCTGGTCACCGTTCTCGGTGACCCATTCCGCGGCGTTGCCGCCTTCCCTGGCCACCTCGCTGACGCTCTCCATCAGCGGCAGGATCAGCAGAGTCATGGCGATCGCCACCACCGCGTCCGCGAACGCCTTCAGCCGCTCCGCGGAGGCCAGCCGGGACCCCTGGTTCTGCTCCGGCGGCGGGGTGGCCGCACCGTCCTGGGTCGGATCCATACCCGGCATCCTGCCGCGTGGGGCGGGTCTTCGGAACCCGACTCGGCGGCGGGGACGGTCAGGACGGCGGTTCGACCGGCCCGAAGAGGGCGTGCGGGGCGCCGGTGGTGAACGCCCAGTACCGCTCGCCGTAGGACCAGTGCCACCACTCGGTGGGGTAGTTGACCAGGCCGGCGTTGGTCATCGCGGTCACCAGGATCGCCCTGTTGGCCGCCGCCTCCCGCGGCACCTGGGCGGCCGTGAAGCAGCCTCCCGAGCTCTGCTCAGGGGTGGCGTCCAGCGGGGATCCCAGATCGAGTTCGACGCCGTCCGTGTCGCACAGGGTGAGGTCGACCGCACCTCCGGTGCAGTGCGGGGCCACGTCCGGCGGTGCCACCCAGCGGGTGGCGAGGTGGTAGAGCCGCGGGTCGGTGAGGCCGGGGTAGTGGGCGCGCAGCTCGTCGCGGTAGCCGTCCCAATAGCCCCGCTGCCGGGCCGGACTGCGGAACGCCTCGACGATCAGCAACTCGATTCCGGACGGCAGCGCCGCGGCCGCGCTCGCCAGCCGCTCGGCCAGGCCGGCGCGGGCGTGATGCCAGCCGCCGGTGTCGTCAGCCTTGCGTGGGTCGATCCGCAGTCGCGGGATCGGACGCAGATCGACCAGGGGTTCGTTCGACTCGCGAACCTCGATCGCGGTCACGCGCGGGTCGCCGATCAGCACGATGCCTGAGTCCGCCACCGGGCAAGTCTCGCACGCGGCACGGAGCGGCGCTCAGCCCCGATCGCCGGATCGAAACTGAGCGCCGTGGAGGGTCACAACTTCTTCATGCAGTACACAGTGCCGTTGCCCTTGTTCCGGCCCTCCCAGTAGACGCTGGTGGTGTCGGGGAACTCCTTGCAGGCGCCCATCCGGGCCGAGATCTGGCTCTGCTTCTCGACGATGCCGAGAATGGAGTACTGCGCCTCGGCTGAGCCGCAATCGACGACCTTGACGTCGTCCTCGCCGACCTGCTGAACGCAATCGCCGGCCTTCATCGACGGGCTGTCGAAGACGCCGCTGCGGACCGCGATGCCGATGCCGATGGCGACGATCACTCCCACGATGGTGACCAGGAAGCGCTTGAGAACGCTCTTCTTCTGTGGCGCCGGCGGCTGCTGCGGGGCGAAAACGGCGGGCGGGTAGGCGCCGGGCGGCGCGACGTCCGGTGCCTGAGGCCGGCCGGCGGCGAAGGCCGGATCAGCGCCCGGTGGGGGAGTCTGCGGGGGTCCGGCGGGGGTTTGGGGCGCGTTGTTCTCGGGCGGCTGATTCGCGGTCATCGGGGGTGGTCCCTTCGTGGCAAGGCAAAAGATCGGCCGCCATTGTGTCAGCTCAGAGGGTCGGGCCAGCGCGGTGGATCTCGGAGCGGGGGCCGCAACCATAGGATGCGACCGAGGCGAGAGGACTTGTGATGTCGATAGAGCCGGCGACGCTCGAGACCGAACGTCTGGTCCTTCGCCCCCAAGTCGTGAGTGATGCCGCCGTCTTCCATCAGTTGTGGACGGAACGGGACGTCCGCGTGCCACCGCATCGACAGCTGAGCTCCGATGGCCGTCCGACGGTGGCCGACATCGCGGCGCAGATTCAGGACGCGTCCGAGACCTCGAAGCCGGGACTGCTGACGGTGCAGCGCAAAGACGACGCCGCCGTGCTCGGCTATTGCGGACTGGTGTTCACCGGGAACGGCGCACCTGAGGAACCCGAGTTGGCTTTCGAGCTCCTCCGAGCCGTCCACAATCGTGGCTACGCCACCGAAGCCGGCCGGATCGTCATCGAATGGGCGGGCCGGTCCGGATATCCGCGCCTGTGGGCGACCGTTTGGGACTGGAACCTGGCCTCGCGGCGGGTTCTGCAGAAGCTCGGCTTCCGCGACACCGGAGAGACTCACGGCGAATCCGTTCACGGTCGTAGTCTGCTGACCGTGCTCGATGGTGAACGACCTCAATGAAGGGATGCCCGATGACCCGCGTTCTGTTCGTGATCTCTGCCGCCGACGGCTGGACGTTGGCTGATGGCACCGTTCACCCGACCGGCTACTGGGCCGAGGAGGTCGCCGAGCCGCATCGTGTGTTCAGCGAGGCCGGCTGGCAGATCACCATCGCCACACCGGGCGGCGTGGCACCCACCCTCGACGAGTTGAGCCTCGGCATCGCAGGCGGTCTGCCGGGAACCCGCAAGAAGATCCGGGCCTACCTGAAGTCGATCGCCGACGAGTTGAACCACCCGGTCAGCCTCGACAACGTCGACGAGAGCGAGTTCGACCTGGTCTTCTACCCGGGCGGGCACGGGCCGATGGAGGACCTGGCCGTGGACGCCGTCTCGGGCGCGTTGCTGACCCGCCGGCTGGCCTCGGGAAAGCCACTCGCGCTGCTATGTCATGCGCCCGCGGCGATCCTCGCCGCTACCAGCCCCGACGGTACGAATCCCTTCGCCGGACGCCGGATGACCGGCCTGTCCAACACGGAGGAGCGCCTCAACAGCTTCGCCCGCAAGGCGAAATGGCTGCTGGAGGACCG
>NZ_JAPUED010000207.1:0-37821 GCF_027492755.1 Micropruina sp. | reverse complement strand
CGGAGGAGCGCCTCAACAGCTTCGCCCGCAAGGCGAAATGGCTGCTGGAGGACCGACTCGTCGAGGTCGGTGTCCGCTACGACAAGGCCCGGCTACCGCTGCGGCCGCACGTGGTCGTCGACGGCAGCCTGTACACGGGTCAGAATCCGCAGTCCGCGACGGCGCTCGCCACCAGGTTGGTCGACGCGCTTTCGACGCCATCCACTTAGGGAAGCGCTGATCAAAGCCCCTCCATCGTCATCCCGGACTTGATCCGGGATGTCTCCCGCCTCGAGATCCCGGATCGGAGCCCGGGATGACGTGAATGCTCAGCCTCGAGGGTCGTCACCCTTGGAGGATCTGGCTGATTCCCTCGCGGTACCCGGTGACTGCGAAGTCGGGAAAGCGTCCGGTGAACTTCGAGCAGTCGAAGGTGTTGTCGCCGCGGTAGCGGGGGAGCAGTTCGTACACCTCCTGCAGCGGTTGGGCGATCCGCCGGCCGAGGCCGAAGAGGAACCCGGGCAATACCGTGTACCGGATCCGACGGCCGGTCACCTGCTCGGCGAACCGGATCATCTCGGCATAGGTCGGACGGGCGGTGTCGACGGGCAGGTGCCAGGTTTGGCCGTAGGCGTCGGGGGAGTTGCCGATCAGCGCCATGGCGCGGCTCGCGTCCGGCGTCCAGATCAGCGAACGGTGGGCCTTGGCGTTCAGCGGCACGAAGGGCCGTTTGCCGGCTTTGATCCGGTCGAAGACCAGCGAGTTGGTCAGGCTCTTCGTTTTGGCCGGCCCGTAGAACTCAGGTGCGCGGCAGATCGCTGCGTCCACTGATCCGGACGCCATCGCGTCCAGCAGCATGGTGGCGAGCTGCGCGCGGACCCGGCCCTTGCGTCCGTTCGGCTGGAACGCGGTCGTCTCGGTCTGCGGCGTCGTGGTGCCGGGATACATGTAGGTGTTGTCGAAGAAGACGAGCTTCGTGTCGTGCCTGGCACAGGCGTCGATGACGTTGCGCATCATCACCGGAAACTGCCTCTCCCACAGCTCTGAGTTCATCGGCAGTCCCACGGTCAGGTAGGCGATCTGGCTTCCCTCGACAGCCCGGCTCGTGGCCGCGGGGTCGGTCAGGTCGGCGCTCACCAGTTCATCGGTGTCGTGGACCTTTTTCGGACTGCGGCTGACCAGCCGGAGGTCGCGGGTGAAGTTCCGGTACAACTCGCGAGTCAGCTCTTCGGCGATCTGCCCATTGGCACCGAGCACGGTCTGCATCCGATTCACAACCCTTCATGACTATGCGGAATCACCATGGTGTCACTTGACCCGTACGGAAGAGAGGAGGGCCAGGTCTACCCGCCCAGCCCGTTCTGACATAATGTTGCTTATCGGACAGTTGTTCCGTCCGCCCCCAAGGGGTCAGTCGATGGTCGCGGGTGTCTTCTCACGGGTCTTGACCAGGCTCGCAACTGTCGCCACTGCGATCGTCGCTCCGATGAACGTCAGCGAGAACCAGATCGGGATCTCCGGCGCCCAGGCGACCGGCTGCCCGCCGTTGACGAAACCGAGCTCGTTCACGTGCAGCGCATGCAGCACCAGCTTCACGCCGATGAACGCCAGGATGACGGCGAGGCCCTGTGCGAGATAGACCAGACGCTGCAGCAGGTCGCCCACCAGGAAGTAGAGCTGCCGCAGCCCCATCAGGGCGAACGCGTTCGCGGTGAACACGATGTAGGGCTCCTCGGTCAGTCCGTAGATGGCCGGGATCGAGTCCAGAGCGAACACCAGGTCGACGAAGCCGATCGCGACGATCGTCAACAGCATCGGGGTCACCCAGCGCCGGCCGTCCTTGTACACGGTCAGCTTGTCGCCGTGGTAGTCCTCGGTGACCGGAAGCACCCGCCGGACGAGTCGCATGAATCGACTGTCGGTCGGATTGCCCTCGTGGCCGCCGCGAGCCTGCTGGTAGGCCAGCACGAGCAGGAAGGCTCCGAAGAGGTAGAAGACCCAGGAGAAGTTCTCGATCAGTGCGGCGCCGACCGCGATGAAGCCTCCACGCAGGATCAGGGCGATCACGATGCCGATCATCAGCACCTTCTGCTGGTAGATCTTCGGCACGGCGAAGCCGCTCATCATGATCAGGAAGACGAACAGGTTGTCGATCGACAACGCCTTTTCGGTGAGATAGCCGGCGAAGTACTCGCCACCGTAGGTCCAACCCGAGACGAGGCCGACGCCCACGCCGAACAGCAATGCCAGCCCGATGTAGAAGGCCGACCAGCGGGCGGACTCCCCCATCGACGGCGCGTGTGGTTTCCGGACGTGGGCGAGGAACTCGTAGACGAACAGGGCGATCGTGACGGCAATGGTCACGGCCCAGACGAGCGGCGTGATCTGCAAAGGAATGCTCCAACCTTGGTGTGACGGATCGACACCAAGGTCTCTTCCATTCCCGAGAATCAGGAACCGGTGGCCCGGGATGCAGGGCATCCGTAATGACGAGCCGACCGTGGTGGAGTACTCCCCTTGGACCACCCAGCGTACGGCAACACCGGAGATTCGCTCAAATGGGCGGCCTCGCCCGGGGTGTCAGTCGAGGCAGAACTCGTTGCCCTCCGGGTCGCGCATCACGATGAAGCCACTGCTCAACGGCGGCTCGGGCTCGAAGCGTTGCACGCGGACGGCGCCGAGGCCTGTCAATCGCTCACACGACGCCTCCAGGGCCGTCATCCGTTCCTCGCCGGTCAGTCCCGGCGCGGAACGGACGTCCAGGTGCACCCGGTTCTTGGCCCGCTTGTCCTCCGGCACCTGCTGGAAGAAGATCCGCGGACCGCGCCCCTCGGGATCGATCAGCGCCGAACTCGAGTTCCGCTGCTCGAGCGGCACCTGGGCGCGCTCCAGGAACGCCTCCCAGGCGTCCAGTGGGTCGACGCCCTCGGGGACCTCCACCCCTGGCGGGCCCGGATGGACGTAACCGAGGACATCGCGCCAGAAGATCGACAACGCCCGTGGGTCGTGACAGTCGAAGGTGACCTGGAACTCGAGGCTCATGGAGCGAGACTAGAACACATATTCGATTAATGGAACCCCGTTGCAGAGATCGACCTCACTCGAACAGGATGTACTCCGGCTGGGGCTTCAGCTTCAGCACTTCCTTGGCGGTCATCAGTCGTTTCCCGGTCTGCACGTCCTCCTGGTAGAACAGCTTGAAACCCGGATGCACGTACGACGGCCGGGTCTTCATCACCCGCTGGTAGGTGCCGATCTTGGCGGCCGGGGCGCCGATGCCGTCCACCGAGTTGATGTAGACGACGCCCGGGTGCTCCTTGAGTGCCTTGGGCTGCTTCACGATGGTGACGTGCAGCTGGTGGAACAGCATCACCTTCTCGGGCAGGTTGTTGGCGGCGGTCAGCTCGGACAGGTACGTCGCGACGTCGTTCAGCTCTTTGCCGGTGGTGCTGCCGAAGACCCGGCCGGGCAGCTGTCCCTTGCCGACCGCCCATTCCGGGTCCAGTGCGACGCCGACGTTGGGGTACTTCAGCCACTTCTCGAAGTACTTCACCTCGTCGATGAAGTCGGCGCGGCCGGGCTGGATGTTGAGCAGCAGCAATGCCTTGTGTTTGGTCGCCATGTCGTGCCAGCGCTTGATCAGGGCCTCCGGCGCCCGCGTGCGGTACATGCCGTCCTTGCCCGGTGAACCGTGCACGGTGACGGCGATCAACTCCATCACGGGCATCAGCTCGCGGCCGCCGCGCCAGGCTTTGCCGCGCTGCTCGATCTCTTTCACCCGGGTTTCCAGGTCACCGATACCGAGTCGGCCCTGTCCGGGCGCCCCCGGGTAACCGGAGTAGCCGAACAGCCGATAGCGCGGGAAAACCTCCCGGCCGCCACGCGGTAGTTCGAGCGCCGCGGGGGGCTCGGTGGTTTGCGGTGTCGACGGAGCGCCGCCCGGCGAGGCTGGCTCGGACGGGGCGGGTGCACTCCCTTGTGACCCAGGCGGCGCCGTCTGGCCGGCGGGTGGGGCGACGCTGCAGCCGGCCAGCAGCACGACCATGGCAAGAGCGGCAAGACGATTCGAGGGCATTACCCCATTCTTACAACGGGTCGCTCTCCGGCACGCAGGTCGTCCGGCGGTTCGGCCGATCGCCGTGGGTTTCTCGGACGCCGCCGGGCGCCGGCTTGGCCCTCCGTGCAGCTCCCCACGTGCCCCTCGGCACCAGAAACGCAACTGACCGGGCCCGCAACGCGGACCCGGTCAGAGACAGGTAGGTGGGGCTGCTCAGAAGTTGATCATGTGTCCGGCGATGCCCTCGACGGCTTCCTTGAGCGCCTCGGAAAGCGTCGGGTGGGCGTGGATGTTGCGGCCCACCTCGTCGGCGGTCAGATCCCACTGCTGGGCCAGGGTCAGCTCGGGCAGCAGCTCGGTGACGTCGGGTCCGATCATGTGGGCGCCCAGGATCTCGTTGTGCTCGGCGTCCGCGACGAGCTTGACGAAGCCGGTCGCGTCGCCCAGTCCGTGCGCCTTGCCGTTGGCCGAGAACGGGAACTTGGCGACCTTGACGTTGTAACCGCGCTCCTTGGCCTGTTCTTCGGTGTAGCCGAACGAGCCGATCTGCGGCTGGCAGTAGGTGGCCCGCGGGATCATGTCGTAGTTGATCGGCATGGTCTCGGCGCCGGCGATGGTCTCGGACGCCACCACGCCCTGTGCCTCGGCGGTGTGCGCCAGGGCCAGCTTCATGGTGACGTCGCCGATCGCGTAGATGCCGGGAACGTTGGTGCGCATGTAGTCGTCGATCTTGATCGCGCCACGCTCGGTGAGTTCGACGCCGAGCTTCTCCAGGCCGTAGCCCTGGGTGCGCGGTGCGAAGCCGATGGACTGCAGCACCCGGTCGGCCTCGAGCACCTTCTGCTCGCCGCCCTTGGCCGGGCTGACGGTGACCCGGACGCCGGAATCGGTTTCCTGGATCGCCTCCACCTTGGTGGAGGTGAGCACCTCGACGCCGAGCTTCTTGTAAGCCTTGGCCAGTTCACGCGAGATCTCGGGATCTTCCAGCGGCACCATCCGGTCGAGGAACTCGACGATCGTCACCTTCACGCCGTAGTTGGCGAGCACGTAGGCGAACTCGGTGCCGATCGCCCCCGAGCCGCAGATGATGATCGAACCCGGCAGGTTGTCGGCCAGGATCTGCTCCTCATAGGTGAAGACGCGAGCGCTGCGCGAGGTGCCGGGGATCATCCGGGTGGTCGAGCCGGTGGCGATGATGCAGTTGTCGAAGGTGACCGTCTCGGTGCCGGAGTCGGTGGCCACCTCGATGGTCTTCGCGTCGACGAAGGTGCCCCAGCCGTTGAGTTCGGTGATCTTGTTCTTCTTCATCAGGTAGTGGATGCCGCCGACCATTCGGTTCGACACCTCACGGCTGCGCGAGAACGCCTTGCCGAAGTTGAAAGTCACCTCGCCCTCGATGCCGAAGGAGTCCTTCTCGTGGGTGAAGATATGCGCCAGTTCCGCGTTGCGGAGGAGCGACTTGGTCGGAATACAGCCCACGTTGAGGCAGACGCCGCCCCACCACTGCTTCTCGATGATGGCTACTTTCTTGCCAAGCTGCGCGGCGCGAATGGCGGCCACATAACCACCCGGGCCCGCTCCCAGGACAACGACGTCGAAGTGTGCGCTCATGAGCAGCACCCTAGTGGACCGCCTCCCCAGTTTTCAGCCCGCTGGACGACCCGTGATCACCCTTGCCGCACGACAGTCGCCGTCGAGGCTGGATCTGATGGCTTAAGCTTCCCGGGTGACAGAACTCTCCCCCACCAGCGTCGGGTACCTGATCCGGGACGCCCGCAGGCAGCGCGGGCTCTCTCAACAGGAGTTGGCCGACGAGCTGGGCACTTCACGTGAGACCGTCAATGACCTGGAGGCAGGTCAACGGGAACTCTCTGTCGACCTGATGAACAGGATCGCCGAGGCGCTGGAGCAGCCGCAGACGACGAGCGGCGCCCTGCACCTCCGGATTCAGGGCGAGACGACGCTCAGCGGCTCGATCAAGGTCCGGTCGTCCAAGAACGCGGCGGTCGCACTGTTGTGCGCCTCGCTGCTGAACCGCGGTCGCACGGTGCTGCGCGGCATCGCTCAGATCGAGGAGGTCAACCGGATCCTGGAGGTGCTCACCAGCATCGGGGTGAGGGCGACCTGGTCGGACGACCGCACCGAGCTCGAACTGATCCGCCCGGACCGGTTGGAGCTCTCCAAGATGGACGTCGAGGCCGCCCGCAGGACCCGCTCGATCATCATGTTCCTCGGCCCGCTGCTGCACGACGAGCAGGCCTTCGAACTGCCCTACGCCGGCGGCTGCAACCTGGGCACCCGCACCGTCACGCCGCATCTGCAGGCGTTGCGCCACTTCGGCCTCGACATCAAGGCCACCGAGGGCTCGTATCACGCCCGGGTGACTCCGATCGACCCGTTCGCGCACCGCTCGATCACCCTCACCGAACGCGGCGACACGGTGACCGAGAACGTCCTGATGGCCGCCGCGCGGCACCCGGGTGAGACCGTCATCCGCAACGCCAGCAGCAACTACATGGTGCAGGACCTGTGCTTCTTCCTGCAGCAGCTCGGCGTCCACGTCGACGGCATCGGCTCGACCACCCTGAGGGTGCGCGGACTGCCGCTGATCGACACCGACATCGCCTTCGCGCCGTCCGAGGATCCGATCGAGGCGATGAGCCTGCTCACCGCGGCCATCGTGACGGGGTCGGAGCTCACCGTCCGGCGCTGCCCGATCGAGTTCCTGGAGATCGAACTGGAGATTCTGGCCGAGATGGGTCAGTCGTTCGACCTGTCACCGGAGTACCCGGCCGAGAACGGCAACACCCGGCTGGTCGACATCACCGTGTACCCCTCGGAGTTGCACGCCAGCTCGGACAAGATCCACCCGATGCCGTTCCCCGGCCTGAACATCGACAACCTGCCGTTCTTCGCGGTGATCGCGGCGGTCGCGCAGGGCCGGACGATGATCCACGACTGGGTGTACGAGAACCGGGCCATCCACCTGGTGGAGCTGACCAAGCTGGGCGCCAACGTCCAACTGCTCGACCCGCACCGGATCATCGTCACCGGCCCGACCCGCTGGCGCGGCCAGGAGGTCATCTCTCCCCCGGCCCTACGTCCCGCCGTCTGCCTGCTGCTCGCGGCCCTCGCGGCCCGCGGCACCAGCGTGCTGCGCGACGTCTATGTGATCAACCGCGGCTACGAGGACCTGCCGAACCGGCTCAACGCCCTGGGCGCCAAGATCGAGGTCTTCCGCGACTGACCACACCGCAACCGGACCGACGGGGACGGTTCTTTTCGTTCCACCGAATTGCTGTGGGTGGAACGAAAAGAACCGTCCCTTCGTGCCGGGGTCAGCGCACCTGGTGGACGTCGAAGTGGTACGTGGGGGTGACGATCTCGTCCTGGGCGGCCACCAACTGAAGCTCGGACAGGCCCGAATCCGCGGTCTGCTTGAGCACCGAGTAGACGATGTCGGCGGTGGCGCCGACCGCCTCGGCGGCGGACTGGGTGCGCAGCCAGTGCGCCAGGAACATGGCGGCGGTCAGGTCGCCGGAACCGGTGAAGGTGCGGTCCAGCCGGGGAGTGGTCACCTGCCAGGCGCCCTCGCCGGTGACGGCCAGCATGGTCAGCGAATCGTCGTCGGTGGTGTCGGTCACCACGGACGTCACCAGCACCGTCTCCGGGCCGACGGCCCGCAGGGCATGGGCGGCTTCGATCACTTCGTCCAGGGTGTGCGTCTCGCGACCGGTGAGGAAGTCGAGTTCGAAATGGTTCGGGGTGACGATCTGCGCCTTCGGCACCACCTGATCGCGCATGAACTCCGGGATGCCGGGCCGGACGAAGAAGCCGCGTCCGACATCGCCCATCACCGGGTCGCAGCAGTAGATCGCGCGCGAGCTGCGCTCCTTCACCAACGCGACCGCGTCGAGCACCACGGCACCGACCTCTTCGGCGCCCTGGTAGCCGGACAGGACGGCGTCCACGCGCGGCAGCACGCCGCGGTCGTCGATGCCCCGGATCACCTCGGCCACGTCCTCGGCGGCCAGCAGCGGTCCGCGCCAGTCCCCGTACCCGGTGTGGTTGGAGAAGTGCACGGTGAGCACCGGCCAGACCTCGACGCCGGAACGCATCAGCGGGAAGGTGGCTGCGCTGTTACCCACGTGGCCGTACGCGACGGACGACTGGATCGACAGGATTGTTGTCACGAGGCCCTATTGTGTCGCACACCGTCGTACGGTGGAAACGCTATCGACGATCAGCACAGGAAGGCGTCCAGCGCGGCCGCCTCAGCCTCCAACTCGGCAGCCCGCTGTTCCTCACCGCGGGCGCGGTAGTCGGCCGCCGCGGCGAGTCGCTCGTCGCGTTCCGCACTGACGATCTCCAGGGTGTGGTCCTCGTCCAGCTCGCGGCGATCGGCCTCGGCCACCCCGACGCCGACCGCAGTCCCGGCCACATGCTCGCTCGTCATGGATGTGCCGCTGGTGGCCTCGGGCACGACCGCCTCGGCGTTCTCGATGGCGGCCAGCGCCGAACGGATCGCATTGCGCGCAGGGGTGTCCCGCGCCTTCATTGCGCCCGGCAGGGCGTCCCGCAGGGCCTGACGAATGGGTGCAGAAGTCTCCGACATGCCCCGATTATGGCCCCCATGTCCATACCTCACCCATACTGAACGCGTGCAGGCCGGTGACTACCGCTACTTCGACACACGGTTCGCCGCCATGGCGCACCGCGGCGGTTTCCTTTCCGAGGCCGACCGCCCGCGCGAGAACACCCTGTACGCCTTCACCCGGGCCGCCGAGCGCGGCTATCGCTACCTGGAAACCGACGTGCACGTGTCCGTCGACGGAGTGCTGTTCGCGTTCCACGACAACACCCTGGACCGGGTCACCGACGCCACCGGCGTCCCCGAGCGGCTGCCCTGGCGCGAACTGAGCCAGGTGCGGATCGCGGGCATCGACCCGATCCCCCGCTTCGACGAACTACTCGAGGCCCTGCCCGAGGCCCGGTTCAACATCGACCTCAAGGTGCCGCAGGCCATCGAGCCTCTCATCCAGGCGTTGGACGTCCACCATGCCCACGACCGGGTCTGCGTCGGCTCCTTCTCCTCGGCCCGGATCCGGGCCTTCCGCCGCCGCACTCACGGACGCGTCGCGACCGCGGCCGGCCCGGCGGGGGTCGCCTGGCAGGCCTACGCACTACTTGGACGGCGCCTCGCCGGCTCTCCGGGCGTCGTCCTGCAGATCCCCGCGCGGGCCTGGCACGACCGGATGCCCGTCCTCACCCCCGGCCTGATCCGGACGGCGCACGCCGCCGGCCGCGCGGTGCACGTCTGGACCGTCAACGACCGGACCGAGATGGAGCGACTGATCGACCTCGGCGTGGACGGCCTGGTCAGCGACCGGATCGACGTGCTGGCCGAGGTGCTGACCGAGCGCGGCCTATGGGAGGGCAACTGATGGGTGACGGCCGGCAGAAGCAGCGCAGCACGCCGCAGCAGCGCGCCTGGTACTGGTACGACTGGGCGAACTCGGCCTACGTGACGACGACCGCGACAGTCATTCTCGGGCCCTACCTGACCAGCCTGGCCACCAACGCCGCCTGCCCCGACCTCGAGCCGGGCGCGGTCTGCCAGAACCCGGTGTCGCTGTTGGGCTTCGGTGTGCTGCCCGGTGCGGTGCATCCATTCCTGGTCACCATCTCGACGATCCTCACCACGATCGCACTGCTGCTGGTCGGGGTCATCGCCGACCGGTCGCGGCATCCGCAGTGGTGGCTCGGGGCTCTGGCCTGGGTGGGCGCGTCCGCGGCGTCCGCGATGTTCTTCCTGAGCGGCGACAACTGGCAACTCGGCGCCGTGCTGATGATCGTGGCCAACCTGTGCATCGGATCGTCGCAGGTCATCTACGACGGCATTCTGGTGCGGATCGCGTCCCCCGACGACCGTGACCGGGTCTCCAGTCGCGGCTGGGCCTGGGGTTACCTGGGCGGCGGCCTGCTGCTGGCGCTCAATCTGGTGGTGATGACCGCCTACGAGCCGCTCGGCATCAGCTACGGCATGGCCATCCGGCTCAGCCTGTTGTCCGCCGGGCTGTGGTGGGGCGTGTTCACCATCATCCCGGTGCTGGGTCTGCGTTCGCTGCCGCAGCGCACCTTGGCCGAAGTGACCCACTCCCCCGCCGCCCGGCGCAACCCGGTGCGACAACTCGCCGACACCTTCATCGACCTGCGACGCTACCCGCAGACCCTGCTCTTCCTGGTCGCCTACCTGTTCTTCAACGACGGCATCCAGACGGTCATCGGCCAATCCAGCCTGTACGCGCAGTTCGAACTGGGCATGAACACCTCGCAGGTGATGATCACCTTCCTGCTCACCCAGTTCGTCGCCTTCGGCGGCGCCCTGCTGTTCGGACGCGTCGCCGCCCGGCTGGGCGCGAAACGCACGGTGCTGATCGGCATCGTGATCTGGTTCGGCGTGGTGTCGGTGGCCTTCTTCCTGCCCGCCGGCATCTTCGGCGCGCTGCTCGCGCTCGGCGCGGCGATCGGGCTGGTGATGGGCGGCACCCAGGCGCTGAGCCGGTCGATGTACTCCCAACTCGTGCCCAAGGGCCGCGAGTCGGAGTACTTCAGCTTCTACCAGGCGATGGAGCGCGGAACCAGCTGGCTGGGCACGCTGAGCTTCGCGCTGGTCTTCCAGTTCAGCCACTCCTACCGCTGGGCGATCCTCACTTTGGTGCTCTTCTTCCTAGTCGGAGGCCTGTTGTTGAGCCGGGTCGATATGCGCCGCGGAATCACCGAGGCCGGAAATGCGTTACCCAAAGTCCTGTGAGCGGCTTGGGGTCACCCGGTAGCGTGGAGACGGCCGGTCGACCGCTGGGTCGTCCGGGGTGGAGGGAGAGATTATGGCTGAGCGATCACTGCGCGGCTCGGGCTTGGGCTCGAAGAGCTTCGCCGACGGCGCCGGCGTCGAATTCGCGGCACGTCAGGAGACCGGTTTCGACTGCCCCAAGGGTCACCACTTCAGCGTCACCTTCGCCGAAGAGGCCGACCTGCCCACCGAGTGGGAATGCCCCCGGTGTGGTGCTGTCGCGCGACGTTCCGACGGCGTCGAGCCCGAGGCCAAAGCGGTCAAGCCCCCGCGTACCCACTGGGACATGCTGCGGGAGCGACGCTCCATCGAAGAGCTCGAGGAGCTGCTGGCCGAACGGCTGGACGAGATCCGCGGCAACTGACGCTGCAAGCAAGCACTGACCACCGCTGGTCGAGCTTGTCGAGACCCCGGCGCCACATCGCGCTGCAAGAGGTTTCGACAAGCTCAACCGGCGGTGGTCGGGTTTAGGGCTCGATCTCGCCTTTGATCACGGTGGGATCGGACGCCTGACCGGGCGGTTTCGGTGCGCTGTCGCGGGTGGGCTCCTCGGGTACGGTCTCGCCTCGGATCACCGTGTCGCGCTCCATCTTCGCCCGCATCACGTTCAGGTCGATGCCGGAGCGGGCAGCCCGTCGCGCGATGAACAGCTGCAGCAGCCCGCGGGCCAGCGGCCTGGTGAACGGCAGCAGGAAGATCAGCCCGAACACGTCGGTGAAGAAGCCCGGCAGCATCACCAGCACCCCGCCGACCATGATCAGCACCGGATCGAGCAGTTCGCCTCCGGGCAGCCGTCCGGAACTGACCGACTCGTTGAGTGCGCGCCATGCCTTGGCGCCTTCACGTCGCATCAGCCAGCCGCCCAGGATGGCCTGGCCGATCAGGATGGCCAGCGTGGGCAGCGCGCCGATCTGCTGCGCGACGCTGACCAGCAGCCACACCTCGACCACCGGGACGAGGACGAGGAACAGCAGCACCAGCGGTGCCAGCCAGGGACGCCGTCCGCGTGCGGGCTGCTGCGGGACGGTCACTTGCTCGCCCGGCGCTTGGTGAAGCCGAGGTAGTTCTTCACCTGCTGGCCGCGCTTGGCGACGCCCCAACGGGTGGTCAGCAGGGCCGCTTCGACGGCGATCCCGCTGCTCATCTTGGAGTCGCCCCGTTCGCGCTCGATGAACTCGATCGGCACCTCGACCACCCGGAAACCACGTTCCACCGCACGCCGGGCCAGGTCGATCTGGAAGGCGTAGCCGGCCGACTCCACCGTATCGAGGTCGATGCCGCGCAGCGTGTCGGCCCGGAACGCGGTGAATCCGCCGGTGATGTCCCGCAGCGGAATGCCCAGCATGATCCGCGACCACAGCGAGCCGCCCAACGAGATGAACTTGCGATGCCAGGGCCAGTTCTTGATCGACCCGCCGGGCACCCACCGGGAACCCTTCACCATGTCGGCGTCCTTCAACGCCCGCAGCATGCTCGGCAACTGCTCCGGCTGATGCGAACCGTCGGCATCGTGCTCCACCAGCACCCCATAGCCATGCTCCAACCCCCAGGCGAAGCTGGCCAGGTAGGTGGCACCCAGGCCCTCCTTGGCCTGCCGATGCAACACATGCACCTGCTCGTCGGACGCCGCCAGGTCGTCGGCGATCCGCCCCGTGCCGTCCGGCGAGTTGTCATCGGCGATCAGAATGTCGGCGTCCGGCACCGCGGCACGCAACCGCTGCACGATCGGAATGACGTTCTCGGCCTCGTTGTAGGTGGGGATGATGACGAGCACCTTGCCCAACTCAGCCCACTCGGGCGTGGCGGTGGCGTTGCTCGCGGTTTCTGTCACATCGTCTCCTGGGTCGATACAGAGCTTCCATTCTGCCGCATCCGTCCGGTCGCACCCCGATGCCGCCACCCGGTCCACACCAGGGCGAGAACGGTCAGCACCAGACCAGCGGTCTCCAGCCACTGCGAGTACAGCACCGCCGGAGTGGCGCCGTTGCGCAACGGCAGCTCGGTGACTCCGGAGGCCGACTGGAACTCGGGCAGGGTGAACGCGACGCTGCCGTCCGGACGGATCAGTCCGGAGGTGCCTGTGGTGGTGACCACCAGGATCTCGCGGCGCAGTTCCGCCGCCCTGGCCCGGGTGATGGCGAACTGCTGCGCCACCTGTCGGGTGCCCACGTACATGGCGTTGCTGCTCTGGACCACGTTCACCTGGGCGCCACCCTGCACGGTGTCGTGGACGGTGCTGTCGAAGGCCACCTCGTAGCAGATCAGATCGCCGACCTGGATCGTCCGCCCCGGCAGGTTGACCGGCAGTACACCGGGTCCGGTGCCGGGGATCGACTGCGCACCCACGTAGCGCACCACCGGGAACAACGGCTCAAGGATCGACCGCAGCGGAACCCACTCGCCGAACGGCACCAGGTTGCGTTTGTCGTAGCGGGCGCCCGGTCCGGTGTTCGGGTACCACATGATGGCGGCGGTCTGCCGTTCGTAGGCCGCCGGGTTCTCGGTGATGGTGCCGACCAGGATCGGGACGCCGACCGCGCTCACCGCCGCACCCACCGCGGCGCCGGTCCGGACGTCGCGGAACGGGTCGAGGTCGGTGCCGTTCTCCGGCCACACCACGAAGTCGGGTTTCGGCAGTTCACCGGCGTTCACCTTGGCGGCCAGCCGCTGGGTCTCGGCCAGATGGTTGTAGGTGATGGTGCGGGGCGCGCCGAGGCCGTAGATGCCGCCGCCCGGCGCGTTGCCCTGCACGTACCCGACGCTGACGCTGCCCTGCTCGACACCCGCAGGCACCAGGAGCCCCAGCAGCCCGCCGAGCAGGACGGCGAGTGCCGCCACGGCGCCGATCAGCCGGCGGCGTCCGCCCGCGGTCATCACGATCCAGGCGAGCAGCTGGGCTATCAGGGCCATGGCGAACCCGGCTCCGGGAACGCCGACCAGTGGCAGCAGACCGGCCAGCGGGGAATCGACGGTGGTGTACCCGAGCCGCAGCCAGGGGAAGCCTCCGAAGGGCACATTGCCGATCAGGTACTCGACGAGCAGCCAGCTACCCGCTGCCAGCAGCGGCCAGAACCGCGACCGTCCGGCCAGCCGCAACAGCACGCTGAACAGCGCCAGATAGCAGGCCTCCAACGCCGACAACGCGATCATGGCTTCGACGAAGACGACGCTCATCCAGGTGACGCCGGTGAGATACCAGGCGAGTCCGAAACAGAAGCCGGTCAATGCGGCCTGCCACCAGCTCGGTGCGGGCAGCGCCAGCAGAGTGAGGCAACTCATGGCGAGAATCAGCACCGGCCACCACCCGGTGGGCGCGAAACCGAGGGTGGCGGCGGCACCCGCCAATGCCGCCAACGAACTACGCAGCCACCACGGCAGGGCGCGCAGGCGGTCGGTCACGGAGGGCATGCTACCCAGGGCTGGGAAGCCCGATCAGAGAACGGCGCGCCCCCGGAACGGGACGGACAACACCAGCGTGGTGTGGGTGGAGGCACCCGCCGCCAGCCGGATCTGAGTCAGCAGCGTCTCCAGCGCGGCCGGAGTCGCCACCTGGACGATCAGGATGTAGCTGGCGTCGCCGGCGACCGAATAGCAGGACACGATGTTCGGCAGGTGGGAGAGCCGCTCGGGGATCTGGTCGTCGGCGGTCGGGTCGGTGCCGTTGAGCGCGATGAAGGCGGTCAGCGCCAGACCGAGTGCTTCCGCGCTGAGTTCGGCGCGGTAGCCGGTGATCAGGCCGCGTTGCTCCAGCCGGCGGACCCGCTGCTGTGCCGCGGACGTCGACAGTCCGGTCTCCCTGCCGATGTCGGTGTACGACATGCGACCGTCCCGTGACAGCAGCGCGAGAATCTGGCGGTCCGTGCTCTCCATGCCCCAATCGTGTCACTATGTGCGCGTGAAACCGGAATCTTTGCAGCTTTATGACACCGCATCGCTGTACTTCCGGGCTTTTTTCGGTCTGCCGAGTTCCCTGCGAGCCCTCGATGGTCAACCGGTCAACGCCGTCCGGGGTCTGCTGGACTTCCTGGCCCGATTCATCACCGAGTATCGGCCTACCCACGCGGCCGCCTGCTGGGACAACGCCTGGCGTCCGGCGTGGCGGGTCGAGCTGGTGCCCAGCTACAAGGCGCACCGGGTGCTGGCCGGTGACGTCGAGGTCGTTCCCGACGAGCTGAGCCGGCAGGTGCCCTACATCCGTGCCGCCCTGGACGCCCTCGGCATCGCCGTCGTCGGTGCCGACGATCACGAGGCGGACGACGTGATCGGCACCTTGGCGTCGACGGCCTCCGTGCCGGTGGACGTGATCACCGGCGACCGGGACCTGTTCCAACTCATCGACGACGACCGCCAGGTGCGGGTGCTGTCGGTGGTGAAGGGGGTCCGCAACCACGAGCGGGTCACCGACGAGGTGCTGCGCCAGCGCTACGGCATCGACGGCGCCGGCTACGCCGATTTCGCCACGTTGCGCGGCGACGCCTCGGACGGCCTGCCGGGCGTCGCCGGGATCGGCGAGAAGACCGCCGCCCGGCTGATCGCCGACCACGGCGACCTGGAGGGGGTGCTGGCCGCGGCGTCCGCGAAACGACTCTCCCCCGCCCTCACCAACCGGCTCACCGCCGGCATCGACTACCTGGCCGGTGCCCGCGAGGTCGTCCGGGTCAAGCGCGACCTGCCGCTGGGCGTCAGCCTTGACGACCTGCGTCTGCCCGGCGCGCCCGCCCAGCCGGAGGTGTTCGCCGAGCTCGCCGAACTGCTCAACCTGGGTGGTGCCGCCGACCGCATCGTCGCCGCGCTCGCGGTCAACGCCTGAACCGGCGCTCGCCTCACTACTTTGGACTCGCTGAACTCGGCGAGCCCAAAGTGGCCAGGCGAGCGGTCGTGTCGTCGCGACATCGCGGCCTCCGGGGTTACTCTGGTCCCGTTCTCAGTCGATGGAGTATCGATGATCAGCCTGAGTGTTCCCACGCCGCGGCTCGTCGGCGTGCGGATAGCCAGCATGACTGAGACGCCTCTACCAGTTCCTGGTGCTGCCACCGTTCCGCGCTTATGCGGAACGGTTTCTTTTTGCCCGCAGCCAGCGGGAAGGAGTGTCTGAATGGCCGTGCTCGTCCTGAACACCGACAACACCGCGCTGCACACCGTCTCCCTGCAGCACGCGATCGGCATGCTGCTGCGCAAGGTGGCGGTGATCGAATCCGCGCATCCCGACCTGGTGTTCGGTAGCTATCCGCAGCCGGAGGTGCTCCGGCTGGTCCGCTACGTGAAGACCACATTTCTCTACGGGCGCGCGCCCGGCTGGACCAAGCGCGGGGTGCTGAAGCGGGACTCGCACACCTGTGGCTACTGCGGCGACCGGGCCACCACCGTCGACCACATCCTGCCCCAGTCCAAGGGCGGCCGGAACACCTGGACGAACACCGTCGCGGCTTGTCACACCTGCAATGCCCGGAAGGCGAACCGGACGCCGGCCGAGGCCGGAATGCCGCTGAAGACGAAGGCGTACGCGCCCACCCGGCTGCAGCTGATGGCCGCCTGACGTCGGGGCCTGTCATCGCCCCTATGCTGACCCCGGAAATTCCACATTGTCTCGAGGGGAAGCATGAGCCGTCCAGAATCCCGGAGCGTGACGCTGCCCCCGGACCCCAGCGCCGAGGAGCTGGCCGACCTGGTGGCGTCCACACCACCGTCGGGCAAGCGGCGTCCGATCGGGCTGCTGGTGGCCGTCGCGACCTTGGGCTCGCTGCTGTTCGGCTATGACACCGGCGTCATCGCGGGCGCGCTGCCCTACCTCTACCTTCCGACCGCGGGCGGCGGACTGGCGCTCACCCCGCTCGACGAGGGCCTGGTCGGCGGCTGCCTCGCCGTGGGCGCGGCGATCGGCGCCATCGTCGGCGGACGGCTCGCCGACCGCCACGGACGCCGGCACAACATCCTGCTGCTCGCGCTGATCTTCATCGTCGGCACGGTCGGCTCGGCCCTGGCCGGCAACGTGCTGATCCTGTCGCTGTTCCGCGTCGTCCTCGGCTTCGCGGTGGGCGGGGCCTCGTCCAGCGTGCCGATGTACCTGTCCGAGTCGGCGCCGCAACGCATCCGCGGTCCGCTGGTCGCCGTCGATCAGTTCATGATCGTGTTCGGCCAGCTGCTGGCCTACTCCACCAACGCCATGCTGTCGGCCTCCCGCGGCGGGCCCCAGGTGCAGGTCGCGTCCGACCCCACCGGGCAGTTCGCCGCCGGGTCGTGGATTCCGTGGGATCTGGCCGGCCACATCGAAGGGCTGGTGGTCGCCGCCGGCAACGGCGGGGTCTGGCGGTACATGCTGGTGCTCGGCACCCTGCCGGCCATCGCGTTGTGGATCGGCATGCGGCTGATGCCCGAATCGAGCCGCTGGTACGCCGCCAAGCACCGCTACTACGAAGCGATCGGTGCGCTGAAGCGGATCCGTGACGAACGGCGCGACGGCGTCGGGGCCGAGATCCAGGGCATGGTCGAGGTGCAGCGGGTCGAGGGCCGGCAGGCCCGCTGGACGCTGCGGCAGGCCTGGTCGACCCGGTGGACCAGGCGGGTGCTGGTGATCGGCTGCTTCCTGGGCATCTTCGACCAGCTCACCGGCATCAACACCGCGATGTACTACCTGCCGAAGGTTCTGGTCGCGGCCGGGTTCTCGTCGGCCGACGCGATCACCCTGAACGTGGTCACCGGCATCGCCTCGACCATCGGCGCCGGCATCGGCATCTACCTGGTCGGACGGCTCGCCCGGCGCCATGTCGGCATCTACCAGGAGACCGGCATCGTGCTGGCGCTGTTCTCGCTGGCACTGGTCTTCGGCTTCGGCATCGCGCCGCACATCGACGCGTCCGGCGCGATCGCGGCCACCGTGCCGGCCTACCTGCCGTGGCTGGTGCTGGCTCTGGTGACCCTGTTCGTGTTCTTCAAGCAGTCCGGCACGGTCAACTGGGTGCTGGTCTCGGAGATCTTCCCGGCCCGGATCCGCGGCACCGCGCAGGGCGTCGCGGTCGCTGCCGGCTGGATCATGAACGCCGTGGTGACCTTCGCGTTCCCGCTGATGATCGCCTATCTGGGCCCGGCCTGGACCTTCGCCTGCTTCGGCCTGTTCAACGTTTTCGCGCTGCTGTTCTACCTGCGGATCGTGCCCGAGACGAAGTTCGTCAGCCTGGAGCAGCTGGAGCAGGACCTGCAGGCCCGGTTCAGCTGAAAGCGCCGATCTGCCGGTCCAGCTCGTCGACACCCTGAGCCGCCGGCAAAGAGGGGTTTGGACAAGCTCAACCGACGGTGGGCGTCAGGAGGCCGCGAGCCGGGCCACGTTCGCGGCGAACGCGGCCTGGGGGCCACCGGGCGGGTCCCCCAGGACGTGGCGCCGCATGACCTGCCGCGCCGGTCGCAGCGGGTCGGCGCCGAGGGCTGCGTCCAGCACCTGATCGAGGTCGGCCAGGCCCGGGTGCAGCAGGTAGCTGGCCGACTGCGTCGGGTAGGCGGCGACGAAGTCCTCGGCCGGCAGTCCGGCCGGGTCGCAGGTGATGATCGGACGCTCGGTGGCCAGGAAATCGGTGGCCACGCTGGAGATGTCCGAGACCAGCACATCGGCGGCCGCCAGGCATTCCGGCAACGTCAGGTCACGGTCGGCCACCACCAGGTGATCGCCGGGCACCTCGCGCAGCACGGCACCGATCTCGGCGATCGCGGCCAGCATCGACGGACGGGACACCCCGCTGGCCGGATGAGGCCGGAACCACACCCGCACCCGGCCGCTCGCCACCAGCCGGCGGGCCAGCTCGACGCCCATGCTGTCCAGTGAGGTGTGCGCAGTCTGGTCGTAGTAGCCCTCGAAGGTGGGTGCATACAGCACGATCGGCGGCTGCTGACCGGTCGGCCCGATCGGCAGGCCGGCGACCTGCGGCCGTCCGATGAAGACGAAACGATCGTCGGGGACGGCCACGCCGGCCGTCCGGTAGCGTTCGACGGCCGCCGGCCCGGCCACCCAGATTTCGTCGAACGCACGCGCCATGCCGTTGGCGCTGGTGGCCTTGTCGGAATCGCCGTGCAGCAGCATCACGTGCTTCAACCGCGGATCACGCAGCAGCTGGCCGTTGCGCTCGCCGTAGGCGAGGTAGAACGCGATCCGCACCGACGGCACGATCAGGCGTTCCACGTCCTTCTGGCTCGGTGCGTAGATCACCGGATGCCGGGTCGCCGCCAGCGGGGTCAGCTGGCTGGCCTCGCGCACCAGCAGCACACCCGCCTCGGGCAGGGCGTCCAGCGCGGGCAGCCACTGGTTCACGATGTATTTCGATTGACGCGCGGCCAGCGACACGTAGACCGCGAACACCGGACGGGACGCGGCCACGTCGGCCACCAGCCGCTCACCCCAGCCGCGCTGGGCCCGGCTCAGCCGCAGCGCGGACAGACCGGTGAACGCGGTGGCGGCCAGGGCCAGCAGGACGGCTGCGCCGATCGGCGCCGACCCGACCCCTCCGAGCGGTCCGCCTGCGGCGGCAAGCGCTCCGATCAGGGCGAGGGCTTCGACGGCGACCGCGGCGCCCGGCGTCCCGACCGCGCGGGCGTAGACCCGGGCGTGCGCGGCGAACGGTTCCGGCTGTGGCGCGGCGCCCGGCAGATAGGTCAGCGGCGGCGCGCTTCGCGACAACCAAGTGGCCAGCACGGGTTGGAGCACCCAGGCCAGCTGCACGAACAGCACCGCGGTGAGGTAGCCGAGCCCCGCGAGGTTCGCGCCGAAGCCGAAGATCAGTGCCATCGCCGTGGCGCTGCGCAGCAACGCACGCTGCGGTGCCCGCAGTCCGACCAGGTCGAGCAGCCGAGCCGCGGCGGTGTCCGCCCGGGTGGCCAGCCACTCCACCGACGCACCGGCCACCCAGGCCAACAAGCCGAGCCAGGGTGCACCGAACCAGGCGGCCAGCACCCCGATCACGATGCTGGCCACGATCACCGGGAGTTGCACTCGGCCCGCCCGCGATGCCCATTCGGCCGGCACCCGGCCCGGCCAGGCGGCCCGCGCCACCTCTTCCCACTCCGGCACGGGTGCCCGGCCGAGGCTGGCGAGCGACAACCCGCGGAGCCCGCCCAGCGCCATCGGGTCAGCCCCTTCCGAGCACGTAGACGGCGGCGCCGGCCCGCAGGTTCGCGGCCCGCAGGTGCTTGCCGAGCGGTTCGCCGGTCGACGACAGGTTGATCCGGGTCTCGATCTCGAGACCGAGCCGGGCGAACAGGTCCTCCAGGTCGACCAGCGTGGTGAATCGCAGGTTGGGCGTGTCGTACCACGAGTACGGCAGCTCGCGAGAGATGGGCATCCGGCCGCGCAGCAGCATCAGCCGATGCTCCAGCAGGCCGAAGTTGGGCGCCGAGACGATCAGCCGGTTGCTGATCCGGGCCATCTCGCGCAGCACCACCTCCGGGCGGCGGATGGTCTGAATGGTGCGGGACAGCACCACCGTGTCGTAGGACGCCGCGGCGAACAGGCCCAGGTCGGCGTCCAGGTCGAGCTCCATCACCGGCACCCCGGAGGCGACGGCGGCGAGCACCTTGTCGGGGTCGATCTCCACTCCGGTTCCGGTGCAGCCGTGCTCGTCCATCAGGTGCCGCAGCAGCGAGCCGGTACCGCAGCCCAGATCGAGGACCCGGGACGCCTCGGGCACCAGGTGGGCGATGACGTCGAGGTCGGGACGCAGGCTCATCGCAATCCCTCCCGCAGCGTCCGTTCGAACCAGGCCCGCAACGTGTCGTGGTACCGCTGCACCGGCAGCAGGAACGAGTCGTGCCCCCACGGCGAGGGGATGTTGCGGTAGCTGACCGGCTGTCCGGCGTTCTCCAGGTGCTTGACGATCCGCCGGGAGTGCTCGGCGCTGAACCGCCAGTCGGTGTCGAACGACATCACCAGGAAGTTCACCGGCTCGGCGGTCACCGCGTCGGTGGCGTTCGGACGGCTGAACGGGTCGAAGTAGTCCATCACCCGCGACAGGTAGAGGTACGACAGCGCGTCGAAACGCTCGATGAACACCTTGCCCTGGTGGTCGAGGTAGCTCTCCACCGCGAAGTCGATGCCGAAGCCCGGCTTGTCCCGCTCGGGGTGGGGGGTGCGTCCGAACTTCTCGCTGAACGCGTCCTCGCTCAGATAGGTGATGTGCGCCATCATCCGCGCGGTGCGCAGGCCGAGCCGGGGCAGCACGCCCGACTCGGAATAGCGGCCGTCGTTGAAGTCGGGGTCGTCCATGATCGCCCGGCGAGCCACCGCCGAGAACGCGATGTTCTGCGCGTTGAGTCGCGACGACGCCGCGATGATCGCCGCGTTGGCGATCTGCTCCGGGTGGCGCAGCGACCACTCCAGCACCTGCATGCCGCCCAGCGAGCCGCCCAGCGCGATCAGCAGCCGCTCGATGCCGAGGTGGTCGAGCAATGCCCGGTGCACGGTGACGAAGTCGGCCATGTCGAGCAGCGGGAAATCCAGGCCGTAGACGCGTCCGGTCGCCGGATCGAGGGTCGACGGCCCGGTGCTGCCCTGGCAGCCACCCAGCAGGTTCGCGCAGACGACGAAGAACCTGTTGGTGTCCAGCGGCTTACCAGGACCGATCAGGTTGTCCCACCAGCCGGGTCGCTTGGCGCCCGGATGGAAACCGGCGGCGTGGGCGTCCCCGGTCAGGGCGTGACAGATGAAGACCGCGTTGTCGCGGTCCGCGGAAAGCGTGCCGTAGGTCTCGTACGCCACGTCGACCGGCCCCAGCGTCGACCCGCTGGCCAGTACCAGCGGGTCGGCGGCGGTGAACAGCCGGACGGTGTGGGTCTCGACCAGGCCGAGAGCACCGTTGTCGGTCATCTAGTCAGAACTGTGCCAGCGCTTGATCGAGGTCGGCGATCAGATCGTCGACGTTCTCGATGCCGATCGACAGCCGGACCATCTCGGGTGCCACACCGGCGGTGACCAACTCGTCCTCGGTGAGCTGCGAATGAGTCGTCGAGGCACTGTGGATGACCAGGGACTTGGCGTCACCGATGTTGGCCAGGTGGCTGAACAGCTCCAGCGACTCGACGAACTTCGACCCGCCCTGGCGTCCGGCCTTCAGCCCGAACGACACGATGCCGGACGCTCCGCGCGGCAGCAGCCGTTGGGCGGTCTCGTACCACGGCGACGACTCCAGGCCCGGATAGTTCACCCAGGCGACCGCCGGGTGTGCCTCCAGGTGCTTCGCCACCGCCAGCGCGTTGCTGCTGTGCCGCTCCATCCGCAGGTGCAGGGTCTCCAGACCCTGCAGGAACAGCCAGGAGTTCAACGGCGCGATCGCGGCACCGGTGTTGCGCAGCATGACCGTGCGGGCCCGGATGATGTAGGCCAGGTTGCCGACCGCCTCGGTCCAGACCACCTCGTGGTAGGCGTGGTCGGGCTGGGTGAGCCCCGGGAACCGGTCGGCGTGCGCCGCCCAATCGAAGTTGCCGGAGTCGACGATCACGCCGCCGATCGAGGTGCCGTGCCCGCCGATGTACTTGGTGGCGGCATGCACCGCGATGTCGACGCCGTGTTCGAAGACCCGGCACAGGTACGGGGTGGGCACCGTGTTGTCGACGATGAACGGCAGGCCGAGCGCGTGCGCCGCAGCCGACCAGGCGTCCAGGTCGACCACGTTGACCTGCGGGTTGCCGACGGTCTCGCCGAACACCAGCTTGGTCTTGTCGTCGACGTGCTGGGCCAGCTCGTCCGGCTTCTCAGGATCGACGAAACGCACCTCGATGCCGAACTGCGGCAAGGTGTGGGCGAACAGCGCGTAGGTGCCGCCGTACAGGGTGGACAGCGCCACGATGTTGTCGCCCGCGTAGGTCAGGTTGAGCACCGCATAGGTGATCGCCGACGCACCGGACGCCGTCGCCAGCGCGCCGACGCCGCCCTCCAGCGCGGTCATTCGGGTCTCGAACACGCTCTGGGTCGGATTCATGATCCGGGTGTAGATGTTGCCCGGCACCTTCAACGCGAACAGGTTCGCGGCGTGCTCGGTGTCGTCGAAAACGTACGACGTGGTCTGATAGATCGGCACCGCGCGCGAGTTGGTCGCCGGATCGGCGTCCTCCTGACCGGCGTGCACGGCCAGCGTCTCGGGCTGATAGGCCATCGTGGATTCACCCTTCTTTGGACAACCCGGCCAGCGTACCGACGCGGCGCGGGGTTGCCGGCTTCACTCGGAGTCCGGACGTGCGTCCAGTTCGAAGCTGTGCAGCACCCGGTAGTGCGCACCGGAGGGGCGCAGTTCCGACTGGATCAGCGCGAACGAGCCGACCTCGAAGGCGGCCGGCGGGAAACTGTCGACGATGCGTAGCCAGCGGCTCAGCTCGCCGGGCCTGCGGCGTCGGGCCAGCGTCAGGTGCGGCCGGTGTTTGGCGTTGTCGGACGGCACGCCGACGCGATCCGCCGCCGTCCGGACGCGGCGGGACAGCGCAGAGAACTCGGCCGATCCGTCACTGACCGCCTGGAACAGCACGCGTCCGGCGGCCGGATCGGGGAAGGCGCCCGCGCCGTCCAGGGTGAGCCGGAACGGGGCGCCGCGGACGTCGTCCAGTGCTTCGGTGAGCGGCTCGAGGCGGTCGTGGGTGACATCGCCGAAGAAGGCGAGGGTGAGGTGCCAACTGTCGGCACGCACCCAGCGCAGGTCGGGATCGGCGTATCGTCGTGGTTCCACGAACACCTCCAGCGCACCGAGCACCGGGGCGGGCGGAACCACTGCCGCGAACAGGCGCACCGTCATTGGGGGATTTTATGCCAGTGGCAGAATGACCCCGGCACCCCCCAAGAAAGGACATATCGCGATGGCAGCGAGCAAGGACCGCCTCAAGCAGGAATTGGTGGCGGCAATGAAGGCCCACGACGAACTTCGCAAGTCGACCGTCCGGATGGCCCTCGCCGCGATCGCGAACGAGGAGGTGGCCGGCAAGTCCGCCCGCGAACTCAGCGAGGCCGAGGAGCAGGCCGTGTTGGCCCGCGAGGTGTCCAAGCGCAAGGACTCTGCGGAGGCCTACACCGGTGGCGGCCGTCCCGAACTGGCCGAGAAGGAACTCGCCGAGGCGGCCATCCTGGCCGACTTCCTGCCGCAACAGCTCACCGACGACGAACTGGCGGCGATCGTCGACGAGGAGGTCGCCGCGGTGGCATCCGCACTCGGTGCGGCGCCGACCATGCGCCAGATGGGCCAGGTGATGAAGGGCGTGACGCCCCGGATCGCCGGCCGGGGTGACGGTAAGACCGCCGCCGCACTGGTGAAGGCGGCACTGTCTTGAGCCGGAAGACTTCGGGTACATGGCCCGTCCGCCTCGCCTGCCTGATGGTTGCCGCCGGCATGGCGCTTGCCGGGTGTCAGTACGCCGGCAATCCCACCACTGCCACGGCCCCGACGGTTCGCGGCGGCGCTCCGGGCAGCACTGGTACCACCCAGGTGACGCCTCCCGGCGGCCCGGGTAAAGGCGAGTCCGGCCCCGGCAACCCTGCCAAGCCGCCGAGTGGCCAAGGCACGAACAAGCCGCCCAAGGTGGCGAAGCCTCCGCACCGGAAGGGCTACTCGTATCGTTACGGGCCCAACCTCACAGCCCGCGTCGCGTTGACCTTCGACGACTGCCCACGGACTCTCGCCGAGGAGCGCACGGTGCTGACCGGCGCAGCCCAGCTGGGCATCGGCCTGATGCTCTTCCCCACCGGTTCGTGTATTCACAGCAAGCGGTTCGACGCGAAGTTCGCCCGCAGCCAGGGCCACTACGTCTTCAACCATTCGAACACTCATCCGCTGCTCACCAGGCTGAGCTACTCGGGCGTGCTGAGCCAGTTGGGCCTGCCCGGCGTGCAGTCCCGCTACGGCCGGCCCCCGTTCGGCGGTTGGAACAACACTGTGGCCCGGGCCTACGCGGCCAAGGGCATGAAGATCTGGCTGTGGACGGTGGACACCAATGACTGGCACGGCTACTCGGAGGCCTACCTGGTGAAGTACGTGACCAGGACTGCGCGGGCCGGCGACACCGTGCTGATGCACATGCAGTGGCACGGCTTCTCGGTGGACGCCCTGCGCAAGATACAGGCGGGCCTCGCCAAGCGCGGCTTGGAGCCCTGCCGCAACTATGGTGAGCCGACCCCGGTCCGCTCCTGGAAGGTCCGCTGCTGAGGCAGCCCTCGTCGTCCCGGCGATAGCCAGGATCTCGAACGTCGGGGGACGGTTCTTCCGCATGCGAAATTCGCACGGCGAAGAACCGTCCCTGCGCGTTCGAGAATCGCACGCGGGAGAACCGTCCCCCAACGTTTGAGCCGGCGCTGTCACAGCCTTAGCGCCGGGATCTCTCCAAACGCTCGACGGAGCACCCTGGCACCTCGACAACGGACGCAAGTAGGGTGCGGCCATGAAACGCCTGCTGACGCTGCTGTCCTTGCTGGTTCTGAGTGCCTGCACGATCGGGCAGCCCAATGCCACGACGGCAGCCACACCGGCGGAAACACCCAGCGTCAGCGAGTCGGTGTCCCCCTCCCCCAGCAGTGCTGAGTCGCCCGATCCTGATGATTCGTCCTCACCCTCCCCCGAACCCAGCGGACAGTCCGGTACTCCACAACCGAGCGAGTCGGCACCCCCAGAGCCGGACCCCAATGCCACACCCTCGCCCAGCACTTCGGCCGCCGGTTCCGCGGGTGCCTTCCGTGCTCCGGGCGAGGTGCTCGACCTCGGTGGCGAGGTGACCCTCACCGTCCTCGACAGCAAGCGGGCGAAGGTCTCCGGCCATCGCGGCAATCAGGTGCTGGTGATGGTCAAGAGCTGCAACGTTGCGGCCGCCGCAGGGATCGAGCTCAGCTGGGACACCTGGGTGCTGCTCGGACCCGACAGCGAGGAATACCCGGCCAGCACCACCCACGGCACAGCCGAGCCGGCACCCGTCTATCCCAACGGCAGCGGACGGCTGTACAAGCCGGGCCAGTGCGCCAAGGGCTGGATCGTGTTCGACGTTCCCAGCGGCGCCAAGCTCTCCGGCGTCCGGTACATGAACAGCGGCGGCGACTCCGGCCAGTGGCGGCTGAACGCAAACGTCTGAGCCGTTGACAACGAGATCCCGGCGTCCGCCGGGGTGGCGAGCGCCGGGATCTCGACCAGCTCGATCAACGGGTGGTCAGCGGGCGTTGTATTCCTCGAGCAGACAGTTCATCAGCTGCCAGGACGACTGCGAACCGGGGTCGCGATGGCCGACGGAGCGCTCGCCCAGCCGCATCGCCCGGCCCTTCTTGGCGACCAGCGGAATGGTGTCGTCAGAACCCTGCCGCATCCGTGCCACGAAGGCGTCGAGCGCCGCACCGGGATCGCCGGCGTCCGCGGCCTCCAGCACGTCGAGGCCGGGCAGGTAGCTGTCCAGCATCGTCTTGTCGCCCAGCTGGGCCTTGCCGCGCTGCTGGATCGAGGTCACCCCGGCCCGCAGCATGCGACGGACGTCGTCGAAGGACACCTCCGACTGGCCCGCCACCTCGGCTCCGGCCTTCATGAAGAAGCTGCCGTACAACGGCCCGGACGCCCCGCCCACCTTGCGCAGCAGGGTCATGCCGACCAGCTTGAACAGTCCCGCCACGTCGGTGTCGTCGGGCAACGCGTCGAGCTGCTTGACCACCTCCCGGAAGCCGATGCTCATGTTGATGCCGTGGTCGCCGTCGCCGATGTCGCCGTCGAGCTTCGTCCACTCGTCGCGGTTGATCTCGGCGGTCTCCGCCATCCGGCGGAAGGCGGCGACGAAGTAGTCGCGATCGAAGTCAGCCATTGACGACCGCCCTCACTGCTTCAGGTAGGGGGTGTCGAAGGAGCCGTTCAGCCAGCCCTTGAGCTCGTCGTCCAGCCGGACCAGGGTCACGCCCATCCCGATCATGTCCATGCTGGTGGCGTAGTTGCCCACCATCGACTTCGCGATCGAAACACCCTTTGAGCTGAGCACGTCGTGCACCCGGCGGTAGCAGATGTACTGGTCCATCAGGGGCAGGCCGCCGAGGCCGTTGATCAGCACCGCCACCTCTTCGCCGGCCTTCAGGTCCATGTCGGGCAGCACGATGTCGAGGATCTCGTCCATCACCGAGTCGGCGGATGCGATCTTCTTGCGTTCGATGCCCGGCTCGCCGTGGATGCCCATGCCGACCTCCATCTCGTCGGCGCCGATGTCGAAGATCGGTTTGCCGGTGACCGGCAGCGTGGACGACGACAGCGCGACACCCATCGAGTAGGTGTTGTCGTTGGCCTTCTCGGCCGCGGCCTTCACAGCGTCCAGATCAGCGCCGGTGTTGGCCACCGCACAGGCGGCCATCAGCACGATCACGTCGCCGGCGACGCCGCGTCGGTCGGCCTTGTCCTTGGCCGAGTAGACGTCGTCGGTGACCAGCACCGTCTCGACCCGGACGCCGTCCTCGGCGGCCATCTCGGCACCCATGTCGAAGTTCAGCACGTCGCCCTGGTAGTTGCCGTACAGGTACAGGCAGCCCTTGCCCTGATCGACCGCGGTCACCGCGTCGTAGCAGGCCATCGGATCGGGCGAGGTGTTCACGTTGCCGATCACCGCGGCGTCCGCCAAGCCGGGGCCGACGTAGCCGAGGAACAGCGGCTCGTGCCCGCTGCCGCCGCCGAAGATGATGCCGACCTTGGGCTCGGCGCTCAGCTCGGTGCGGACGACGACGCGCTCATTGTCGGCCAGTTTCACCACGTCGCCGTGGGCTTTCACGTAGCCGTCGAGCAGCTCCTCGACAGCGTCGTAGCCGTCGTTGAGTAGGCGTTTCATCGATTGGTCCCTCTCACTCGGGGGTGCGCGTGCGCACCGATGTCGGTCGACGCAGCGTTCCCGTGGATGAGGCACTGCATCGGGCCGGTGAACCTGGTATGCCCCGCTGACAACGGCTTCTGCGCCGTGCGGTGCATACCTTCAGTATCGCATGGGCTCACGCAACCGACGAGGGGTGTGCCTACAAATCCACACCAAAACCTCACAATCCCACAGTGGGCCGCTTGGGCGGCAACGGGGATCAGGAGGGTAGGCCGAACAGCAGAATCGCCAGCGAAAGCAGCGCCCCGAGCAGGATGCCGCCACGCAGCAGGACGGATGAGTGCATCGGTAACGTCATTGAGATCACTCCTGGAGAGAGGCTGTTCCCTTGCCATGAGCGGCCACCGCCGCGGCTGATACATCCACACCTCCGCCGGTATTTACGCAAGGCTCAGCGCGCACAATATGCGGACGGGCTTAAGCTGATCCCCGACAGGAGGTGTGCATGTCCGGACACACTCATCAGCACGGCCACACCGGTGCCGTGCATCGCTGGCGACTCCAGGTGGCGCTGGCACTCACCGGTGCCTTCTTCGTGCTGGAACTGGCCGTCGGCATCTGGTCGGGCGCGCTGAGCGTCCTCTCCGACGCCGGCCATATGGCCGCCGACACGGTGGGGCTGACCGTCGCGCTGACCGCCTCCCATTGGGCGACCAGGCCCGACCGCACCGGACGCCGCACCTACGGCCGCTACCGGGCCGAGATCTTCGCTGCCGGCTTGAGCGTTCTGTTGATGCTGGTCGTCTGCGGCTATGTGCTGATCAATGCGGTGGAGCGGATCGGCAGCCCGGTGAGCGTGCCCGCCGGCGTGCTGGCGGTGGTGGGCGTCGTCGGGCTGGTGGTCAACCTGATCGCGCTGACACTGCTGCGCGGCGGCTCGACCGAGAACCTCAACGTGAAGGGCGCCTATCTGGAGGTGCTGGCCGACGCACTCGGCTCGGTCGGTGTGCTGCTGGCCGGGCTGGGCACCTGGTTGACCGGGTCGCCGCTGTGGGACCCGATCCTGGCGCTCGCGCTGGCCGTGTTCGTCGGCGTCCGGGCCGTGCGACTGGGACGCGAGGTGATCGGGGTGCTCGGCCAGTCCGCGCCGCCCGGAATCGATCCGGACGACGCCAAGCTCCGGCTGGCCGGCGTCCCGGGCGTCATCGAGGTCCATGACCTGCACCTCTGGACGCTGACCTCGGGCATGAACGTCGCCACCGCGCACCTGGTCAGCGCCGAGGACGCCGACGCCGCGGAGGTTCTGGTCGCGGCGAGCACCGTGCTGCGCGAGGGTTTCGGCATCGACCACGCCACTCTGCAGGTGGAGCCGTCCGGTTCGGACGCCTGCCAGGGCACCGCGTGGTGAACGGCGTCGACGACACTTCGGACCGCCAAGTATGGTGAGGCTAACCTAACTTTTGAGCGAGGGGTTGTGAGCGACTTTCCGCGGCTGATGCCCGCCAATCCGCGCATGTTCCATGCCCGCGTCGCAGGGACTCGACGGGTGTCTCCGTCGTTCCAGCGGATCACCCTCGAATCGGCCGACCTCGCCGAGTTCGACTGGCGCGGGCTCGACCACTGGTTCCGGCTCTTCTTCCCGGTGGCCAGCGACGGTGGGCTCCGCCTGCCGGAGGTCCGCGGACGGCTCTGGTGGAAGTCGTATCTCGCGATCCCCGAGGAGCAGCGACCGCACTGCAGCAACTACACCGTCGCCGGCTACCGCCGATTCGACGGTCGGGCCGAGCTGGACATCGACGTGGTGCTGCACTGGCACCAGGGAAAGCTGGCCCGAGTGGCGTCCTGGGCGGTGTCGGCGGTGCCCGGCAGCCCGGTGGCCCTGCTCGACCAGGGCGTGCTGTTCGACCCGCCCGGCGACACCACGAACTACCTGCTGGTCGCGGACGAGAGCGGCCTGCCCGCGCTGCGGGGCATCCTGCGCGATCTGCCCGCTGACGCTGTAGGCACCGCGATCATCGAAGTGCCCGCGCACGAGGACGTGCTGCCGGTGGAAGCACCCGAAGGCGTGAACATCCGGTGGATGCCCCGCGACGAGCCCGGCACCCACGCCGGCGTCGCCGCCCTGCGCGCACTCGAAGCGGTCGAGGTGGCCTGTCCGGCGTCCTACGCGTTCGTAGTGGGCGAATCGACCCTGGCCACCGAGGGACGCCGGCGGCTGCAGCGCGCCGGGCTGGCCAAGGAGCGGATCACCTTCTCGGGTTTCTGGAAGGCCTGAGGCTCGACCGACGGAACGGTTTCGACGACGGGCTCAGCCGAAGTTCTGCAGCTTGTAACCGTGCGCGGCGCAACCGTCGCGGATCATCTTCTTGTTCTCGTCGCTAACCTTCTCGGGGTTGGCCAGGAAGTCGACGGTGACGTCGAGCCACTGCCTGCTCTCCCCCGTCACCGAGCCCGAGTCACGCAATTGCTCCAGGCTGCTCAATACGACCTTCCCTACCGCTGACCCGGACGCGGCCGCGGCGTCCAGTGCGGGACAGCCGACCTTGTAGGCATCGTCGACGCTGAGTCCGGCCTGACTGCAGCCGGACAGCGCCACGAGGCCGACGGCGGCACCGGTCAGCAGGGAACGAGCGAGCATGTCGATCAGTGTAGAAGGGTCCCGAAAGTCGGAGGTTCGGGGCCCGACCCACTACGGTCAGGGGGTGGCCACCACAGAATCAACCTCCGACGAGTCCGCACCCGACTTCGCCGACCTCGGTCTCGACGACCGGCTGCTCCGCACGCTGCGCCAACTCGGCTACGAGAGCCCCACTCCGATCCAGGCGGCGACCATCCCGGTGCTGCTGAGCGGCAAGGACGTCGTCGGCCTGGCTCAGACCGGCACCGGCAAGACCGCGGCGTTCGCGCTGCCGGCCCTTCAGTTGGTCGACCCCAAGCGCGGCCGGGCACCGCAGGCGCTGGTGCTGGCACCGACCCGCGAGTTGGCCGTCCAGGTCTGTGAGGCGTTCCAGGCCTACGCCGCCGGAATGCCCGGCATGCACGTCCTGCCGGTCTACGGCGGCCAGGGCTACGGCGTCCAGCTGAGCGCGCTCGCGCGCGGCGTCCAGGTGGTGGTCGGCACCCCGGGCCGGATCATGGACCACCTCGACAAGGGCACCCTCGATCTTTCCGAGCTGCGGCTGCTGGTGCTCGACGAGGCCGACGAGATGCTCAGCATGGGCTTCGCCGAGGATGTCGAGACGATCCTGTCCGCCGCGCCGGCGGAGAAGCAGGTGGCCCTGTTCTCGGCCACCATGCCCCCGGCGATCAGGCGGCTCTCCGGCACCTACCTGCGCGACCCGGAAGAGATCATCCTGCGCGGCCGCACCAGCACCGCGACCAACGTCCGGCACCGGCACCTGATGGTCTCCTACCCGCAGAAGGTGGACGCGCTCACCCGCATCCTGGAGACCGAGAACTTCGAAGGCATGATCGTCTTCGTCCGCACCAAGAACGAGACCGAGACCCTGGCCGAGAAGCTGCAGGCGCGCGGCTTCTCGGCGTCCGCGATCAACGGCGACATGGCGCAGCCGCAGCGGGAGCGGACGATCGGGCAGTTGAAGTCGGGCAAGCTCGACATCCTGGTGGCCACCGACGTCGCCGCCCGTGGCCTGGACGTCGACCGGATCAGCCACGTGGTCAACTTCGACATTCCCACCGACACCGAGTCCTACGTGCACCGGATCGGACGGACCGGACGCGCCGGCCGCAGCGGCGAGGCCATCTCGTTCGTCACCCCGCGGGAACGACATCTGCTCTCCAGCATCCAGCGGGCCACCGGGCAGACCCTGGAGCCGATGCCGATTCCCAGCGCCGACGACGTCAACGCCACCCGGCTGAGCCGGTTCGACGACGCGATCACAGCCGCACTCGGCTCGGACCGGCTGGACCTGTTCCGGCAGGTGGTGGCGCACTACGTCAATGAGTACGACGTCCCCGAGCTGGACGTGGCCGCCGCACTCGCGTTGCAGGCTCAGGGTGAGTCGCCGCTGCTGCTGGAGCCTGACCCCGAGGTGCGACCCGACCGCCGGCCCCGCGAGCTCTCTGACGGCGGCCCCCGTCCGCGTCGTGAAGGCCCGCCGCTGGCCACCTACCGGATCGCGGTCGGCAAGCGGCAGCGGATCACGCCGCGGCACATCGTCGGCGCGCTGGCCAACGAGGGTGGTTTGCGGCGCTCCGACTTCGGACACATCGACATCCGCGCCGACCATTCGTTGGTCGAACTGCCGGCCTCGCTGCCCCGCGAGACCTGGGAGGCACTGCGCGACACCCGGATCTCCGGCAAGCTGATCGAACTGGCACCGGCGTCCCCGCGCTCGCGCGACCGGGATCGTGACTCCGGCTGGAAGCCCCGCAAGGGCCAGGGCAAGGGCGAGAAGAAGTTCCGCCGGTTCAACCAGGGGTGACCAGCGGCGGCACCAGCACGCCGCCCGCAGTCGCCTCGCCGACACCCAGCCCTGCCAGCAGCAGCGCGACCACCTGATCGGTGCTGCCGCCGGCCGGCGACCACGGATCGACGAAGTCATGCGTCCAGTGCAGTTCGGGGTCGATGGTGGCGTGACCGAGGTAGTCCGCCGCGGCACCGAAGACCCGGTCGGCGAAGGCGACCGCGGCGTCCTGCCGGACGGCGAGATCGCTGGGGTTGGTGACCAGCACCACCCGCTCGAGCTGGTGGCCGACCGGGACCGAGCCGTCGAACAGTGATTCCGACAGGTGCAGGAACGGCATCACGCCGGGCAGCGGAAACCCGGGGTAGGCGTAGGGGCTGTTGTCCGGCATCGCGTCCTTGACCCGTGGATCCCACCACATGTAATAGCTCGGCACGATCCGCGGGTACTTCACGCACAGCCGCACCGCGGGCATCGGGAACCCTTTCGGGGCCACCAGCGGAGCCGCCAACAGTGCGCGGCTCACCTCGGGTCGGGTCGCTGCCGCCCAGGCCGCCATGATGCCGCCGGCCGACAGGCCCGCCACCCACACCTCGTCGCCCAATCCGGCGGCGATGTCGATGCAGGTGTCGACGTGGCCGACGAGTTCGGCTTCGGTGAGGCTCGCCAACTCACGGTTGAGCAGGTCGGGCAGGCCGTGGTGGGGCATCCGCGGCAGCAGGACGCGGTAGCCCGCGTCGCGCAGCCGTTCGGCCACCGCGATGAACTGGGAGGGCGCGTTGGTGAATCCGTGCCAGACGACGATGGTGACCGGTGCTTCCACGCTCGGTTCGAGCAGCCGGGTGCGTGTCGCCTGAGGAATGCCGGCGTCGAGCCCGGTCAGTTCGGCCAACCGGGCCAGTGCCGTCGGCCTGTCGGCGGCGGGATCGACCGTGGGCGCCGTGGGTGCCGTGACGGAGAGGCGCCGGCGATACCAGGCTGCGCGCACCTGCTTGTGCTGAGCCGCCATGTCCACTCCGTTCCACGCCGCGTTTCGGCATGATTCGACCACGTTTTACCATGCCGCCTGGCTAGGCTGTCCAGAGTGTTCGCCAACCTCGGCGAAACCCCGTCGAAAGATACAAAAATGCCTGAATTTTGGTCCAACCTGGGCAGCACCGTCTGGTATGTGCTGACCCTCATCATCTTCATCTCCTACCTGTTCGCACTGTTCTCGATCATCGGTGACGTGCTGCGCGACCGATCGCTGAGCGGCGGCCTCAAAGCGGTCTGGGTCATCTGCCTGGTCTTCTTCCCGCTGCTCACCGCGCTGGTCTACCTGATCGTCCGCGGTGGCGGAATGGCTGAGCGGGCCGCCGCCCAGGCCCAGCAGAACAAGGCCGCCGCCGACGATTACATCCGCTCGGTGGCCGGTAGCCCGTCCGACGAGATCGCCCGGGCCAAGGCCCTGCTCGACGCCGGCACGATCAGCCAGCCCGAGTACGACAAGCTGAAGGCCAAGGCGCTCAGCTGATCTTCTGCTCATCACGCCAGGCCCCGTCCGATCCGCTCGGGCGGGGCCGACGCATGCGTGGGGACGGTTCTTTCGCGTGCGATTTTCGAACGCGGAAGAACCGTCCCCCGGAGTGCGAAGTCACAGGGTGCGAGAGGTCAGCGCTCCTCGGAGAATCGGACGGCGGCGCGGAACTGCGCCGCGATCGTGGAGCCCAGGTTTAGCGGCCAGCGGTGCATCACATACTCGGTGGCTTCGTCGACGCCGAGTTGGCGGGTCGAGTTGCCCGTCCGCACCCACAGTTCCGGCGCGGCGTTGCGCCCCGGACGCAGGTAGACCGGACGCGGCGACGGGCGGCAGCTGAGCCGGCACGCCAGCAGCTCACTCCCGGTGTCGCTTTCGGCTGTCGGCTCTTCAGTGGACCCCAGCGTGGCGAAGTCGACCTCGACCAGGGCCGCCGCGTTCTGGCCCAGGCTGACGGTCAGGTGGTCGCGCAGCCACAACTCGAAGCGGTCGGCGTCCGGGGCTTTCAGGGTCGCGAAGTCGGCGTCAAGTCCGAGCGGTTTGCCGAAGTCGTCCACACCGATCACCAGGGTGCCGCCATCAGCGTTGAGGAAGGCACACACGGTCTTGGCGACGACCAGTTCCATCCGGTCGTCGCGCTTACCGGTGTGCAGGTTGACCCGGGCGGTCGACTTGAACTCGACCCGGGACGACTCCCCCGACCGGACCAGTTCGGCCAAGCCCTCGCGCTCGACACGCTGGAAATGTGCGGCGACCGCGGCATAGCCGGCGATGCCGGCCACCGACACGCCGAGCGCCACCGCGATCGTCAGCGGCCCCCACAACGGGGAGTTCGGCAGCACAGCGCCGACCAGCAGCAGTCCGATGCCGGTGCCGAGCATCGAGATCACGATCGAGGTGGACCGGCCGAGCCGCGCCCGTCCGCGCAACAGCCAGTGCGCGACCGCGCTGAACAGCCACGCCACCACGACGCTCAGCACCAGTGCGACGCCGACCACCCAGACCGGCACCTGCTCCTGAATCACCGCCCCACCTCCTCGCATCTTTCCGTCCTCGCCGAACGTTACTGGCCGGCGAGGAAATGTTCCGGCCGATCGGCGGGTTGTGCCCAGTGAGAGGGCGGTCGACGGCCGACCGCGCGAGGAAGGGGTAGGCATGACAGGCGAGAACGAACCGGTGGTCATCGAGTTGTGGAGCGATCTGGGCTGCCCCTGGTGCTACCTCGGCAAGCATCGGCTGGAGACCGCGATCGCCCAGCGGCCGGACGCAGATCGCTTCGAGGTGCGGCTGCGCTCCTACGAACTCGATCCGCACGCGGCCGGCGAACCGGAGCCGATCCTCGACCATCTCGCTCGAAAGTACGGTGGGGCACCGCCGCAGGTGCAGGCCATGGAAGCCCGGGTGCAGGCCCTGGCCGCCGCGGACGGCCTGCCCTATTCCACCGACCGGGACACCGCCAACACCTTCGACGTGCACCGGTTGCAGCACTACGCCGCCGAGCAGGGCCTGGGCACCGCGCTGTTCGGCGCCGTCCAGGACGGCTACTTCGCCGGCACGCTGAACCCGTTCGACACCGAGCAGTTGACGGCGACGGCGGTGGCGCTCGGCCTGGACGCCGACGGCGTCCGGGCGGTGCTGGAGGGTGATGCCCACGCCGACGCCGTCCGGGCCGATGAGGACGAGGGACGCGCGCTGGGTGCCACCGGCGTCCCGTTCACCGTGTACGGACGACGCTTCGCCACCGCCGGCGCGCAGAGCGTCGAGGGCTACGCCGAGGTGCTGACCCGAACGGTGGCGGGCCCCCCGCCGGTTGAACGGGCGCCGTCCGCAGCGACACCGCCAGGTACCCGCAGGCCGCCAGGAACAGCCCCACCGAGGCATAGAAGGTGACGGCCAGGCCGAACCGCTCGGCGATCAGCCCGCCCAGCACCGCGCCGAGCGGCATCAGCCCGTAGGCGAGCGTGCGGCCGGCGCCGCCCACCCGTCCGAGCAGTGCGCTCGGCACCAGTCGCTGGCGCAGCGACTGGGTGAGCACATTGCCGGCGGTGTTGGCGAGCCCGACCAGGGCGAAGGCTGCGGCGACCGCCCAGCCGTTGGGCCACAGCACAGGCACCAGCATCAGCAGGCCGTCGGCCAGCAACGCGGCGATGATGGTGCGCGTCTCGCCGAAGCGCCGCTGCAGTCGGTCGGCGAGCAGCGAGCCGGCCACCGCACCGAGGGCGAGCCCGAGGGTCAGCAACGGATACTGCGCCGCGGTCAACCCGATCGCTGAGTCTGGCCCCACCGCCCAGAGCACGAAGACGGCGAAGTAGGCGGTGTTGGCCAGATTCATCACGCTCGAGGTGATCACCAGCGGTCGGATCACCGGGTGCCGGACCAGGAACGCCAGGCCCTCGCGCACGTCCGCGAGCGGCCGGGAGGCGGTCTGAGTGGCGGGACGGAACCGCCCCCGAAGCCCGACCGCCAGGACGATGGCGGCCAGGGCGGCGAGCGCAGCCGACGCCCCGAAGCCCACCCCGGCGCCCAGAACGATCAGCACTCCGGCCAGGGGCGAGCCGAGAAAGGCGTTGGCGACCTGCTGGACCCCCAGCACCCGTCCGTTCGCCGCGGGCAGGCGATCGGACGGCACCAGGTCGGGCAGGATCGAGTTGGCGCCGAGGTCGGCGAAGACCTCGGTCACGCCGTAGAGCAGCACGGCGGCGAGCAGCAACGGCATGGTGAGTCGTCCGGACAGGCTGAGCAACGCGGCCGCCGCCAGTACGACCGCACGCGTGACCAATGCGAGCACCTGGGCCCGTCGTCGATCGACCCGATCGATCACCACCCCGGCGGCCAGCCCGAACAGCAGCCACGGCGCCCACGTGGCCGCCGTCAACAGCGAGATCTGGGCAGGCGAGGCGGTCAACGTGAGCGCTACCAAGGGAGCCAGCATGCCCAGGATGCCGTCGCCCAGATTCGCCAGGCCGGTGGAGGCCAGCTGCGCCCGGAAGCCAGCCCCCAGCCCCGAGGTGCGACGCCCCGACTCATGCTCAGCCATCGCTCGATCTCCTTCTACTACGATGACAATCGATGCAGAGGTAACTCTGCAAAGGATTCTATGCAAAGGTATCTCTGCATATGTCAGAAGGCAAGGACTCAGCTGCATCGGAGGATCGCATCCTCGGCTCCGAGGCGCTCAAGGCATTCGCCCACCCGCTGCGGATGAGCCTGTACGCCGAGCTGCAGCGACGCGGTCCCGCCACGGCCAGTCAGCTCGCCCGCGCGCTCGGTGAGAGCAGCGGACAGACCAGCTATCACCTGCGCCAGCTGGAGCGGCACGGCTTCGTCGAGGACGACCCGGGTCACGCCGGTGGCCGCGAGCGCTGGTGGCGTCCGGTTGGTTTCCGGTTGACCGATCCGGAACTGTTGCACGATCCCGCCACCGAACCGATGGTGGGTGCGGTGATCGGCCAGGTGATCGCCGAACGCACGGCGACCCTGACCGCCTGGTTCGAGCACCTCGATGCAGAACTCGGCGACGGCACCGGCCAGCTCTCCACCTCGACGATGGAGCTGACCACCGAAGAGGCCGACGCCCTCACCACCGAGTTGCTGGAGTTGATCGAGCGCTATTCCGCGTCCGCCAAGAACCGCGAACGGCCCTCGGAGGCACGGCGCTACCGGGTTTATCTGGACGTCATTCCGCTCACCGTCGATTTGCGTGAGGACAACACTCCCCGATAGCCTGCAAGGCTGGCCTCACGACGAGAGGGACTCACATGTTCGGCCTGGACAACGCGATCAAGCGACTGCAGCGCACGCTGCCGATCGCCGGATCGCGGCATGCCTATGGCCGCCGCGATTTCGGTTTCGAAGGCAGCCGGCCAGGCAGAAGTGGGCCCCCGATCTGACCGCGGAGAAGTTTGCTCCGCGCGTCCGGATCGGACGTCAAGCCGCCCACTCGCCTGCCGGGTCGGGCGGCTTTTTCGTGCCCGCGCACGACCATCAATCTCCAGATCAGAAAGTAGAAATGCCATGAACGAGTTCCCCGTCGCGTTGCCCGGCGCGGCGAACGACAACACCTTGATGTGGGCACATCCGCACGACATCGAGCCGGCCGCGCTCGACCAGTTGCGGAACATCTCGCGGCTGCCGTGGGTGGACCGCGTCCGGGTGATGCCGGACGTACACCTCGGCAAGGGCGCGACCGTCGGTTCGGTGATCGCGATGCGCGACGCCGTCA
>NZ_JAPUED010000206.1 GCF_027492755.1 Micropruina sp. | reverse complement strand
CACACCGGGGCCAAGTTGCACCGTCGACAGCCGGAACGGGGCCGGCGGCCCGGTCTTCGTCGGCCGTCTGGGCGCCGGCGACGAGTCAGCCCCGGGCGCGGAAGGAGCCGGACTGAAGGGTGGCTCAGGAGCCGGGCTTTCCGACGGATAGCTCTCATAGCTGGACTGCGGTGTGGACTCCACGCTCGCCAGCGTATCGGGCAACGGTCGCCGCCCTCGTCCAGGTGGGTTGACCCTATTCCGCCGTGGCCCGTCGGTCGGCGATCAGTTCCGCAACCAGATCGTGGCCGATGAGCTGCTCGGCGATCATGTCTTGCGCCTGGTCGACCGACATCAAGTTCACCCCGGTTTCGGTCTGGACGGCGATGAGGCGGGTTCCTGGGTGCCAGTGCATGCCGCTACGCACCTCAGCCGGAATGACCAGCCGACCCCGAGATCCCATCACGAGGGTGTGCGTCCTGCTCATGTGCCAAGCGTGTCACCCGGGGTACGCAACTCGCAAAGCCGGCTCCCTGGATCAGGCGCCTGACGAGCTGAACTGGTAGGTGGCGGCGGCCTTCGCCAGCCGAGCGGAGGAGTGGGACCCCCCCGAAACGGTCCCACTCCGGCTTTGGGTGGACGACGGCTACTTGCCCGACTTCGACCAGGAGTAGGTCTCGTCACCGATGTCGGTGGCGATGCGGACGGCCTTGCGTCCGTCCTCGAAGGAGACCCAGCCGGTGCGGCACTTGCCGGGCTTCAGCGTCGAGCTCTGCCAGGTGTAGACCGGGAACTCCGGGGCGCGGTACGGGCCGTAGAGGCTGTACCTGCCGCCGGAATTGTCTTCGGCGTAGAGGCCGAGCCCTTGGGCGCTCAGCTCCTGAATGGTGTCGTCGCCCTTGTTGCAGACGGTCAGCTTGGCCTCGAGGTTGTCCTTGTCGAAGGTGTTGGTCGAGGGCTTGGGTTTGTCGATCCGCAGGGTGATCTCGATGTCCTCGTAGACGAAGCTGCCCTTCTTCCCCCACTTGAAGGTGGTGGGCGAGGCCGTCTCGACGGGTTCGGGCTCCGCTTCGGGATCGACTTCCGGGGTGGGCTCGGGCTCCGGTTCCGCGCTCTCGGACGGCGTGGGGACGGGGGAGGCCGTCGTGGTCGCCGTCACGGTGACGGTCGGCGCCGCGGCGGGGATGGCCACGTCGCCCGAGCCGCCTGCGGCGCCGGCGCCGAGCGCCGCTCCCAGCAGAAGCGCGGCCGCACCGATCGCCGGCCGGGAGGTGAGCAGGTTCCCTCGCTTCGGGGCGGGGTCCGGAGTCGGTGCCGATCCGGGCGGCGGCGAGTAGGCGGCGGGCCCGGGCTGGTACTCGGGGAACGGAGGCTGGGAGCCGGTCATGGTCACTCCTTGAGGTCTGGACGTGGCAATCAGACTGCCGACCAGCGGTGACAGTTCTCTGACAGACGGCTGATAAAGGGGGTTATCACACGAGCTGGGTTGCGCGAGTGCCGCGCATCTGCTGGGCTGTGGGCAGGAGGCTGACGTGGCAGAGCTGATGACAATGCGCGATATCGCCGAGCTCGCGCGCGTCCAGCGACCGGTGGTGACGGTGTGGCGACGCCGTTCGCGCGAAGGAGGCCACCCGTTCCCGGCCCCGCGGGATCGGCAAGGAACGCAGGAGTTGTTCCTGCGCGAAGAGGTGGTCTCGTGGCTGGAGGCGACCGGACGGGGCAACAACCCGCAAGCCCGCATCGATGCCGCGGCCTATCCCGGCCCCGCCCCGGGCCCTGCGCAGCTGGCGACGCTCAGCGCCCTGATCACCCTGCGTCAGTTGTACGGCGGACCTCTGGCCGAGGTGGGTGACCCCGACGATCTGCTCGACTTCGCCGAATCCAACGACCCGGATGACCGCTGCCTGTTCGGCGAGCTGGAGCGGGCCGCAGACCTCCCGGCCCTGATCCGGCAGGCGGACGAGATGGTCGCCGCCGCCTGGGATGCGGCGTCGGCGCATTCCCGCGTGCTGGAACTCTGGCTGCGCAACGCCGCCGAGCCGCTCGCGCAGGTGGCGCTGAGCGACGCCGCCGCCCGGCTGTTGCCGGAGCTCTTCGACCCGCTGGCCGGCGAACTCGGCAACCCGGCAGTGATGGATGCCACGGGTTGCCTGGGCGGCTTGTTCGTCGAGGCGGCCGCAGGACGGTCGCAGGCGCTGCTCATGGACGGTGATTCGCCGGCCCATCGGTTGGCTCGCCGGCAGCTCATCCTCGCCGGCCTGCCCCACCGCGTGGTCGATCCGGGCGACGGAGACTGGTCGGTCGCCGGCTCGGTCGCCCACCTGCTGGTCTTGCCCGCCGCCGGCGCACCTGCCTCGACGCCGCTCGACCACCTCGACCTTCTCGACGAGATCGCGCTCCAGCTGGGCGAGCAACAGCTCGTGCTCTGCCTCGCCCCCGCCGCCACCCTCACCGATCCGCTCGCCGGCGAGGTGCTGGCTCGCCGCGATCAGCTGCTGCGCGACGGGTTCGTCCGCGCGATCGTCCGCCTGCCTGCCGGCTGCCGCAGAGCGCACCCGCGCGAACCCTCCGGCCTGTGGCTGATGGGGGACGCCGATCCGGCGCCGATCGCGGACCGGCGGACGATGGTCGCCGACCTCAGCGACGGCAACCTCACCCGACTCGGCGGCCTGGTGGACGATCTCGTGGCCGCCTGGCAGGGCAGCGAAGGGGCCCGCCGACGGGCGTGGGCCCACCTGCACGCGGTTCCCACTCGTGACCTGGTGTCGGCCAGCGGAAGCCTGGTCCCGTCGCGGATACGCCTAGCGGCGGGGGCGGGGGCGGTGGCGAGCGGTGCGGATCGCGTCGTCCGGCTGCGCGCGGCGGATTCCGCGGGCAGGCTCGCCGGGTACGGGCTCGACCCGGCCGCCGGACGCGCCGACTTCGTCACGATCGGCCAGGCCCTGGGCCGCGGCTGGCTGCGCCTGGTGGCCGGACGCCGGCTCGACCCGCGCGGGCTGCCGTCCGGCTCGGTCGCCGTGATCGACGACCCAAGCCAGGCGCCGGGCGACCACCGGCGGGTCGACCGGCTGAGCCTGCTCGATCGCGCCGAGGTCGACTTCACCGAGCCGGGGGATGTCGTCTTCACGTCCCGGCCGCGCCCGTCCGCCACCGTGGACGCCGAGGGCGGAAACCTGGTGGCCACCCCCGCGCGGGCACTGCGGGTGACGGACGGCGCACCGCTGCTGCCCGACGCCGTCGCAGCCCGGATCAACGCCCAGACGAGCCCGGCCTGGCGCTCCTGGCCGCTGGCGACCGTCCCCACCCCCGACCGTGAGGCGCTCGGCGAGGCGCTCGCCGAGCTTGCCGCGCAGCGGGCCACGCTGGTGGCTGAACTGGCTGCCCTCGACGCCCTCACCCACGACCTGACCGACGCTGTCGAATCCCGGCAGCTCCGCCTCACCAAGGAGAACCATGGCGCGACGACGCTCTGAACCGGCCACCCAGGCTCCGACCACCATGAAGGAGTTGAAGGACACCCTGTGGAAGGCCGCCGACAAGCTGCGCGGCTCGCTGGAGGCCTCGGACTACAAGGACGTCATCCTCGGCCTGGTCTTCCTGAAGTATGTGTCGGATTCCTTCGCCGAGCGCCGTGAGCAGATCCGCGCCGAACTCGAGGCAGAGGGCGGCTACACCGCCGACGACATCGAGTACTCCCAGGAGGACCGCGACGAGTACAGCGGCTCGCAGGTCTTCTGGGTGCCGCCGGTCGCCCGCTGGGAATACCTGGCCGTCCGCGCCAAGGGCACCGAGGACGAGACCATCGGGCAGCTGATCAACGAGGCGATGAAGCAGCTCATGGAGGCCAACCCGGCGCTCGCCGGCACGCTGCCCCGGATCTACAACCGCGAGGCCGTCGACCAGCGCCGGCTGGGGGAGTTGCTCGACCTGTTCAACTCGGCGCGGTTCACCGGTGGCGGCGCGAGCCGGGCCCGCGACCTGCTGGGTGAGGTGTACGAGTACTTCCTGGGCAAGTTCGCCGCCGCCGAGGGCAAGCGGGGTGGCGAGTTCTACACCCCGCCGGGGGTCGTCCGGGTGCTGGTCGAAATGCTCGAACCGCAACGGGGACGCATCTACGACCCCTGCTGCGGCTCGGGCGGCATGTTCGTCCAAGCGGAGAAGTTCCTGGAGGCGCACCACCGCAACCCTTCCGACCTGAGCGTCTACGGCCAGGAGAACATGGAGCGCACCTGGCGGATGGCCAGGATGAACCTGGCCATCCACGGGCTCATCGGCAACCTCGGCCCGAGCTGGGGGGACACCTTCGCCCGCGATCTGCACCCCGACCTGGAGGCCGATTACGTGCTGGCCAACCCGCCGTTCAACATCAAGGACTGGGCCCGCAACGAGGAGGACGCCCGCTGGCGCTACGGCGTCCCGCCCGCCGGCAATGCCAACTACGCCTGGATCCAGCACATCCTGAGCAAACTGGCCCCCAGGGGCCAGGCCGGCGTGGTGATGGCCAACGGCTCGATGAGCACCAACTCCGGCGGCGAGGGCCAGATCCGCGCCCGGATCGTCGAGGCCGACCTGGTCTCGGCGATGGTCGCCCTGCCCACCCAGCTGTTCCGCTCCACCGGCATCCCGGTCTGCCTGTGGATCTTCGCCAAGAACAAGAAGTGGCGGACGGACCGAAGCGGCCAGGTGCTCTTCATCGACGCCCGCAACCTCGGCCACATGGTCGACCGTGCCGAACGCGCCCTCTCCGATGAGGACGTCGCCCAGATCGCCGACACCTACCGCACCTGGCGCGGCGAGCCTACGGCGAGCGACGGGCGTGGGACGGTCCCCGAGCCCGGGACGATCCCTGAGCCTGACGAAGGGTCGTCCTACGAGGACATCCCTGGCTTCTGCTACTCCGCCACCCTGGCCGAGATCAAGGCAGCCGACTACGCCCTCACCCCCGGCCGCTACGTCGGCACGGCAACCCCCGAGGACGACGGTGTGGACCTCGACGAGAAGATCAAGCTCCTAGCTGGCAGCTTGGTGGCCGCCCTGGACGAGTCGGCACGGCTCGACGCCGTGGTGCGTGAGCAGCTGGCGAGGCTTTCGTGATGCGTACAACCCTCGGCGCGGTAACCGACAACTTCGACGCCACGCGACGGCCGGTCAAAGCTACGGAACGTGAGGACGGTCCGTTTCCCTACTACGGCGCATCCGGCGTGGTGGATCACGTCAGCGACTACCTATATGACGGCGAGTACCTGCTGATTGCCGAGGATGGCGAGAACCTGCGGAGCCGGAATACGCCGATCGCGTTTCTGGCCTCCGGCCAGTTCTGGGTGAACAATCACGCACATGTCGTGCGCGCCAACCACATGGCCGACACGCGCTTCCTAGGCCATGCCCTTGCGCAGACCGACATCAGTGGCTATCTGAGTGGCTCGACCCTGCCCAAGCTCACGCGGAGAGCGATGGATTCCATCGTCCTTGATCTGCCGCCCCTTCCCACCCAGCGCGCCATCGTCGAAGTCCTCGGCGCCCTCGATGACAAGATCGCTGTGAATCAGTCTGTTGTGACCGCGTGTGATGAGTTGCGGCGGGCCAACTACGAGGCTGCCGTGGGCGAGGCCTCCAGACCGCTCTCCGAACTCGCTCGATTCGTCAACGGTCGTGCCTACACGAAGAGCGCGACTGGCACAGGAAGGGTGGTTGTCCGGATCGCCGAACTGAACTCGGGCCTCGGCGGGTCGACCGTCTACAACGACATCGAGGTGCCGGAAGACAATTTGGCTCGACCCGGTGACCTGCTGTTTGCCTGGTCAGGCAGTCTCACAGCTGCACGCTGGTATCGGCCCGAGGCCATCGTGAACCAGCACATCTTCAAGGTCATCCCGAATCATGACTGGCCGCTGTGGCTGGTCGCATGTGCGGTTGACCGGAAACTCGAAGACTTCAAGGCCATCGCAGCAGACAAGGCGACCACGATGGGTCACATCCAGCGCCGCCACCTGGATGAACCGGTCGGAGTGCCGGACCCGGCAGCCATTGCTGCGAGCGACGCGCTCATGACCACGCTGTGGGGGCGGGCGCTCGCGGCAGAGGTGGAATCCCTCCACTTGGCCGACCTCCGCGACACCCTGCTTCCCCACCTCATGAGCGGACGCATCACCGTCCGCAACGCTGAGCAGCAGGTCGAGGGGGTCCTGTGATGGGCACTCCACTTAGAGCCAATCGACTCCATTAAGTGGAAAGGGTCGCCATGTCATTGATCAGTGAAGCCGATTGGGAGAACGTCGCG
>NZ_JAPUED010000205.1 GCF_027492755.1 Micropruina sp. | reverse complement strand
GACCGGCCGCCGACGTACTCCATCACGATGTAGCCGTTGTCGTCATGGGTGACGAAGTTGTAGATCTCGACGATCAGCGGGTGCTCCACCTGGGCCAGGAACTGCTGCTCGGAGATGGTGGCTTTCAGGGTGTCGGCGTCGCCGGTGTTCAGTAGGCCCTTGAGCACCACCCAACGGTCGGAGACGTTCTTGTCGCGGGCCAGATAGATCCAGCCCATGCCGCCGTAGGAGAGCAGCCCGGCGACCTCGTACTGGTTCGCGACCAGGTCGCCCTGCTTCAGTTTGGGGCTGAACGAGTAGGCGGCGCCGCACTGCGGGCAGAAGCCGTCGGAGCGTCCGGCGCTGTCCGAGCGGGAACGTCCGACGTGAGCGCCGCAGTTGGGGCAGATCCGCTTGTCCTCGGGCAGTTCGGCATTCGCCATCACGGCCTTGGCCGGGTCGACCGCCGGAGCCGGAGGAACGATCGTCAGGCCCTGACCGATCCGGCCCATCCGGCGGGAGCTGCTGGGCGGGCGACGAGTCGGGCGGACGCCGAACGACGTCGCCCGCGCCGAACCGAGTGCGGTCGATCCGAGCTGCACCGAGGCTCTGGTCACCGACGAAGCGCTGGGCGTCACAGCCGACTCCGGCGGCATCCCGCAGGTGTCGCAGTAGCCGTCCACGATCGAGCCCGGGCAGCCGGGTTGCCGACAGGGACCGCTCGCCGTCGCCGACGGACGGCGTCCGGGTGTGCCGCGGCCGACCGGCATGGTCACCGCGTTGCCCGGCATGCCGCAGACATCGCAGTAGCCGTCGACGATGGTGCCGGTGCAGCCCGGCTGCCGGCACCTCATCGGACGCCACCTTCAGCGAGCGCGTCGAGCAGTGCCTGGGCGGCGGGCAGCACCTGCCGCACCACCGCCATCGGAGTCGGACGCCGCGCCAGCAGCCGTTCCGCGGTCTGGGTGAGTGCGACGAAATCGGGATCGTCGGCGTGCCCGAGCGCTTCGGCCTTGGCCCGCAGCGGCGGGATCAGCGCGGCCAGCGCGTCGCGTTCGGCGAGCGCACCGGAGTAGGCGTCCTGAACGACCTGCATGGCTCGGCCGACCTGTTCCAGCCGGCCTAGATAGCTGTCGATCGCGGCGCGGGTGTTCGGTACCGGGCCGAGCGCGGCGACGTCCGGGACGGCGTACTTGGGTGCTGGCGACACCGCGGCCACCGCGTTGCCGACCAGCTGACGCAATGCCTGCTCACGGGCGGCCAGGTCGTCGGACAGCTCGCGGGCCCGGGCCAGCGCGTCCCGGTTCTCGCGGCGACGGGCGCCACCGACGATCAGGTCGCGTTCGTAGCGGGCGGCGTCGATCTCGAGGGGGCCGAGCAGGCCGCCGATGTCGCCGCCGCGTTCCCGCTTGGCTTCCAGCTCGCCGGTGCGCGCGGCCAGTTGGCCCAACTGGGCCCGGGCGGCCTCGGCTGAGGCGGGTGGCTCGATCCGGATCTGCTCGCGGATCCGTTCCAGCTGGGCGCGCAGGTCGCGCAGCCGGCGGGCCAGCTGCTCGGCATTCGGGTCGAGGTTGAGCTTCTGCCGCAGCTGGGCGACGAGGGCGTCGGAGAGCCGGCAGGCTTCCGGCAGTGACACCGCCATCCCGGCCAGTTGCGCGGACGGCGCGGCGCCGGTGTCGAGACGCCCCCAGATCAGTGAGGAGAGCCGGGCGCATTCGGCCGGACCGACCCGGCCCGAGTCCCAGGTGACCAGCAGCAGGTCGTAGCGGCTCTTCACCGCTTGCCACAGCGCCAGGGAGAGCTGCATGTCCGGGGTCAGCGCGTTCAGCCGGCGGCCCAGGATCTCGGCGTCCAGCGCGGCCAGTTCGCTGCGCCGGGCGGCCGTCCAGGCGTCCAGTTCGGCGAGGTAGCCGACCATCGCCTGGGGCTGCACCGGCTCATTGAGTTTGCCGGGTGCGGCGGGTGCGCTGACGGGACTCATCGATACTCCTCGATTCGCCGGGACACGCCCCAGAAGGCCAGGCCGGCGCCGGCCAGGGTGAACACGATCACCCCGGCGATGCCTGCGACGATCCCGTCGCCCACCGACTTGATCCCGGAGGTCACCGGCGACCTCAGGTTGGCGTAGATGGTGCTCAACGCTCCGTCGATCTTGTCGAATGCCTTTGCGGAGGCGTCGGTGACCAGACCGGCGGCGGTGGCCCACTGGGCCTTGTCGGTGGCATTCGTGACCTGGTCGTGGCTGGTCTTGTAGGCCTTGAGCGCGGAGGTCGTCGAGGTGGTCGCGTTCGGCAACCGGGGGATCGTCTCGAGGGCGGTGTTGTAGGCGGTGGTCCACCGCGTCTGGTACGAGGCGCCGGCGGTTTGCAGCCCGACGGCCAGTACCTCGTCGGCCCGGGCCTGATGCAGCTGCTGTTGGAGGGTGGCCACGCTGTCGAGTTCGGCGCGCGCGCTCTCGGTGAAGTCGGTCGCGGCATTCGAGGCGGCTGTCGACGACGTCGCCAGCACGGCCACCGAGGCCACGGCGCACAGCAATGCCAGCGCCACACCGGGATTGAGGTAGCGGTGCGAGGCGCGAGCCAAGGCGACCGAGATGGCGATCAGCCCGCCTGCGGTCACCACGAGACCGCCGATCACCCAGGGCAGCCAACCCGCGGTCAACTCGCCGGCGAGCCGGTCACCGGCCGCGGTGCGGGCGGCGGTCAGCGGGGTGAGGAGTTCGTCGCTGAGTTGGGTGTCGGCCCTGGCCAGCAACGCCGCTGAGGCGGTGCCTTTGGCGTTGAGCGCGTCCTGCAACGTCATCGAGTAGTGCACCAGGGCGCCGGTGAGCGGCACGATGCGGTCCCGGTCGGTCTCCACCGCCGACGCATCGGCGAGGGTGGTGGCCAGCGAGGTGAGCTGCTCGGTGACGTCGGTGCGGACGGCGTCGGTGGGGGTGAGTGCCCAGGTGTTGGCGGCCTGCTGCACGCTGAGCGCTTGGATGCGGGCGTTGGCGAGCCGGTGGTACTGCGCCAGGCTCTCGGCAGCCTGTGACGAGGCGTTGAAGGAGACCGCCAGCGCGGTGACCACCAGCGCACCGAAGGCCAGCAGCAACGCCACCGCGGTGGTCTGCAGCCGTCGCAGCCGCCGCACAGATCGTGGCGTGGCGCCGCGTCGCCTCCGGACGGGAACCGGCGCGACAGCGGGGACCGCAGCACTCGTGGTCGGCGCCGGCGTGGTGGGGCGGACGGCGGTCACGGCGTCGCCTGGACAGGATCGTCGCCGGCATCGCCCCGGTGTGCCGCGGGCAGCGTGGGGTCGGACGGCGGTTCGAGTCCGCCCGGCGGTGTGGCCGGCCAGTCGACCGCGGGCGCGGCGTCCGGGGCCAGATCGTCGGGCAGCAGGGTGCGCAGTTGGTCCAGGGTCGGCTCTGTCACGTCACGGAGCCGCCAGGCGTGCTTGCCGACGGCAGCTTCCAGCACGTTGCGGGCGAACCGCCCGTTGCCGAAGGTCTCGTCACGCACCTGCGCCGCGAGCAGGTCGTGGAAGGCGGCCAGGCAGCCTTCGCCCAGGTCGTAGTCGGCCCGGCTCACCATGCCGGTGAAGATGCCCTCCAACTCGTCGTCGGTGTAGTCGTCGAAGCCGATGGTGGTGCGGAACCGGCTGGCCAGGCCCGGGTTCTGCGCGATGAAGATCTGCATCGGCAACGGGTAACCGGCGACGATGACGACCAGGTCGTTGCGCTTGTCCTCCATCTCTTTGACCAGGGTGTTGATCGCCTCTTCGCCGTACTGGTCGCCGTTCAGGCTGTACGCCTCGTCGATGAACAGCACGCCGCCCTCGGCCTTGGCCACCACCTCGGCGGTCTTCATCGCGGTCTGGCCCAGATAGCCGGCGACCAACTCGGAACGGTCCACCTCGACCAGTTGGCCCTTCGACAGCAGCCCGACTGCGCGGTAGATGCCGGCCACCAGCCTCGCCACCGTTGTCTTGCCGGTGCCCGGGTTGCCGACGAACACCAGGTGCCGGGTGATGGTCGGACTCTTCAGACCGGCCTTGGCCCGCAGCGCGTCGACCTTGAGCACCGCGGTCTGCCGGTGGATCTCGGCCTTGACCGTGGCCAGCCCGACCAGAGCGTCCAGCTCGGCCAGCAGCTCCTCAAGCGACTTCTCCGGCTCGGCCGGCTGCTCGGGTTCGGCTACTGCCTCGTCAGCGGACGGGGGAGCGGCCTGCACCGGCGGTGCTTGTTGGTCGAGCTTGTCCAGACCTGGTTGCGCGCCACCCCGCTGCTCGGACCTGTCGAGACTCTGCCGGTCAGAACCCGTCGCGGTGCTGCCGAGCCCCGGGAAGGCTCCGGCGCCGAACGGATCCAACTGCTGCAGGTCGAGCAGCCGGGACTGACTGGTGTGCATCCGATCCAGCACGCTGGACAGGATCTGCGGCGCCTGCCGGACGAACTCGGCGTCTGAACCCGACCGGATCGCCGGCGTTGCCGGAACGGCACTGAGACCCTGCGCGGCGTTCAGCTGGGCGCTCGCCGCGCTCTGCGCGGCACCGATGCTCAACGGAGTCGGCTGGCCGAGCAGCGCGGCCGCGGACGCCACCTCGGCGAGCGCCTTCGCGTACGGCACTGCTCGCTGGGAACGCGAGTTGTGCAGTTGGGCGACCAGCGGCGTCGCCGAGGTGCGGAAGCGCCGGCCCTTCACGGCGGCCTCCATGAACACCTGGGCGCTGATCGCGCGACCGGTGGCCGTGCACCAGTCGACGAACGAACCGACCGCCGACTCGGCGACGGAGGCTGCCAACTGCTCACCCTCGACGCGCGCGGCGTCGGCGTCCACGCCGGCGGTACGTGCGGCGTCCGCCAGTGCGTCGAGGGTTCCGGCCAGGTCAGGGCTGCTCACGGTCGCTCCAGGTCAAAGGGATCGGTGGACTTCTCAGGCGGCGCCGTCGGGACATTCAGTTCTGTCGCGGGCGAGTGCCCGAAGCGTTCCCGCAGGAACCGTCCGTGGGTGATCAGGGCAGCCGCGTCGGTGGAGTTGGCGGCGTCGTAGATCTTCTCCATGGTGGCTCCCAGCAGGTCGAGTTGATCGATCAGCAGCAGCAACGGCGTTTTGCCGTCCTCGACCGGACGGCTGTCGGCCCAGTCCCGCGGCAGCCGCAGGTAGGCGCCGATCGCCTCGGGCAGGTAGTCGGTGGCGGTGGCCACCACCGAATAGCTGTCGTAGCTGCCGAGCCCGAGCGAGCCCAGCCGAGGCAGCGTGTCCCGGACCAGCCGGGTCACCCGGGCGGCTCGCGAACGCACCACCGAAGGCAGGGTGCCGGAAGCGATCAGCTGCTCGACCCCGTCCAAGGAGGACAGGATGTCGGCCTCGGTCGGCGCCGGATCGACCTCGGGTACGGCGACCGGCGGCGGCGTGGAATCGCGGCCGGTCAGCCAGTCCCAGAAGCCCATTGCTCGTCCACTACCTCGTCTCGGATTCGGTGTCGCGGGTCACTGCCCGCTGGTGGTTCAGAGGTTGATCTGCGGCATCGACTGGGTGCGGGAATCCTGCTGGGAAACCCGCTCCAGGTATTCCTTCGATTTGACCACTTCGCCTTCGAGCACGCCGATGGTCTGCGCCATGGTGTCGAGGGCGCGGGCCTTGAACTCGTCGATCGAGTCCATCGTGGAATAGATGTTGGCGAAGGCCGCCTGCAACTGTTCCAGCCCGATGGTCGACGACGCGGCCTGCTCCTGGATGCGCGCCGAGTTCTCTTTCAGCATCTCGGACGTGCGCTGGATCATCTGCGAGGTCGTGGTGTTCAGCGCTGTGATCTGATCGAGCACCAGCTTCTGGTTGCCCAGCGCCTGCGCGACGATCACGGCCGTCCGGAGCGCCGAAATGGTGGTCGTCGAAGCCCGGTCGACACCCTTGATCAACTCGATGTTGTTCTTGATGATGATGTCGATCGCCAGGTAGCTCTGGATCGACACCGCCAGCTGGGTGAGCAGATCCTGGTGCTTCTGCCGGACGTAGAAGAGCACGTCCTGGCTGAGCGCCCGGGCCTTCTCGGGGTCGGCGATCTCGAGTTCGGCGATCTGGGCGGCGAGCTTCGCGTCCAACCGTTCGGCGATGTAGACGTACTGGTTGAGCCGGCCCATCACCGTCCACAGATTCTGCTTCTCCATGTTGAGCGCCACATTGTCCTTGGTCAGCTCATCCTGACCGCTGCGCAGCGCATGGAGGATGCCGTTGAGCTGCTGCTGCGAGCTCTGGTAGCGGCGGAAGTAGTCGGTGACCTGATCGCCGAACGGGATCATGCCGAGGAACTTCTTCGACCCGCGCGCCTTGCCCGG
>NZ_JAPUED010000204.1:32336-41971 GCF_027492755.1 Micropruina sp. | reverse complement strand
GGACGGTCAGCTCGCCCAGCGTCCGGTGTAGAACAACCAGGCCCAGAAGCAGAGCACCACGGCGGCGACAGCACACCCGAGCACGGTGAGAAAGATCCGGAAGCGGCGGCGTCCGGGGCTGACGTTCCAGCCGCCCGACAGCGCCTCGCCGATCAGGATGAACAGCGGAAACCACAGCAGCACGGCCCGGTTCACGCTGAGGAACCAGTACGAGCAGGAGAAGGCGAGCACCTGGACGCCGACCCAGGACGCCTCGGCCCAGCGACGCCGGGCGAGACAGGCGAGGGTGACGACGATGCCGACGGCCATCGAGATGATCTCGGCGCGGAACACCCAGGCCCATTCCGGGAAGGCCGGGTACGCGGTCGACGTCGCCGCCTCGATGGTGTGCTGCAGCGACACCCAGGGCCAGGTGAAGCCGCGCGGCCAGCCGGCGGACTGGGCGTGGTACCAGGCGTTCCAGTCCCCGGTGAGGTGATGCAGGTAGGCGATGTAGGCCAGCAGCGTGAGCGCCGGGATGGTCAGCCACGCCAGGGCACGGACGCGCTGGCGCCAGGTCACCGCCGGCGGAGCGGGGCGATAGCCGGTGGCCACAGCACCGGTCCACTGCGAGAAGGGTCTCGACAAGCTCGACCAGCCGAGGGACGCCGGCTGTCCGGACGTGGCCTGCGGCGGCCACTGCCGACGCCACGGCCAACTCCACCGCGACGGTGTCGTTCCCGTACCACCGACACCGAAGGGGCCAGCAACCCCGGCTCGCCCCGATCGGCCGCGCAACCCCTGGGTGAGCGCCAGGATCACCAACGCACCCAGCAGGAACAGTCCCGACACCCGCAGCGTGCAGGCGATGGCGGCCAACCCCGCGGCAGCACCCCAGCGGCCACGGCTGGCCCGCTCCCAGGCCCAGAACGCAGCCGCGCAGAACGGCGCCTCGGTGTACGGGACGAGGGTGAACACCGTTGTCGGAGCCAACAACCAGAGCACCGCGGCGATCGGCCCGCCCAGTCGATGCAGGGCTGCGGCGGCCAGCGCCGAGCAGATCAGGGCCAGCCCGACACCGGCCCACAGCATCGGGATGCCCACCGCCGAGAACGCCCGCAGCGCCAGCGGCCAGCCGGGGAAGAAGGCGATGTCGTTGGCGCCGGTGTAGCCGTTGCTGGCGATCGCGAAGTAGTGCTGCACATCCCAGTTCGCCAGCATCTCGCCGGCGGAGCGTCCGGTGGTCACCCCCACCCAGAGCGCGACGCCGACCAGCAGCAGCCGGGTGAACAGCCAGGTCTGGACGACCAACCGTCCGCCGTCGCGGACCCGGTGCGTGGCGGCGGACAGCTCGGGACGCAGCATCACCGCAGCCATGGCGCCCACCTCATCCAGGGCGCCACCTGCGCGCCGTCCAGCACGCCGCCGTCCGGGTCGTCCAGCCGCGGCATGGCCAGCGCGTGCCGGCTGGTCCACTGCGGGTTCCGCACCGGATCGAGATCGGGCCAGAGAATGTCGCGGACCACCAGGGCCGCGATCCACAGCTGGACGCCGACCCGCACCAGCACCGCCGCCAGGTACAGGCCTTGACCTCCCGAACCGGACTCCAGGGCGCCGTCCAGGTGGGCCCAGATGGCGATGAAGTACAGCCCCTCGCCGATGCTCCAGATCAGCCAGTCCCGCCAGCGCGGGCGGGCCAGCACCACGAACGGCAGCAGCCACAGCACGTACTGCGGCGAGTACACCTTGTTGACCACCAGGAACAGCACCAGCACCAGCAGGATCCCCTGCGAGAGCCGGGGACGTCGCGGCGCCAGCAACAGCAGCAGGCAGATTGCCGCCGTCCCGACCACCATCCACCAGGTCTGCGCACCGGAGGCGTCCGCGACCGGGTGGCCGGCGAGGCTGAACACGTACCAGATCGAGCCCAGGTCGGCGCCGCGGTCGACGTTGAACGTCCAGAAGTACAGCCAGCCGGAGGGGCTCAGCAGGTAGATCGGCAGGTTGACCGCCACCCAGCTGCCGATGCCGCCGGCCAGCGCCAGCCAGAACGCCCGGAGCCGTCCGGAACGGAAGCACAACACCGCCAGCGGCACGAAGAGCAGCAGCGGATACAGCTTCGCAGCGACCCCGAGCCCCCACCAGATCCCGGCCCAGCCGGGCCGTTTCCGAAACCAGGCCAGGACGCCGAGCGCGGTGAACGCCAGCACCATGAAGTCCCAGTTGATCAACCCGGTGGTCATCACCGCGGGCGCGACCGCGATCATCATCGCGTCCCAGGGCCGGGCCAGCCGCAGATGCGCCCACAGCACCAGCATGAAGAACACGAACAGCAACAGCGCGTTCACCCCGACGAAGATCGCCGCGGCCTGCGCGATCTCGGCGGACGGGACGTCCGGGCCGACCCGGCCGCCGAGCAGCATGGTGAGGCGCCGGGCCACCTCCATCAGCGCACCGGTCAGCACCGGGTATTCGACGTCGGCGCCGAGGAACGGCACCTTTCCGTCAGCAAGCCCCCGGGCGTAGAACAGCGGCAGGATGTCGCTGTAACACATCGCCTGGTAGACCGGCGCACCCAGCTGACACGGCAGTTGCCGCAGCATCAGCACCAGGTACGAGACGGTGCCGGCCAGCAGCACCCAGGGCTGCGGGTTGAACCACACCCCCGCGCGCTCGGCCCGAAGACCGACGGCACCACCCAGGACTTTCGCCCCGGTCATCGCCCGGAGGGCTTGCCGCTCGGGCGCTCCGACGGGCGGTTGCTGGGCCGATCGGTGGGTTCGTCCGTCGGCTCATCGGTCGGCTTCCCGGTGGGGGTCGCCGTCGGGGTGGCGGACGCCGTGGGGCTCTTCGTCGCGGTCGGCCGGGTCGTCCGCGGCGGCAGGGTCGGCGTCTGGGTCGACACCCGATGCGTCGGCGGGTCGAACGGAATGTCCTTGAGTCCCTGCTGGGCGACCTGCATGTACGACATCCAGGTGCTCAGCGGCGGACCGGCGCCGAAGAAGCCGGGGTAGATCTTGTTGAGGTCGTCGGTGCCGTTCTTGCCGGCCACGAACATGACCGCCGTCGAGATCTGCTTCGACATGCCGACGAACCAGCAGGCGGTGGTCTTCGAGCCGCCCTTGGCGGCCCGGTCGTAGGCGGTTCCGGTCTTGCCGGCGATCGGGAAGCCCATGCCGCCGGCGCGCGAGGCGGTGCCGTCCTGCACCACGTGGGTGAGCGCATAGGCGACATCGTTGGCGACGTCGGCGTCGATCACCTGATCGGCGTGGGTGTCGGCCTTGTAGAGGACCGCGCCCGAGGCGTCCTTCACCTGCGCCACGACGTGCGGCGGCACGTGCTTGCCGCCGTTGGCGAAGGTGGCGTAGCCGGACGCCTGATAGACCGGGCTCACCTCGGGAATGCCCAATGGCACTCGGCTGACCGGATTCCAGCCGCCCTCCTTGGGCAGACCCACCTTCTGGGCGAACTTCAGCGTCTCGGCCGGGCCGTTCTTCATATTGCCCTCGAGGTCGACGAAGGCGGTGTTGATCGAATGCGTGGTCGCCTGCTGCAGCGTGACCCGTCCGTAGTTCGAGTCACCGGCGTTGCGCACCGGCACACCCTCGCCCGGTGGGGTGAACTGCGAGCCGTTGAAGACGTCGTTGAGGGTGAAGCCCTGGGTCAGCGCCGTGCCCAGTGCGTAGGGCTTGAAGGTCGAGCCGGTGGCTCGCGGCGTGGTCGCCCAGTTGCGGCCCTTGAGGTAGTCGGGACCGCCGTAGAGGGCGACGATGCCACCGCTGTCGACGTCGATGGACGCCAGCCCGGCGTGCAGCTGGGCTGCCTTCTTGGCGTTCCCGCCGGCCGTCTGCGAGGTGATCGTCTGGGCCGCTTTGACGGCGGCCTCCTGGGCCTTGGCGTCGAAGGTGGTGACGATGTTCAGCCCGCCGCCGGAGATCTGCTGATCGGTGAACCCCTTGGCCCGCAACTCCTCCTGGACCATGTTGAGCAGGTAGCCCTTCGGGCCACCGAACTGCGAATCGCGCTCGACCTTGGGGAACTTCGGCAGCTCGTAGTAGATCTTCGCCTTCTCGGCGTCGGTCATCTTGCCCATCTCGACCAGGCCGTTGATCGTGTACTGGTACCGCTCGAGCAGGTCGGCGGCCTGCTTGTCGCCCCGGGAGGGGTCGAGGTTGCCGGGGTCGTTCGCCATCGCGGTCAGCGCGATCGCCTGGGCGTCGTTGAGCTTGGCCACCGGCTTGTTGAAGAACGCCAGGGAGGCCGCCTCGACACCGTACGCGCCGCGTCCGAAGTAGACGGTGTTGAGGTAGCCCTCGAGGATCTGCTCCTTGGACAGCTCGTTGCCCATCTTGGCGGCCAGCAGGATCTCGGTGAACTTTCGGGTGTAGCTCTTGTCCTGGGTGAGGTACATCACCTTGATGTACTGCTGGGTGATGGTGGAGCCACCCACCACGTCCTCACCGCGCAGCACCGAGATCACCGCACGGGTCATGCCCGAGACGGAGAAGCCGGGATCGGTCCAGAACGACCGGTTCTCACCGGCGACGATGGCGTCCTTCACGTTCTGCGGGATCTTGTCGTAGGGCAGGCTCTGCCGGTTCTGGATCTGGTAGCTGCCGATCTTCTCCTTGCCGTCGCGGTAGTAGACGAAGGAGGTGTTGGTCTGGAAGTCGGCGTTCGGGTCGGGCAGCTTCACCGTGGCGTAGGCGACGCCGATCACGGTGCCGCCCGCGACGACCAGGGCCAGCACCGTGATGCCCAACCAGGTGAAGAACCGGCGCCAGCCGCTCTTCTTCTTGCGGCCGGAGGTGCCGGGGGTGCGCTTGGAGGGCTCAGCCATAGATGTCCTCGACGGTTCGTTGACGGCGTGGCGGACGGCGGGTGACCCCGTCGCCCAGCAGGAAGGAAGTGATCATGTGGTTCCAGCCGCAGTCGGTGCACACCTCGACGACGCACACCTTGAACTCGCCGAACTCGTTCTGCATCTCGTCCAGTTCGGCACTCGACTTGATCCGACCCGAGTACTGCCCGAGCTGGTCGCCGAAGACGTAGTGCAGGTGCACCAGCCTGGACTCACAGATCGGGCAACGGCCGGTCGTATCCTCGCCGTGATGCAGCGCTGCCCGGATGAGCATCGGGTCGGCATCGCAGGCGTCCGAGTGGGAAAGGGTGCGCGGAGATCGCCGCAAAGCCTGCAACGTGTTGCGGCGTTGCAGCGCGTAGTCGATCACCTCGCGCTTGGACCACATGCGCTCAAGGGTAGTTGGGCCCACGACAGGGGTCGATCCCGGCTTCATGAAGACCTCAAGCTCCGAGTCGCGATGCCGGGGCCCTGCCTCCGTTCCGCCGAATGGGCAGCTGCCTGCTCGGACGGCTAAGATCGTCGCGTTCCGCGGCGCTCGGCGTCCGGGATCAACAACCGGGGACGTGGCGCAACTGGCAGCGCAAGACCTTTGCAAGGTCGAGGTTGAGGGTTCGAGTCCCTTCGTCTCCACAAAGCTCCCTGGCCAGCTGCCGGTCCAGTGCCCCCTCCCTTTCGAGCCTCGGCCCGGATACCTGCAACCTCCACGAACTTCGCAGATGCGACTCATGTCGAGGTTGTGCTCCGGCTCGGCAGCGCCGTCACCCCACAGGAACGGGCGTGGATTGCCGAGGTCGAACAGCGAGGCGAGATACGCGCACAAGACAAGTTGCTCCTGTTGCACGCGGCACGAGGTGAGCTTCTGACTAACACCTCCGTACGCGAGCTGCTCAACATCGACAGCACACATGCTCGTGCGGCGCTCCAGAGGCTCCGCGACTTGGGTTACCTACAGCAGAGCGGCGAGCGCGGAGGGGCGTCGTATCTGTTGGCCAAGGAACTGGGCCCACCGGCCGGTATCCAACTCTCAGCCACGGAACTCGAAGCCCTTGTGGTCGCCCTCGCAACCGATGGCCGGGTCACCAATGAACAAGTGCGCTCTCGAACCGGACTCGACCGCGGACAGGTTCTCGCACTGCTGTCCCGCCTGGTCGAGAAAGGCAGGATCATGAAGCACGGCGAGCGAAGGGGCACCTACTACACAGCTGCCGATCCCAAGTAGAGCCAGCTCGAGCGCGGTGTCGCTCACCTCCCGGCAGGCGTCGCAGCGGAAGCCCTCGAAGGCATCGCCGCTGTCGTAGACGTTCCACCGGTCGATCACCGTGATCGGGAACTGCGCGCCCTCGGACGACGCCTCTGCTGCCGTCCTGAACAGTCGCGGCCCAGCCGCGTCCGCCACTATCACGTTCCCCTGCCGGTCCTTCGGCTTTCGCCAGTCCACCAGGCCTTCGCACGGCTGGGTCCACCCTCGATCCCGCAGCCACAGCCGGACGCGGCGAGCGCGGTCCGCGGCCGTCTCCGCCGACGCACCGACATCCAGGACGTGAAATCGCTGATCGCCCATGACGCGAACCTAGTGCTGCTGCGCAGTCCTAGGATCACCGGATGGCGATCACAATGGACAACGTCGGCATCGTCGTCGAGGACCTCACCGCGGCGATCGCGTTCTTCGAAGAGCTCGGCCTCGAACTCGAAGGCCGCGCGATGGTCGAGGGCGAGTGGGCGGGCAGCGTCACCGGTCTGGGCGACCAGAGTGTCGAGATCGCGATGATGCGTACCCCGGACGGCCACGGCAAGCTCGAACTCTCGCGCTTCCTCACCCCGGACGTGGTCGCCGATCATCGCAACGCCCCGGTGAACGCGCTCGGCTACCTGCGGGTGATGTTCGAGGTGGACGACATCGACGACACGCTGCGCCGCCTCGACAACCACGGCGTGCAACTGGTCAGCACCGAAGTCGTCCAGTACGAGAACGTGTATCGGCTCTGCTACGTCCGCGGCCCCGAGGGCCTTCTCATCGGGCTGGCCCAAACGATCCGCTGACCGGCAGGGGTGACTTTCAGCCCGTTGGGGAAGTGCTGCGGTAGTCAACGGGCAGCAGGTGACCGTCGGCGTCGACGACGTTGGTTTCCATCCCGGCGATGATGTCTGTGTTCTGCGCGGACACGCACCGCCAGCCGCCAGGACCACGGCGCACGACGAGGGACATCAATGTCTGCCGCGGCTTCGGAGCTTCCACCTCACCCACCGGGGTTTGCCCGGTCAACACCATCCGGGCATGGACGACGGCGATGTCGTCCGTGAGTTGTTTCACTCGGGTGTCACGCAGCCGCAGCTTCGAATCGGCGAAGATCACCGACAGCCCATACGCGTGCGCCCGCCGGATCGACCGCCGGTCGTGCCACCACAGACCGGTGACATTGACGAACTCCGCATCCTCGTCGAACAAGTCGGCGATCCCGTCCGGATCGCGCCGCTGCCAGGCCTCGACGAACGCCGCTGGGACATCCTCAGGTTGATCCAACGGCGTATTCACCATGCGCATCATCCTCCCATTCCGCGGCGGATCAGGGCCTCCCCGGCAGGTGGGCGAACTTGGCGATCGTGGCCTCAGCACGACGGACCCGCGCCGGCGTCCCGGCCGGGATGAGGTCGGGCAGAAAGCTGTACTCGTCACGTAGTCGCATGGCGACCGGATCCCCGGACGCGGCCGCCCGCACCTGCTCCGTCCACCAGTCGGCGACGTCGCCCCAACCCGGGGTGGCCAGCGCACCGGCGAACTGCTGGACGGCCAACCCGGCGGTGAGGGTGGCGAATTTCAGCCGGACGTCCAGCGGCCAGCCGGCCAGGGTGCCGGCCACCAGCGCCGCACCGAAACAGTCGCCGGCGCCGGTCGGGTCGATCGCCCGGACGGGCAACGCCGGCACCCGGGCCCAGGTTCCGCTACCGGAATCCAGCGCGATCGCGCCCTGGGCGCCGAGGGTGACGACGGCCAGCGGCACCCGGTCACCGAGCAACTCCAGGGCCTCCTCCGGCGTCCGGGTGCGGGTATAGGCCATCGCCTCCCGGTCATTGGGCATGAAGCAGTGGCAGCCCGAAAGCCGGTCCAGCACGCAGGGATCCCAGGCGCCGGTCCCGTCCCAGCCGACGTCGGCGAACACCAGGGCACCGGACGCCCGCAGCTGCTGCCACCACGGGTCGCCGTCCAGCTCGGCGATCACCGCCCGCGCGGTGCTGCCCGGCGTCAGCAGCCGCGACGGCGGTACCGGCGACTCGTGCCCGTGGGTCACCATCGCGCGGTCGCCGTCGTAGGCCATCGACACCGTGACCGGGGTGTGCCAGCCGTCGAAACTGGGCGACATAGAGGTATCGATGCCCTCCTGGTCGGTGAGCACCTGCCGACACCATTGCCCGTAGCCGTCGTCGCCGAAGCCGGTGATCAGCCCGGTTCGCAGGCCGAGCCGGCTCAACGCCACCGCGAGGTTGGCGATGCCGCCCGGCGAGGTGCCCATGCCGGCCGCCCAGACTTCGGTGCCGGGTGCCGGCGGGGTCGGCAGATCGGTGAAGACCACGTCGGCGAACACCATGCCGGCCACCAGCACGTCGAACTCGCCCGGCGACACGGCGGATCCCGGGGTCACAGTGGAGCGTTGCGTCATGGTGAGTCCGTCACCGCGGCCCAGGTCTCGGCCACCCGATCGCGACGCCGCTTGCGCGGCCCGAGCACGCCGACGACCACCACAGCCACGATCGCCAGCCCGAGCAGAGTCTTCACCAGAGCAGTCTATGGAGCCGCTCAGCGGGGCGGCAGCGTCACCAGGGGCGCCCAGGGGTCGGTCTGCCGAGCCGCCCAACCGCCCAGTTCGTCGGCGGACATGGCGGCCACCAGTTCGGCCAGTCGCGGCTGGTCGACGACGGTGACCTCCGCCCCGTCGAGCCGGCTGACGCCCGCCATCGGCAGCGGCTTGCCGTCGATGTTGTCCGAGCCCAGATGCACATCGAGCGCCGTCCGACGGATCTCCGCCGGGGTCAGGTCGGCGTCCACCGTCAGGCAGTTGTGCAGGATGGCGCCGATGGCCTCGACCTTCGCCGGATTCGTCACCGCGTCGCCGCTCACCACCGATCGGACGATCTCGACGAACACCGCCTCGGTCCGCTCTAGCCGGGTCAGCGGTTGCCGATTCGCGCTCAGATAGACCTTCGCCTCGGCACCCGACAGCACCAGGTCGCCGGAGGGGAAATGCCATCCCTCGGCCGACATCTCGGCATCGTTGCGGACGTCGACCCCGCCGAGCACGTCGACGATCGACAAGAACCCGTTCAGTTTGAGTTCGACCAGATGGTCGATCCGGAGGCCGAGCATCGACTCCAACGACCGGACCACGCCGGCGCCACCAGCCGCAGCGAATCGGCCGGACAGTGCCATCTCGGTGCGGTCGGGATCGGTGACCAGAAGGTTGGCCGGCACCCCGATCAGCTGCAACGCGTCGCGCTGCGCGGACATCTGGGCGAGGTAGGCGCTGGCCAGCGCGCCGTCGTCGTCGGTGACCAGCACCAGGTAGCGCATCGGTGTCGCGGTGTCCGGGGCCACGGTCGACTCCGGCCGGCCCGGATAGTCGGGCAACGGCGAGCTGCGCGGCACTTCGGCGAGCGCCTGGGTGACCGCGCCGAGGTAGAGCGAAACCAGGCCGAGCACGCCGGCGACCACGACGAAAGCGCCGAGGGTCGCCACGGCCACCAGCCGATCGCTCCGGGTACGCACGGGGACAAGGCTAGATTCCTGATCCAACAGCTG
>NZ_JAPUED010000204.1:0-32236 GCF_027492755.1 Micropruina sp. | reverse complement strand
GCCGATCGCTCCGGGTACGCACGGGGACAAGGCTAGATTCCTGATCCAACAGCTGCCCACCACCAGTCCGGGAGGTCGGTTCCAGGACGCGCCGACGGCAGCGGTGGCACGAAAAGAACCGTCCCTTCGTGCCGCTCCCACGATCGAAGTGGAACGAAAAGAACCGTCCCCGCGTACCACGGGCACCGGTGAAGCCGGCCGACGTGCCCGGACGCCTACTCTTGGGGCGATGGATCCGCGTGAGCTGCTCTTCCCACCCGGTGCCACCAGGCACGACTGGGTGCTCGACGGCATGCTCACGCTCGCCATGATGATGGTCACGGTGCTGCCGTACGCGCCCTACTCCTACTGGAACTCGATCCCGCGTCCGTTGCTGCTGGCCACTCTCACGATGATGGTGCTGCCGTTGGTGCTGCGCCGCCACTCACCGCTGTTGATGCTGGCCGGCTGCACGGTGGCCGGCATCGCCCAGGTGATCGTGGTCAACACCTTCACCGCGACGCTGGTGGTGCTGCCGATCGTCGCCTACTCGGTGGCCCGCTGGGTGCATGGCCCGGTGGCCCGGTCGGTGGTGGTGGTCGGCGGCTTCGCGTCGGTGATCGGACCGCTGCGCTGGGCAACGGCCACCGAAGGGCTCAGCATCAGCGCCCGCGGCATCGTGCTGTTCGTGCTGGCGGCGTTCGTCTGCCTGGGCCTGATCGTCACCCCGTATGCGATCGGACGCCGGGTGCGCGAGTCGACCGTCGCCCACGCCGACCGGATCGCCGCCGCCGAGGAGCGCTACCAACTGCTGCTGGCCGAACGCGAGCAGCAGGCCCGGCTGGCCGAGTCGCGGGCCCGGGCCACCATCGCCCGCGAGTTGCACGACATCGTGGCCCACTCGCTGTCGGTGATGATCGTCCAGGCCGAGGGCGGCCGGGCGCTCGCCGCCAAGCGTCCGGACGCCGCGATCACCGCCCTGGACACCATCGCCGACACCGGGCGCGAAGCGCTCAGCGAGATGCGCCGGATCGTCGGGGTGCTGCGGTCCGAGCCCGAGCGGCGCGGCGCCGACTGGGAGCCCGCCCCCTCCCTGGCCGATATTCCCGATCTGGTGCACCGGGCTTCCGACCGGGCCACCCTGGTCGTGCACGGCGAGCCGCCGCGGGTCTCCCCCGCCCTGGAGCTGACCATCTACCGGGTCGTCCAGGAAGCGCTGACCAACTTCCTCAAGCACGCCGGCCCGACCGCGACCGCGGTGGTCACGCTGGCCTACGGGGCGACCGAGATCATGGTCGAGATCGTGGACAACGGTCCCGGCCCTGAGCTGGTCAACACCACCCCCGGCCACGGCCTGCGCGGCATGGCCGAGCGGGTCACCTCGATGGACGGCCGGCTCGAAGCACATCCGCTGGCCCTGGGCGGGTTCGTCGTCCGTGCCGTGCTGCCCGTCCAACCCCGACAAGGAGTACATCGATGAGCCCCATGATCCGGGTCTTCCTGGCCGACGACCAGGCCCTGGTCCGCAGCGGTTTCCGCATGCTGATCGAGGCTGAGGACGACCTCGCGGTGGTCGGTGAGGCCGCCGACGGTGCCGCGGCCGTCCAGGCGTTGACCGCGCACCCGGCCGACGTGGTGCTGATGGACATCCGGATGCCGGTGATGGACGGCGTCGAGGCCACCCGGCAGATCATCCGGGCGGGGCTGGGCACGAAGGTGCTGGTGCTGACCACCTTCGACGTCGACGAGTACGTGTTCGCGGCACTGAAGGCGGGGGCGTCCGGCTTCCTGCTCAAGGACGCCCGACCGACTGACCTGCTGAACGCGATCCGCAACGTGGCCGCCGGCGAAGCGGTGATGGCGCCGTCCGCGACCCGCCGGCTGCTGGACCAGGTGGTGCCGACGCTGCCCGCCTCACCGGGCGCCGACCGCCGGCTCGACGTGCTCACCGACCGGGAGCGCGAGGTGCTGATCGAGATCGCCGCGGGCGCCACCAACGCCGAGATCGCCGGTCGGCTGTACATGGCCGAGGGCACCGTGAAGACCCACATCGGCCGGCTGCTCTCCAAACTGCAATGCCGCGACCGGGTCGGTCTGGTGCTGCTCGCCTACGAGTCCGGCCTGGTCCGCCGCTAGCCCCCGGCGCTCCCCTAACTATTCAGGGCTCGCTGAACTCGGCGAGCGCTAAGTAGTTCGGCGAGCCGTGGGTGCTGGGGCGCCCGATAGGCTCGGCGGGTGCGCTATGTCTCCACCCGATCGAGTTCGGACGTTACCGGGCTGCCGTTCTGCGACATCCTGCTCGACGGTCTCGCACCGGACGGCGGCCTCTACCTGCCCGAGCACTACCCGACGCTGACCGCCGAGACGCTGGCGCAGTGGCGCTCGCTGCTGGCGTCCGAGGGCTACGCCGCGGTGGCGTTCGAGGTGCTGCGGTTGTTCGTCGACGACATTCCGGACGCCGACCTGCGGGCGATCTGCGAACGCGCCTACGCCGTCGAGGTGTTCGGCGACCCGGTCGTCCCGGTGGCACCGCTGTCGGACGGCATCTGGCTGGCGAAGCTCTCCGAGGGCCCGACCGCAGCATTCAAGGACATGGCCATGCAGCTGCTCGGCCAGCTGTTCGAGTACGAACTGGGACGCCGCAACCAGACGCTGACCATTCTGGGCGCGACTTCGGGCGATACCGGTTCGGCCGCCGAATACGCGATGCGCGGACGACGCGGCATCACCGTGTTCATGCTGTCGCCACAGGGCCGGATGAGCCCCTTCCAGCAGGCGCAGATGTTCAGCCTGGACGACCCGCACATCGTCAACCTGGCCGTCGAGGGCGTCTTCGACGACTGCCAGGATCTGGTCAAGACCGTGATGGGTGACGCCGCGTTCAAGGCGGCGCACAACCTGGGTGCGGTCAACTCGATCAACTGGGGACGGGTGGTGGCCCAGGTGGTCTACTACGTCGTCTCCTACCTGCGGGTGATGACCGCCCTGGACGCCGCCGGCGAGACCGTGACTCGGGTGTCGTTCGCCGTCCCGACCGGCAACTTCGGCAACATCTGCGCCGCCCATGTGGCCCGCGAGATGGGGCTGCCGGTCGACGCGCTGATCCTGGCGACCAACGAGAACAACGTGCTGGACGAGTTCTTCCGCACCGGCGTCTACCGAGTGCGGGCCGGCGCCGAGGAGACGTCCAGCCCGTCGATGGACATCTCCAAGGCCAGCAACTTCGAACGTTTCGTCTACGACCTGCTGGGCCGCGACGGCGCGCGGGTCGCCGAGCTGTTCACCCGGCAGCTGCCCGAGCAGGGCTTCTTCGACCTGTCCGGGACACCGGAGTTCGCCGGCATCCGGCAGCGCTACGGCTTCATCTCGGGCACCTCAACCCACGCCGACCGGGTGGCCACCATCCGCGCGGTGGACGCCGCGGACGGTGTGGTGATCGACCCGCACACCGCGGACGCGGTGAAGGTGGCCCACGACCTACGCGCTTCGGTCGCCGGGCCGATCATCGCCACCGAGACCGCCCTCCCGGTGAAGTTCTCGGCCACCATCGTCGAGGCACTGGGCCACGAGCCCGCGCGTCCGGACGCCTTCGTCGGCATCGAGGACCTCCCCCGCCAAGTCACCGACATCCCCGCGGACGCCGACCTGCTCAAACGGATCATCGACGACCACACGTGACGGAGTGACCACCACGTCGTCCGGCCCGCTCCGTCAGCCCGGCGGACGCCGGGATGACGAGTCGGCGGAGGACCCGGATCACGGGACGGCCATGAGGGACTCAGTGTTCGTGGCCACCGCCGTCGTGGTCGTGCGGGGCCGGCTGGACGCCGCCGGTTCCGATGCCGGGGTCGCGTCCGTCCACGAAACTGCTGGTGTCCCGGGTCATCTCGTCGAGCGGCACCTCGTGCACCTCGCCGTCGGCACCGAGCCGCCACGGCTGGAAGAACATCGAGTCATGGTCGTGGTGCTCATGTCCGTGCTCGTCGTGTTCCTCCGCCTGCCCGTGGTCGTGCGGCTCCATCGGTTCGGCTTCCGGACGTGACAGCAGCCCCGGCTCGTCGGCGGACGGCACCACCGGTCCGCGCCGCACCACCGGTCCACCGCGGTCCTCGTGCTTGCCCATCTCCTCGGCCTCCTTCCGGCGCTGTTCCGCGCGCTCCTTCTGCTTGTCCGGGTCGCCTCGATCCGGACGCTTGTCGTCTTCGGGTTGGCCGTCCGACTTCGGGATCTCGGCCCGGTAGGCGACGGCCGTCCGTAGCTCCTCGCGTTGGAACTGGACGGTGCGCCGGTCACCGCCGGTCGCGGTGAACCGCACCGAGTAGACGCCCGGCTTGGCGGTGGCGAACGCGCCGCCGAAGCTGCCGTCCCCGGCGCCGCGCAGCGCCACCAGGGTCTCGACGCCACCGGGATCGGTGACCCGGGCCAGCACCCGCGCCCGGCCGGTGAACGGCTGCCCGAACATGGTCAGCGTGGCCCGCAGTTCGAACTTGTCGCCGGCGATGGCCAGGGAGGGCGCGATCTCGGCGTCCAGGTGCACGTCGGAGTAGCTCTGCACGATCATGCTGTACGGCACCGTGCCGCTGGCCCGCAGCTGGGCCAGCCGGGCCTGCAGATCCTCGCGGCCGCGCAGCTTCTTGATCGCGTCCCGAGGCAGCCCGATCATCGCCTTCCACTCGCCGACGGCCATGATCCGCGGATCCACCGGCAGGGTGAGCCGGTACAGCACGTCGTCGAGGTTCTCCTGGTACTCCACGGTGGCCAGGCCCGACGAGCCGTCGATGGTGGTGCCGTCCGGAGCGACCAGGACCACCTCGAGCAGCGGGGCCAGCGGCGACAGCACGATCACGTCGACCTGGTGATCGAGTTCGCCGAGCAGGAACGGCACGGTGTGCTCGCTGCCGATCGCCAGCTCGCCCTGCGGGTCGACGACGATCGCCGTGTCGGTCACCCCGGCCAGGATCTGGATGAAGTACTTGGTCAGCCGGAAGCGGCGCTCGGCGGCGGTCATGTCGCCGGTGATCAGCATGTACCGCGAGATCGAGGTGAGCACGGCGTCGCTGACCCCACCCGGACTGCCCAGGCCGATCGCGTACACCTGGTCGGCGTAGGGCGCGATGGCGGCCAGCACCGGCGCGTCGGTGACCCCCGGCGACTGGTTCTGGTTGCCGTCGGTGAGTACGCACAGCGCGAACTGCTCGTAGGGCGTCGCGGGGTCGGTGCGTTCGGCGTCCAGTACGGCGGCACCTTCGATCATGCCCTGGCCGATGCCGGTCAGGCCGCGCGGTTCCAGTTCGGGTGAGGCGATCGCCGAGTCGAGCACTTCGCGTCCGGAGCCGGGCGTGGTGGGCGCGGGCCCCATCTCGGTGATCCCGTCCAGGACGGCGGTCAGGTCGTCGAAGGTGACCACCCCGACGCCGTCGATCGGCCGCATCACGTCGCGGATCACCGCCAGCGACTCCTTGAGCAGGTCGTAGCGCGAGCCGGCTGTGCCCGCGTTCGCCCACATCGAGCCGGAGCGGTCCAGCACCAGCGAGACCGCGGCGCGCGGCCGGGCGACCGGGGTGGCGGATAGATCGACCACCCAGCTGCCCAGGGTGTACTCGTCGCCCGGGTTGGCGGCGTCGTAGCCGTCGTCGTCCACGATGAAGGCCCGCACGCTGGCCGTCCCCGCTTGTGGGACGCCGATCGGACCGTTGGCCTGGAACTGCGCGAAGACGCTCGCAGTGACCGTCTCGGCATGGTCGTCATGCTCGACGGTGACGATGCCCTGCCCGGCCGGGGCGCTGAAGCCGGCACCGGTCACCCCGGTCAGTTCGAAGCGGACCTGGCGGCAGGTGCGCACGGTGAACTGCACCGGATGGAAGGTGGTGAGCAGTTCGGGTACCGAGCCGAACGACACCGACGGGGTGTCCAGGCTGACCTCGGGCAGGTCGCTGTGGAACCAGTAGCCGACCGCATGATGGTCCTCGTTGGCGTTCGGTGTCGAGAACACCGGCGCGGCGAACCAGGCGGCCGTGCCGAGGTTGATCATCGTGTCGCCACCGTTGTGACCGCTATTCGCGGCGCCGCCGGCCTGCGGCTGGAACTCCGAAGCCGCACCGAGCTTGCGCTGCCAGATCGACCACAGCCGGTCGACGTTGCAGTGGTGCAACCAGAAGGCGGGGTCGTTCACTGACACCGACGGGTAGGTCATGTGACCGCCATCACCGGGCTGGCCCTGCGGGTTGAGTTCCCAGCCGCCACCGATCCAGACGTGGACGCCGTCGTGCAGCACGCGTTCCAGGAATTTGCGGAAGGACGCCAGCACCTGGGCGTTCGTCGGCGCGGAAGTGTCGTTCCAGGGCGCGCCGTCGTAGACGTCCGGCCAGGTCTGTCCGTTCGGCACCGCGATGCCGAAGGCGCGCAACGCTTCCGCCCGGCTAGGCAGGTCGCCCGCGGCCGGAATGCCGTTGGACCGCTTCAGGGTCAGGTCGGAGTCGCCGCCGCGGCGGATGTTCATTCGCCACGTGGTCGGATCGGCGAACGGCCCCGACGTGACGTAACCCGTCGTCGGACCGGGTCCGGCATTGCCGAATCCGCCGAGCAGGTCATTGGTGAAGGGCCAGCCGGCGTCGGCCGAGCTGCGGGCGGTGATCCAGTCCCAGTACGGAATGGTCAGGTGGTGATTGCCGCTGACCACCTGCAGGTCGTATTCGAGCTGGTGCAGGAACTCGCGATGCCACGGACCGAACGCGGGACCGCGATGGGCACCGAAGCCGACCGTGTTGTGCAGCCAGACGTAGTCGTCGTAGCGGTTCGGCGTCCCGCCGGCGGCACTGACCGCCGTCGCGGCCGCGGGTATTCGGCTGGGTGATTTGGCTGGATCCTTCAGGTCGAGGAAGGCCTGGACCAGTTCCGCCTTCTCGGCGGCGGTGAGTTCGGCGACGCTCTTGCGGCACAGCATCGGAGTGCTCCTTCTCGGGACGGGTTGTCGCCGAGAAGTGCCGGTTCCACCACGGTTTCGGAGGTGGCACAAGTACGTAAGCGCTGATCAACGCGGAGTCTCGCTCAGTGAGAGGCCTCGACGAGCTCGACCAACGATGCCCAATCACCGCCCATTCACTCGATCAGGCCGCGCCGTTTCAGCAGATGCGTGATGTCGGGGTCGGCTCCGCGGAAGTCGCGGTAGGCGTCCATAGCGTCGATCGAACCGCCCCGGGCCAGCAGCCGTTCGCGGTAACGCCGGCCGTTCTCGCTGGTCAGCCCGCCGTTGGCGAGGAACCAGGCGCCGGTGTCGGCGTCCAGCACCTCGGACCACAGGTAGCTGTAATAGGCCGCCGCGTAGCCGCCCTCGAAGATGTGCTTGAAGTAGGTGGATCGGTAGCGGGTCGGCGCCAGCGGGTAGTCGACCCCGGCCGCGGCCAGGGCTGTCGCCTCGAACTGCTCCACCTCGTCGGGCGCGGACGGCAACTCGTCGAGCGGCGTCGAATGCCAGGCCTGGTCGAGCAGCGAGGCGCCGAGCATCTCGGTGGTGGCCCAGCCCTGGTTGAAGAGCTCGGCCTGGGTGAGCGCCTCGATCCATGCCGTCGGGATCGGCTCGCCGGTCTGGTGATGGACGGCGTAGCGGCCCAGCAGTCCGGCGTCGAGCGCCCACATCTCGTTCACCTGGGACGGGAACTCGACGAAGTCGCGCGGGGTGTTGGTGCCCGATTGCGACGGGTAGCGGACGTCGGAGAGCAGCCCGTGCAGCGCGTGCCCGAACTCGTGGAACAGGGTGCGCACCTCGTCCCAGGTCAGCAGGGTGGGCTCACCGGCCGGCGGCTTGACGATGTTGAGGTTGTTCACCACCACCGGCTGCTGGCCGAGCAGGTGGTTCTGGTCGACGATGTTGTTCATCCAGGCGCCGCCCTGCTTGCCGGCGCGGGTGTAGTGGTCGGCGACGAACAGCCCGAGGCCGGTGCCGTCGGCATCGAACACCTCGAAGACCCGCACCTGGTCGTTGTAGCCGGGCAGGTCGTCGCGCTCGACGAAGGTGATCCCGTACAGCGCGGTGGCTGCCGCGAAGACACCCTCGTGCAACACCCGTTCCAGTTCCAGATAGGGCCGCAGTTGCGCCGAGTCGAAGCTGTACCGGCGGGCCTTCAGCTTCTCGGCCAGGTACTCCCAGTCCCAGGGCTGCACTTCCTCGCGCTGCAGTTCCTGCAGATCGGCGGCTTCGGCGTGCGCGTTGGCCACGGCCGCCGGCACCATCCGGTGCAGCATCGCGTGCACCGCCTCGGACGTGGTGGCGCAGGCGTCCGCCGCCACGTACTCGGCGTGGTGCGGGAAGCCGAGCAGCGCGGCCCGCTCGGCCCGCAGCCGGGCGATCTCGACCACCAGGGCGCGGGTGTCGTGCTCGCCGGACCAGCCGCGTCCGACCGATGCCTGGTGGATCCGGCGCCGCAGGCCGGCGTCGGCGATCTCGGGCAGGATGCCCTGCGGTGTGCACGAGTCGAGTTCCAGCAACCAGCCGTCCAGCCCGCGGGCCTGCGCCGCTGCCCGGGCGCCAGCCAGGGTCGCGGCGGACACCCCGGTCAGCTCGACCTCATCGACGACATGAACGGCGGCGGCGTTGGAGCCGGCCAGCGACGTCCGGCCGAACGCCGAAGTCAGCTCGGCCAGCCGTTCGTTCAGTTCCCGCAGCCGGGCCTGCTCGGCCTCCGGCAGGCCGACCCCGGCCCGGACGAAGTCGCGCAGGTGAGTTTCCAGCCAGTACCGGGCCGCGGCGTCGGCGACCACCTCGTCGGCCTCGACCCGTTCGTTCAGTGCCACCACCCGTTCGTACAGCGCGCGGTCCTGGTAGATGGCGTCGCCGAGCCGGGCCATCATCGGCGAGATGGTGGCGTCGATGGCGTCCAGTTCGTCGGTGGTGTCGGCCGGCTGAACGGTCCAGAACGCACCCAGCGCCCGGCCCAGCAGTTGCCCCGACCGTTCCCAGGCGTCGATCACGTTCGTCACCGTCGGCGGATCGGCGACCTCGGCGATCGCCCGCAACTCGTCCAGCCGCTCGGCGATGCCGGCCTCGACCGCCGGCAGGTAGTGCTCGGCACGGACGTCGCGCCACGGCGTCAGCTGATAGGGCAGCGTGGACGGCCGGGCGAACGGGTTGGCTGGATCGAGGCTCATGCCGCCCATCCTTGCAGCCGGCTCAGACAACGTACGGCTCGCCCCGATCGGCCGTCATCGGTTTGCCGGCCCGCGCCCAGGCCAGCGTGCCGCCGTCCACGTTCACCGCGTCGATGCCGTTGGCCAGCAGGTAGGCGACCACCTGCGCCGAACGGGCGCCGGAACGGCAGATCACCGGCAGCGGACCCTCGACGACGGGCAGCTCCGACAGCCGGGCCACCACCTCGCCGAGCGGAATGTGCACCGCGTTGCGGGCCCGTCCGGCAGCCCACTCCCCCGGCTCACGGACGTCGAGGACGACGGCGTCGTCGGGCAGTTCGTTGACAGTGATCTCGGTGTTCTCCACAGCTCCCATCCAAGCACGCCGGTGTCGCCGGTCGGGCTTGTCGATGCCCCCCGTTCCGACAAGCCCGACCAGCGGGTTCAGACCGGCGGCGTCGGCTTCGGCAGCGCACCGATCTGCTGCAGCACACCGAGTTCGTCCCGGACGCCCCAATGCTCGGCCAGCCGGTCGCCCTCGGTGCGATAGATGTGGATCGTCGGCATCGTGTACGGACGTCCGGCGAACTGCTCGCCGTGCACCGGCGCCACCGCCACACCGTGACCGAGCGCCCGGATGACGATCCGGTCCTCGGTGACGAACTCGTCCATCAGCTCGTAGCGCAGGGCGAGCACCCGGGTCACATAGGTCAGGATCTCCCGATACCCCTCGGGCCCGGGCGGCAGCGGGAACGGTGAGCCGTGATCGACGAAGTCGGCGGTGACCGCCTCGTCCAGGCAGTTCAGGTCCCCCGAGTTGATCGCCTCGAACACGGCGCGCGCGGCGGGCAGCGCCGCGTTGATCCGACTCGCCCCGATGGTGGTGCTGGTCATCCTGTTCCCCCTCGATACAGTGTGACTGGAACGATATTCCAGTGGAATAAGAATCCAGCGAATGGGAGATGATGTCAACACGTGGCTACGACAATTCGCGCCGCGCGGAGGCCGCGCGACTGACCCGGGCGAAGGTGTTGGCAGCGGCCCGTGACCGGTTCCTGCAGGTCGGCTACCACGGCACCACCATCGCGGCCCTGGCACGCGCAGCCCGGGTCAGCCCACAGACCATCTACAACACCTTCGGCGGCAAGGCCGAGGTGCTGAAGGCCGTCTACGACACGCTGCTGGCCGGCGACGACGAGCCGATCGCGATGAACGACCGGCCCGAGATGATCCACGTCCGCACCCGCGACAACGCCCCGGAGACGCTGCGCGCCTACGCGGCGTTCGCCCGGATGCTGGTGGCGCGCACCGGGCCGCTGCTCGGGGTGGTGCTCGCCGAGGGAGCCGGGTCGGACGCCGAACTCAGGGCCTTCCTGGCCACCATCGACCGCGAGCGCCGATTCGGCAACACCGGCGTGGTGCGGCACATTCAGCAGCGCTTCGGTCTCGGCGGCATGGACCTCGAACGAGCCGTCGATCTGATCTGGACGCTCACCTCGCCGGAGATCGCCGATCGCCTCGTCCGGCGCTGCGGCTGGAGTGCGGACGACTACCAGCGCTGGCTGGCTGATGCCCTGGTGGACGGGCTGCGCGAACTGCCGCGCTGACGCCGGGTCAGCGCAGGTCCGACTTGCGGATCAATCCGTGCACCCCCGTCGTCCGATCGACTACCTGGGTGACCGAGAAGTTGGCGGCGGCCGACAGGTAGGCGTAGGCCACTGCGCGGCTGAGTCCCTTGTCGTGCTCCAGGAAGTCGAGGGCGTTCACCACGGCGCGGCGCATGGCGATGTTCAGGTCACTGCCCTGGCCGCCCACGCTGCCGTCCGGATCGGACAGTCCGATCGGGATCCAGGCATCGGACGTCTCGGCGAACGGGTAGCGGAACGCCACCGAGGGCGCGTCTCCAGAACCCTTCTTGCACACCGTGAGCCGGAAGGTGCCGCGCAGCGACCCCTCCATCGCGGTCAGCGCCACCTCACCGTCGCCCATCGCGTGGTGCGGGTCGCCGACATAGAACAGCGCGCCGTCGGCGAACACCGGCAAGTAGAAGGTGGAGCCCGCACCCAGATGCCGAATGTCGATATTGCCGCCGCCGAGCGTCGGCGGAATCGAGTTCGCGCTCGCGTCGGTGAGCCCGGACGCCTCCGAGAACGCGACGCCGAGCATGCCGAAGAAGGGATTGAGTGGGAACCGCAGCGCACGCCGTCCGGACCTCATCACCCCATGGCCGCCCTGCACCGCGGTGAACACGGACACGTTGTGATACTCGGTGGGGATGCCGGAGGCACGGTTGTCGGTGTCGTGCGGCGGCATCACCTCGTCGATGGTGATGCCGGCCGGAGCGGTCCCGGCCGCCGTGATCGCCAGTGCGCCCTTGCCGTGCCGGCTGGAAACCACGCCGTAGGGAACCCGGGCCCGCAGGTCGAGAGTCTCCACCTTGAGCACGTCGCCCGGCTTGGCGCCCTCGACCCGGATCGGTCCGGTCACGACATGCGGACCGTCGACATCGAAGTTCCGAGCCGTCCGCCGGTAGTGGGCGGCAATGTCGATGGCGTCGGTGAGCACGTCGCGCTTCCGCACGCCGTGGCCGCCGAGCCAGGACACCGGATCACGGCCCTGGTCCTCGAGAATTCCCTCGTGCGAGACCGAATCGATGGTCACCGTCCGCCCGGACCGCATCGACAGCACCGGCGTCGCATGCACCGTCGGTACGTATCCCCACAGCACATCGGGCGTGCGCGAGGGCAGGTAGTGGTCGCCTCGGATGCGCCCTTTACCCGGCTGCAACACACCCTCGTAGAAGTCGCCGCGGGAACGTGAGTGAGCGGCGGCCGGGGTGACGGACGCGGCGGCGAGGCTCGAACCCGCTCCCATCGCGGCGGCGGCCAGCAGTAGACCGCGGCGGCCGACCCCGGACTTGATGACCGCTGCGGCTCGGACTGGATCGATCGCCTGGTGTGGATCGGTGGTGGTCATGGCCGGCTCCTTCGCTCGTCGGTGGACGATCACGAAAGTAATGAGCCCGTCTGACGCGGCCGTTGCGGGACGATTGCGGACCGGTTACCGCGGCCGGGGTCAGTTGGTCGGCGGCTGCTGGTAGTCCTGCGTCGTCTCGCCGGGAGCCTCGTCCGCAGCACGGGCCGGCCGGTGTGCGGTCGAGGAGAAGCCGTCGGCGAAGACCGTGCGGCCACGGGCGGAGAGCCCGACGTAGGCCTCCTTGATCTCGTCGACGAAACCCTTCATCTGCTGCGGCACCTGCCGCGCGTAGTCGGCGACCGGACGATCCCCGGCGGCGCGACGGTCGGTATAACCCTGCCTGCTCTGCTTGACGACGTCCTGGACGGTGCCGGCGACGATGTCGGCCAGCCCGGTGATGACGTAGGCGGCTTCGGTGGCCACCTTGGTCGCGACCTTGCCGACCTTGTTCGGGGTGATGCGGGTGTTGCTGGGCATGGCTGTTGCTCCTGAGTGCGCACTGGTGGTGACGTGTGAGCGTCCAGCCTGACGCGCCCATGAGCGGCGTTCAACCTCCCACCGGGTGACTCCGGGAACTGTCAGGGATGCCGAGTAGGGTGCCGCCATGAATGTCAGTGACGCCGTGGACGCCGTCCTCCCTTCCGTTGTCGACGACTTGGCCGCCCTGGTGGCGATCCCGTCGGTGAGCGCCCTGCCGACCCATGCCGGCTACGTGCAGCAGAGCGCCGAGTGGGTCGTGGCGCAGATCCGGGCGCTCGGTTGCGACGACGTCCGGATCGTCACCGAGGGCGGGCAGCCGGCGGTGATCGCCCGCTTCCCCGGTCCGGTCGGCGCTCCGACGGTCTGTCTGTACGCGCATCACGACGTGCAACCCACCGGCGACGTCGCGCTGTGGACGTCCGATCCGTTCGCGGTACGCGAGGCCGACGGACGGCTCTTCGGCCGCGGCGTGGCCGACGACAAGGCAGGTGTGATGGTGCACCTGGCCGCGTTGCGGGCTTTCGGCGGCAAACCGCCGGTGGGCGTCACACTGTTCGTCGAGGGTGAGGAAGAGATCGGGTCAGCATCGCTGGCCACGATCCTCGAGCGGCATCGTGACCTGCTCGCCGCCGACGCCTACGTGATCGCCGACTCCGGCAACTGGAATGTCGGCGAACCCGCGTTCACCACCACGCTGCGTGGCCTGGTCGACTGCGTCGTCGAGGTGTCCACCCTCGATCATGCGCTGCATTCCGGGCAGTACGGCGGCGCCGTCCCCGACGCGTTGACCGCGCTGTGCCGGCTGCTGGCCACCCTGCACGACGCCGACGGCAACGTCGCGATCGAGGGGCTGAGCGCGATGCCCGACCCTGAGCTGGACTACCCGGAGAGCCGGCTGCGCGCCGAGAGCGGGGCGCTCGACGGCGTCCGGCTGCTCGGCGAGGGCCCGATCGCCGGACGGCTGTGGACCAAGCCGACCGCCACCGTGATCGGCATCGACGCCACCAGCGTCGCCGACGCCTCGAACACGCTGGCGCCGTCGGCGCGGGCCAAGGTGAGCGTACGGATCGCCCCGGACGCCGACCCCGGTCAGGCACTGGCCGCGCTGACCACACATCTGCAGCAGCACGCGCCCTGGGGTGCCCGGGTGCGGGTCAGCGATGGAACCAAGGGTTCCGGCACCACCGTGCCGTTCCAGGGCCCGTTCGCCGACGCGGCCCGGGCGGCGTTCGTCGAGGCATGGGGCGTTGAGCCGGTGTTCACCGGGCAGGGCGGCTCGATTCCGATGGTGGCCGACTTCCAGCAGGCCTTCCCGGCCGCCGAGATCGTGGTCACGGCGGTGTGCGACCCCGATTCGCGGATGCACGGCATCGACGAGTCGCTGCATCTGGGCGACTTCGCCAAGGCCTGCAAGGCCGAAGCGCTGCTGCTGGCCCGGCTGGCTGGTGAGGCCGGCTGACCGGCTAGAGCAGCTGACCGACCAGCCCTGTCGCGGCCAGCACCGCTTGGCGTTCGAGGACCCCGAGCTCCGAGTTCCGGACTGACTTTTTGAAGGCGGACAGGGTCACTTTGGGAGTCTGGCCGGCCGCGATCCGCGCGCTGGCCAGCTTCCAGTCGTCGAGCAGCTCGGTCTTGGCGTCGCTGTCGGGCAGTGCATTCAACGCAAAGCGGACGCCCTCCAGCGCCGCCGCCAGGCCGACCACCTTGCCAGGATCGGGCGCGGTGGGCGTCGTCTTGGCCGTCGGGCTGGTGCGCTTCGACGGGCTGGACGACGGCTTCGCCGACGTGGTCGCCGACCGGCTCGGCTGGCCGCTGAACAACTGCGCGGTGGCCAGCCCGGTCAGGTTCGCCGCGATGCTGCCGGCCAGGATCGCCGCCATCAGGCCGACCAGGACGCCGGCGATCCACCACGAGCCGGGGGGCTGGAGTGCCTCGATGGCGCGGGCGGCGGCCGGCGACGGCGCGTTCACCTGGGTGTAGGGACGGGTTGCCTGCGGGGGCGCTCCCGAGGGTGCCGCGACCGGTCGCGGCACCGATGCGGTCGTCGGCGGCGCCGCCGGTGGCATCGGCAGCGGAGCCGTCCGGGCGTTGGGGTCGGCGGCGATCTGGTCCAGTGCCCGCAGTACCGCCTCGGTGTCGGGGCGCTCGGCCGGGTTCTTGGCCAGCAGCCGGCCGACCAGGGCGTCCAGGGCCTGCGGAGCATCCGGACGCCGACTCAGCAGCCGCGGCGGCACCTCATTGATCTGGCTGGACGCCACCATGACGGCCTGGTCGCCGTCGAACGGCGGGCGTCCGGTCATCATGGTCATGATCAGGCAGCCCAGCGCGTACAGGTCGGTGGAGGCATCGACCGGGCGACCTGAGGCCTGCTCGGGCGACATGTAGGCCGCGGTGCCGATGGTCATCGACGGTGCCGTCAGGTGCGGATCGGCCTGCCCGGTCAGCTGCGCGATGCCGAAGTCGAGCAGTTTCACCCGCCCGCCGCTGCGCATCACGTTGGCCGGCTTGATGTCGCGATGCACCAGGCCGATCGCGTGCGCGGCGGACAGTCCGAGGGTGACCTGCCGGGCGACGTCCAGGGTCTGGGCCAGGCTCAGCGGCCCGCTGCGAGCGATGGTGTCGGCCAGCGACTCGCCGTGCAGCAGTTCCATCACCAGGTAGGCGGTGCCGCCGTCGACGCCGCCGTCGAACACGGTGACGGTGTGCGGACTGGTCAGCTTGGCGGTGAGCACGATCTCGCGTTGGAAGCGGCCGGCGATGGAAGGGTCGCTGACCCGCGCCAGGTCGACGGTTTTGACCGCCACCTCACGGTCCAGCCGGACGTCACGGGCTCGCCACACCCGTCCCATGCCTCCGGCACCGATCTCGTTCTCCAGGCGGTAGCGCCCCGCCAGCAACTGTCCCGCCACTATTCGCAGGTGCCCATCGGGCCGGCGCCCACGGCGTCCGGGGCCTTCTTGGTGTAACCGCGGTACCAGATGCCCTCGGGCGTGCGGAACACGTGCACCGACGAGTCACCGAGGTGGATGGTGCTCTGTTTCCCGGCCGGGAAGGCCGTCTTGAGCGCGGCGAAGCTCGGGTTCGCCGGATAGCCGTCGGCGAGCTTCAGCGATTTGTTCAGTGGGGCGTCCAGATCGCTCACCCAACCGGTGAAGGTGCGCGGCGAGGCTTTGCTGCCCTTGGCCTTGCTCTGGAACAGGAACCTGGTCTGGCCGTACTGCAGCTGCCGACCGTAGGGGGTGGCGTCGTCGAGCTCGCACACCGGCCCGGTGTAGGACTCGTCGGCCTTGCCGGCCTTGTCGGTGAGCAGCGCCACCACCTGTGCCTCGGCGGCACCGAAGTCGGCGCCGGAGACGCCCTTCGGCCCGAGCACCACCGAGTCGGCGGGAACCGACGCGTCTGTGCTGGGCACCGGCGAGACCGAGCCGGACGGGGTGGGTGTCGCGGCGTCGGTGCTGACCGGGCCGGCCGACGGCGCGACGGTCACCGCGGGCGGCGGAGTGGTGGCGCAGGCGGTCAGTACCAGGGCGGCGCCGGCCACACTCAACGCGCGCAACAAAAAGGCCATGCCTCCAAAGATAGGTGGCGGCGCACCAGGCGCCTTCGCGGCCTCGCCGAGACTGTCAGCCCTCACCGGTACGTTGTCTGCCATGGACGCCTCCGCACCCACCAGCAGCACTCCACCGGCTGAGCCGTTGGCCGGGATGGGTGCGATCGTCACCGCGGACGGGGTCGGCTTCCGGGTGTGGGCGCCGCATGCCGATTCCGTCGCCGTCCGGGGCGATTTCAACGACTGGTCGGGCGACGCGGATCCATTGACGTCAGAGGGCAACGGGTACTGGTACACGTTCGCGCCGGGTGTACGTCCCGGGGCCGACTTCAAGTACCGGATCGTCAATGCCGACCACGAGCTGGACCGGATCGACCCGTACGCATTCCAGGTCACCAACTCGGTCGGCAACGGGGTGGTCTACGACCATGCCGCATTCGACTGGCAGGGCGACGCGTTCGTCTGCCCGCCACACAACGATCTGGTGATCTACGAGTTGCACGTCGGCTCGTTCGCCCCCGCCGAGCCCGGGCAGGTCGGCAAGTTCGACGAGGTCCGGGCCAACCTCGACCACTTCCGGCGGCTGGGGGTCAGCGCGCTGCAGTTGATGCCGTCGGCGGAGTTCGCCGGCGACTTCTCCTGGGGCTACAACCCGGCGCACATCTTCGCCGTGGAAAGCGCTTACGGCGGCCCGGACGCCCTGAAGACTCTGATCCGCGAGGCGCACAAGGCCGGTCTCGCGGTGATCATGGACGTCGTCTACAACCACTTCGGCCCGTCCGACCTCGACCTGTGGCAGTTCGACGGCTGGTCCGAGAACGGCAAGGGCGGCATCTACTTCTACAACGACTGGCGCTCCAACACGCCGTGGGGCGACACCCGTCCCGACTACGGCCGGGGCGAGGTTCGTCAGTTCATCCGCGACAACGCGTTCATGTGGCTGCGCGACTACCACGTCGACGGCCTGCGCTTCGACATGACCCCCTACATGCGTTCGGTCGATGCCGATGCCGACTTCGACCTGCCCGACGGCTGGAGTCTGCAGAGCTGGGTCAACCGCGCCGTCCGGCAGGAGTTCCCCGACGCGATCACCATCGCCGAAGACCTGCACCGCGACCCCGCGGTGACCAGCACCGGGCCCGACGGCGCGGCCTATCACGCCCAGTGGGAGGCCGATTTCGTGCATCCGGTGCGCGCCGCGATCATCGTTGCCGACGACGCCTACCGCTCGGTTCCGGCGGTGACCGGCGCCATCGCCAACAACTACGGCGACACCTACGCGCGGGTGATCTACACCGAGTCGCACGACGAGGTGGCCAACGGCCGGGCCCGGGTTCCTCAAGAGATCGACCCCGCCGACCCGGAGGGCTACTGGGCGCAGAAGCGATCGACGCTGGGCGCCGGGCTGGTGTTCACCGCACCGGGCATTCCGATGATCTTCCAGGGCCAGGAGTTCCTGCAGGGTGGCTGGTTCCGCGACGACGTCGGCCTGGACTGGAGCCTCGACGCCGAGTATCACGGCATCGTCCGGCTGTACCGCGACCTGATCGCGCTGCGCCGCAATCTGGCCGGCACCACCAAGGGCCTGATGGGGTCGGGGCTGCGGATCCTCCATGCCCACGACGACAACAACATGATCGCGTTCCAGCGCTGGTGGGACCACGGTGCTCGCGACGATGTCGTCGTGGTGGTCAACCTCGGCTCGCAGCCACGGGGGAACTACACCATCGGCATGCCGTCGCCGGGAGTGTGGCGCCTGCGGTTCAACAGCGACGCGACGATCTACTCCGACGATTTCGGCGACTTCGATTCCTTCGATCTGGAGGCGGTCGCCGGCGACTACGACGGCATGCCGGCCCATGCCGCGCTGGCCATCGCGCCGTACAGCCTGCTGGTCTACAGCCGCGACTAGCCGTCGCCACCTCTCGGACGCTCCACCGGTGGTTGAGCCTGCGAACAGCCGAATTCACCATCATTTTGGCCGTAGAACCACACGAAGGCGAGAAATCGTAACACTGTGGTGATGAGAGAAACCCGCCCAAGTGGTTCCCAGCGCGGGTAACAGCCGCTAGCTTGTCCCCCACGTCCCTGTCGGACAAAAATTTCTCGGGAGACAAGATGAGTGTGCCCATCGGTGAGCAGCTGCGGCGCCGGAAGCCGATCGTTTTTCAACATATGCACCACAAGGGCGAGGAACTCGCCCGCAACATGGGCACGTTCCAGTTGATGATGTTCGGTGTCGGTGCCACTGTCGGCACCGGCATCTTTTTCGTGTTGAGCGAAGCGATCCCGAAGGCGGGCGCCGCCGTCATCATCTCGTTCATCATCGCCGCCGCGGCCGCGGGCCTTTCGGCGTTGTGTTACGCCGAGATGGCGTCCGCGATTCCGGTCAGCGGGTCGACGTACTCCTACACCTACCACGCCCTCGGCGAGGGTGCGGCGGTGCTGATCGCCGGCTGTGTGCTGCTGGAGTACGGCGTCGCGGTCTCCGCCGTCGCGGTCGGTTGGAGCGGCTACTTCAACGAGTTGCTGCACAGCCTTTTCGGATTCACCCTGCCCCGAGCCCTGTCCATCTCGTTCGTGCCCGGTGTGGACGGCGCGGCGACCGGCGGCATCGTCAACCTGCCCGCCATGATCCTGATCCTGCTGTGCATGTTGCTGCTGCTGCGCGGGGCGTCCGAGTCAGCGACCGTCAACGCGATCATGGTGCTGATCAAGCTCGGTGTGCTGGTGCTGTTCACCATCATCGGTTTCAGCGCCTTCAACGCCGACCATTTCTCGAACTTCTTCGCCCAGGCCGCCGGGATCAGTGCCGCGGCCGGCACGATCTTCTTCAGTTTCATCGGCTTGGACGCTGTCGCGACCGCCGGTGAGGAGGTGAAGAACCCGCAGAAGGCGCTGCCACGGGCCATCATCGGCGCGCTATTGATCGTCACCGTCATCTACATCATGGTCGCCGCGGCCGGTATCGCCGCCAAGCCGGTCGAGTTCTTCTCCACCGAGGCCGCCGGCGAAGCGGGTCTGGCCAAGATCCTGGCCGACGTCACCGGCAACCAGATCTGGTCGACGATCCTGGCCGCCGGCGCGGTCATCTCGATCTTCTCGGTGACCCTGGTCACCCTGTACGGCCAGACCCGAATCCTGTTCGCCGTCGGCCGCGACGGTCTCATCCCGAAGAAGTTCCTTCAGGTCAACCAGAAGACGATGACCCCGACCTACAACACGGTCTTCGTCTCCGTCCTGGTCGCGATCGTCTCCGGCTTCGTCCCCGCCGACTACCTGTGGGACACCGTCTCCATCGGCACCCTGATGGCGTTCACGGTGGTCGCCATCTCGATCATGGTGCTGCGCCGCACCCACCCCGATCTGGAGCGCCCGTTCAAGGTGCCGCTCTACCCGGTGGTGCCGATCCTGACCGTCATCGCCTGCGTGTACGTCTTGTCCGGACTGGCCGCGGTCACCTGGGCGATCTTTGGTGGTTGGATGATCGTCGTGTGGGCGTACTACTGGTTCTACGGACGCCGCCACGCGACGCTGAACACCTATAAGTCCCTGGAAGAGATTGCCGAGCCAAAGGGTAAGGACGACGAATGACATACCTGGTCAGCTACCGACCACCGACCGACGACTCGGGCGCACTGGCCCTGGCCTGTCAGTTCGCCCGGTCGGAGGCGGACACGGTGCATGCGCTCACCGTGGTGCCGCGCGGGTGGGAGACCTCAGCCGGCAGCGCCACGGACGGCGAGTTCGAAACCTGGGCCGCCGAGGAAGGTGAGGCGAGCGCCAAGGAAGCGATGAGGCTACTGGCCGATGAGCCGGGCATCACCGCCGAAGCGACCTGGGTGACGGGCCGGTCGGTGCCCGCAGCAATCATGGAGCAGGCCGAAGAGCTCGGTGCGACCCTGATCGTGGTCGGCTCCGGCACCAACGGCGCCGACGGCCGGATCGCGGTCAGCTCGAAGACCGACCGGCTGCTGCACTCGTCGACGGTGCCGGTCGCCCTGGCTCCGCGCGGCTATCGTCCCCCCGCCGGATCCAAGATCAACCGGGTCACGCTGGCCTTCCGCGATGACGATGTCACCTGGAAGCTGCTCGACGATGTCGCCGACATCTGCAAGCGGGTCGGTGCCGAGTTGCGGTTGCTGACCGTTGCGCTGAAGCATCGGACGATGGTCACCTCCGCCGTCCGCAACGACGAGGACCTGGTCTTCGCCAAGCTGGTCGAGCAGGTCAAGGGCGCGCAGGTCGAGGCACTCGAGCACCTGTACAAGCACGACGGGATCAACGCGAGCGTCGACCTGGCCCGCGGCACCACCTGGGCCGACGCCCTGGCCGGCGTCGACTGGACCGAGGGCGACGTGCTGGTGGTCGGATCGTCCCGGACCCACAAGCTGGCCAACGTGTTCCTCGGCTCCGGTGGCGCGAAGATCGTCCGGAACTCCCCGGTGCCGGTGATCGTCGTTCCCTGACAACCGCCGGTCGAGCCTGTCGAGACCTTCGCTGGTCGAGCTTGTCGAGACCCTGAACAGATGCCCTGGGTCAGGGAGCCAAGCGCTCCCTGACCCAGTCGCCGTTCGGGGCGAGTCGGTAGCGCAGCCGGTCGTGCAGCCGCGACGTCCGGCCCTGCCAGAACTCCCAGACCTCGGGCAGCACCCGGTAGCCGCCCCAGTGCTCGGGCCGCGGCGGATTCTCCCCGTAGCGGGCGGACGCCGCGTCGGCGTTGCTCACCAAGACCTCCCGGTTCGCGATCACCTCGCTCTGCGGTGAGGCCCAGGCGCCGATCCGGGAGCCGACCGGACGGCTGGCGAAGTAGGCGTCCGATTCGGCCGGGGTGGTCCGCTCGGCGCGACCCTCGATGCGCACCACCCGTTCCAACTCGACCCAGTGGAACTGCAGCGCCACGAACGGGTGCGCCTCCAACTCGCGCGCCTTGCGTGAGCGGTAGTTGGTGTAGAACACCACCCCGTGGGCGTCGAAGCCCTTCATCAGCACGATCCGGGTGGACGGCCGTCCGTCCGGCCCGACCGTGGCCAGTGTCATCGCATTGGGCTCGGTGACTCCGGCGGCGACCGCCTCGTCGAACCAGGCGGTGAACTGTGCCAGCGGTCGGTCGGCGGCGCGGGCCTCGTCCAGGCTGTCGCGCTGATAGCTGACCCGCATCGCGGAGGGATCCATGCCCCGAGCCTACGACCGCCGCGAGGTCTTGCCGGTGCTCACCGCGAGGCGGATGCTAGGGCCATTCGCAGCTCAACTCGGAGGAGGCGGCGATGGACAGCGCAGACGACGGGCCGGCCGTCCCGCGGATCATTCCGCCGGTGTGGGAGTTGCTGTGGCTGGGCGCTCAAGCCGGGCTGGCCGCCCAGGCCGGTGGACGCCGCCGGTTCCCCGGTCAGACCCTCATCGCCGCCACGGTCGGAGCGGCGGCGCTGACTCTCAGCGTCGCGGCGCTGCGCGGCTTCGGCCGGGTGGGCACCACCATGAAGCCGCATCGTCCCGACGATGCCACGACGCTGGTCACCGACGGCCTCTACGCCTACACACGCAACCCGATGTACTGCGCCATCCTGCTCGTCCTGCTCGCCCACGCGATCTGGCAGGGACGGCTGCGCACCCTGGTCGCGCTGCCCGGGCTGGTGCTCACCCTGCAACCGCAGATCACCGCCGAGGAGCACGCCCTGACCCGGCTGTTCGGTGCGGACTACGAGGCGTACCGGGCCCGGGTGCCGCGCTGGTTCTAGGCCCATCGCCGGCCGAGTTGGTCGGGATCCCGACCAAGTTGGTCAAGCTTGCCGCGACCCCGCACCTCTTCCGCTCTGCTCACTCAATCGTTATAGTGCTCGGGACCGCACCCCTCATTTCGGTCGGCCAACTCGTATCCCCCAACGGAGAGGGTCACTCATGTCCTATCCAAGCCGCATCGGACGGCTCACCCGCACGCTCACCAGGGCCGCCGCCGTCACCGCGGCCGGCGCGTTGATGGTCGCCGGCCTCGCCGCCCAACCAGCCGCCGCGGGAGGCGGCGGCGGTCATCATCGCGGCGGCCACCACGGCCATCGCCACGCCGACCCGAAGACGGTGGTGTACGTCGAGGTCAACAACTACGACTTCCGCAACGTCGCCGACTATTCGCTGAAGAACAGCAAGCGCCCGGCGTTCGACATGGCGATGATCTTCGCGGCCAACATCAATTACGACGTCGACAAGAAGAAGGCGTACCTGCATCTCAATGAGCGGGTCACCGAGACGTTGGAGAACGCCAAGACGCAGATCCGGCCGGTGCAGGCCAAGGGCACCAAGGTGCTGCTGTCGATTCTGGGCAACCACCAGGGTGCGGGCTTCGCGAACTTCCCCACCTACCAGGCCGCAGACGCCTTCGCCGCCGAGGTCGCCGCTGCGGTGAAGAAGTACCGCCTGGACGGCATCGACCTCGACGACGAATGGTCGGAGTACGGCGTCAACGGCACCGGGCAACCCAACGACTACTCGTTCGTCTATTTCATCAAGGCGCTGCGGCACCGGCTCGGCAAGGACAAGCTGATCACCTTCTACAACATCGGCCCCTCGGGTGAGCGGACGGTCTATCGCGGATTCAAGGCGGGCTGGCTACTCGACTACGCCTACAACCCGTACTACGGCTCGTGGCAGCCGCCGCAGATTCCGGGCCTGAAGCAGCGGCAGCTGGGCGCGGCCGCGGTGGACCTGACCACCACCGACAGCGCGCTGGCGGTGGAGATGGCGCAGCGCACCGTGCGGGAGCGGTTCGGCGTCTACGTCACCTACAACCTGACCGATCAGGACCATTCGGCGTACCTGTCCGGCATCACCCGGGCGCTGAAGGGCAAGAGCACGGTCTACCGGCCTCAGCGCTAGCCGTTTCGTTGGTTGAGCTTGTCGCGACCCGGGGGGTTTCGACAAGCTCAACCCAAGCGACAAGCTCAACCCAAGCGACGAGCTCAACCAGCGAGTCAGCGGGCGGCGCGGGGCCTCGTCCGGCCCTCCATCGCCCGCTGGCAGGCATTCACCGTTTCGGGAGCCAGGTCGACGCCGAGTGCGCGGGCCTGGCCGGTGACCCAGCGCACCAGACGTTGCACCTCGACGGTGTTGCCGGCCAACACCTCGGTGTTGATCCGCTCGACCAGCAGCAACTCGTCCTCGGGTGCTACTAACAGCGCCCGTCCGGCAGCCCAGCGGGCGACGTCCAGATCGCTGTGTTCCAGCGCCCAACGGGTGAGCAGCACACCGGCGTCCCGCAGCAGTGACGCCATATCGGTGCGCAACTCCTCCGCCCAACGCCATTGCCCCGGTGCGGCGTCGGCCAGCGGCGCGCCACGGACGTACTCCAACACGTTGACCAGCACCTCCGGGCCCAGCCGGTTCAGGCCGGGCGCGGTCAGCACCTGCACCCGCTGCCAGTCCGACTCGACACCGGGATGCAGTTCGATCCGACCGGAGTACGCCTCGGGCAGGTAGGGCGCACCTGTGGCGTCCGAACCCAGCCAGGAACGCAGCCGCGACATATTCGACCGCCGGGTGCTCTCGGCCACCACGAGTTCGGTGGTCATCCGGGTCGCGGTACTCCGCGGGTTCTCCAGCAGCCACGCGCAGTATTCCTCGCACTGCCGGCGGGAACGCGCGGGTGCTTCTCCGGCCGCACCCAGCAGTTCGATCGGCCCGATCAGCTTCAGATAGGGATGTTCGATCAGTTCGGGCGCTGCCTCGCCGATCCGGACGGAATCCCGTCGCGGCACCAGGGCTCGGACGTTGTCCGCCTCCGACCACCAGGGCGCTTTCCCGGCTGGCTGCTCGGTGGCCGCGAAGATCGTGCCGATCGCCGCCCGGGTGTGCGCCGGGATCAGGTGCGGGCGAAGCTCGCAGCGCTCCGGGTCGAGCCGGGCGCCGGGCTCATCGTCGCTACCGGTCAGCACCAGCGCCGACTCACCCGTTCCGGCGACCACGCCGGCCACCCCCAGATCGGCATCGCCGACGATCTCGTCGAGACGGGCCCGGACGGCTTCGCTCGGCTCATCGGCGACGATGACGATCTGCGCGGCACCGGCCTCGGCCCGTTCCGGATCGACGCGCAGCAGCGCCGTCGGCGAGTCGTCGGCGGCCCGCTCCGCGACCAAGGCCGCTAGGCCGTCGAGAGCCTCGTCGGGTTCGGCGTAGAACCGGACCAGTTCGGGGCAGGCTGCTCGGACGAACATCTCGTCGCCTCCGACCACCGTCAGGCTGAGTTCCGAGGCCCAGGGCGAACAGGACAGCTCCACTGCCATCGCGGCGGCCGCCGCGTGCCGCAGGTTCCGTGGCCCGTCCAGCGCCAGCGGCGACCGCGCTTCCAGGTCGATCATCAGCCAATTGCCATCGGACTCCCGGCCGACCGTGATCAGCGCGGGGAAGGGCACCGGGTGCGCCGAAGCGGGCAGCTTGTCGGCGGCGGCGTTGGTCAGCCGCCAGCAGCCCGCCACGCGGCGGAAGCCGGACGGCGGATCGAAGGCCGGCTCGGTCTCCCACTCGAAACTCACCCCGCCGCCGTCGATGCGGGCCACCGCGAGTCGCGGCAACGGCCGGCCGGCCGCGTGCGCCCAGGCTCCGAGTGCGCGCAGTGCCGTCTCCAACAGGGCTGTCGTGTCCGGTCGTTCGCGTCGGCCCAGCGCGGTCTCGTAGCGTCGCAGATCCACCGGCGGATGGTTGATCCGCCGACCCAGCGGACGCGCCCGCAGCTGATCGAGCCGGTTCAGACCCAGCCCGACGAGAATCATCGCCGCCGCCGCACCGGACAACCCGCCGACGAGCGACCAGCCGGACCCGGACGCGGTGGCCGCCGAGGTCTGGGGGGTGCCATCAGGAGTTGGCTGCGCCTCCGGCGCGGGCGCTGTGGGCTCGCCGGGCTGCTGCGTCTGTGGAATCGATTGGCCTTGTGGGAGGCGGTTCTGTTTCCGTACCGGACGATGCCGGCCGGGTTCGGGTGCCGCAGCCGCTCTTGCCGGGATCACCAGCTGCCAACCGACGTCGATCGCGTCCGGATCCTTGATCCGATCCTTGTTGGCCCGGAAGATCCGTGGCCACTTGGCGGCCGCTCCCAGATGCTCCTCGGCAAGCCCGCTCAACGTGTCGCCGCGCTTCACCACGACCGTCAGCGGGGACGCCGCTCGCCGCTGTTCGGGTCTCGCGAGCGCCCGGCGTGCTCCGGTTTCCGGTGCCGCGACGTCCGGCTCGTCCGGCAGCTCAGGCACCACCAGCCGGACCCCGGGGGTCAGGTCGACGGTCGGGTTCGCCAGCAGAGCGGGATTCGCGTCGGCCAGCAGCCGCCACCGGCTGCCCTGGCCCAGCAGCTGCTCGGCCACGCTCCACAGATCATCGCCGGGACGCACCCGATAGCTCGTCGTCTCGTCGACGACATCCCTCGAGTCGTCCTCTTCGGCGGGCAGACCCACCGCCGTCTTCGTACCGGTCGGTTGGACCGCAGGGACGGCAGCCATGGCCGGCGCGGCGGTGGCGGACAACACCGCGACCACCAGTGCGCCCACCAGTGACTGGAACCCTCCCAGCAGCGGGATGCGGAGCGGCGACGACCGGCGTCCGATGAGGTTGACGGCCTCTGCCAGCACGGAGAGCACGAAGGCCGCCCAGGCCAACCAACCGGCGACGGTGAGGCCGGCCAGCACCGCCGAACCATCGTCGGGACGCGCCAGGTCAGCGAGGCGGAGCGGCGATACCCCCCAGAGCCACAGGGCTACCGGCACACCGCCGACGATCGTCAGCAGCAACAACGCAGCGGCCACGGCACGCAAGCGAGTCATCTCAGCCTCTCCTTCGATAGCGATCCAGCACCGAGTCGGCCTCGGCGGTCACCGTCCAGCTACCCGGCCAGCCGGGAACGATCAGGTCGGACAGCGGCACGGTGCAGGCGACCTGGCTGCTCACCCTGGCCGGCTGCCCGACCGGGATCTGGAAGCCGGTCAGGTCGGTGTCGACCCGCAATGACGAACAGCTCAACCCACGGGTAGCGGCCTGATAACGCACGATGTCGTCAGCCGCCGCCCGCGCCTCGGACGGCGTCCGCGCCATCGAGGCGGCCCGTGAGGCCGTCCCGGCGATCTGCTCCACGATCGTGTGTGCCTGCCAGATCCGGGCGGAGCCGATCATCATCGAGATCAGCAGGCCGAGCGCGGGCACGATCAGGACGAATTCCAGGGCTGCGGCACCTCGTTCGCCGCTCGCCGTGCGTGGGTCTGAACTCATGGGCCGACCCGTTCCAACGGCATCACCGCATGCTCGGTGACGTTGCCCAGACCGAGATCGAAGATCAGCGGCGCGTGTGCGGTCACCACCACCCGGACGTTGCGTGCCTGTCGCTCCACCCGGACGTCGACTCCGGTCAGCCCGCCGGCCGCGCCGATCCGGCGGCCCATCGCGGACGCCTCGGCGTCGGAACCGCGTCCCCAGGCGACCTGCTCGGCCACCGCGGACGCCGCCTGGGACGCCACATTGCGTCCGTGCAGCCAGACTCCGGCCTGGATGGTGCCGAGCACCACCAGCATCAGCACGGGGATCAGCAGCGCCCACTGGGTGGACTCCGCGACCCCGCGCTCACTCATTTCAGCGGACCCAGGTTCTTTTCCACGAACGCCTTCACCACCAGGACGATCGCCGCCGCAACGCCGACCGCTCCGGCCAGCAGCAGCACGTTCTCGGTGGATTGGGACAGGCCCTTCTCGTCGCGTCGCGGCGGGCTGAGCAGGAACCCGATCAGGGTGTGCAGGATGGACATGGTGGTACTCCTTCATGGTGGAAGTCATGTGCTCAGCAACCTGAGCAGGGGTGGAACCAGGAACAACAGCCCGAAGATCAGGCTGGGGATGACCATCAGGAAGGTCATCCGCTCTGAGATGGCCGAGGCCTCAACCTTCGCCTTGGTCAGGTGCGCGTCGCGCAACTCCTTGACCCGTGCCCGCAGCGCGTCGGACAGCGAAGCACCCGAGTCGTCGAGCTTCATCACGTCGGCGACGTCACACAGCGCCGGCAAGTCGAGTTCGCCACCCAGGCGCTTCAACTCGTTGAACGGCGCTCGCTGTTCAAGCCGGGAACGCTGCAGCGAGTCCCGGATGGCCATGAAGACCGCCTGATCAGACACCGCGGCTGCGGCATGCAAGGACTGGGTAGCGCTCGAGTTCGCCAGCCGCTCCAGGGTGACCAGGTCGAAGAAGGTGAGCAGCGCCTCGGTCGCGTCGGACGCGGTGGCTACCGCGCGGCGTCCGATCACGATGTCGGGGAGGAAGAACCCGATCAACCCCAGTAGCACGGCGACGATCAGCGGGAAGATCAGCGAGTCACCACTGGTCAGCAGCAGAACAACACCGACCAGGGTGGGCAGGGCGAACCCGGCCAGCGCCGAGAGCGCCTTGTAGGTGTAGAACCTGTCGAGCCCGATGCCGCGAAGCTGAAGCTGGCGACCGATCCGGCCGTCGAGTGGTCCCGGAATGCGGCGGCGCACCCAGGCACCCAGCCGATCCGGGCCATCGACAGGGGATGACGGCTGGGGCTCCACCCGTCCGTCGAGCACGCGCAGGGTGTCGGCCAACCGCGGATGTGCCGGCACGAAGTAGCCCGCCAGAGCCCAGAGTCCGGCGGCGAGCAAGACCCCGGAACCGATCGCCACCCACAGCCCGGTCATCGAAGGCTCCGTAGGATCCGGTCGCGGCGGCGTGGCATCGTCATTCGGCGCAGCATCAGCAGCGATGCCACGTACAGCGCGAGCAGCGACACCAAGATGATCTGCCCGGTCGGCGTCGAGTAGGGCGCGAAGAACTCGCGGCCGAACAGTAGCGCCGCCGCGAGCGCGAGCACTGTCACCACCGTCACCTGCCGCACGACGATGCGCGGTTTCGCGCGCTCGGTCTCGATCTCGCGTTGTGCCTTGAGCCGGTCCTGGATGGAATCGGCGAGCGCGTGCAGGGTGGCGGTCGCACCGGTGCCACCCCGTTCGGCGGCCAGGGCGAGCGCAGCCAGCACTGCGTCGGCATCGACCGAGTCCAACTCGTCGGCCATCGCCCGCAGCGCCTCGGGTGCCGTCCAGCGTTCGTCGAGCCGGGCCACCAGCAGCGCCAGCGGCGCGGAGAGCACTGCCGGGGCGTTGCGCACGGACACCCGGATGGCGTCCGTGATCGAACGCCCGGTCGGAATGGTCGCTGCCAGGCCACGCACCCAGCGATCGAGCGCCTCCAGCATCTCGATGTCGCGATTCGGGGGCGCGCTCAGCAGAATCGGCAGGCCGACCACCGCGATCGGGACCACGAGCACCATCACCGACATGCCGGTGACTACGGCGAACCCGATGCCGGCGATCGCCCCGATGGCCAGTCGTAGCCCGTACGCGCGCAACAGCGGAAGCAGTCGATCGCTCAGCGAGCCGCCGAATCTGCCGCTGCGCACCGGCTCCACCGGACGCCGCCGCACTCCGACGACGACCACCACCACCCCGCCGATCAGGAGGGCACCGAGCAGACCGGCCAACACCGCGCTCATGACCGATCCCAGGCCTCGTCGAACTCGGCCAGTTCCGCAGCGAACACCGGCTCTGGGTGGAACACCGCAGGAGACGTGGCGGTCGGCGCGGCATAGACCAGCTGGGTGACCGGACGTCCGGCCTCGATGCCGCCGGTGAGCTGCCGAATCTCGGCGACCAGGCGGGTGCGGCGGCCGCCACGCCAGGTGTCGTCGGTCAGCCGCACATAGACAAGGAGATGGATGTGGTGCGCGATCTGACGGTAGGCCTCGTCGACGCTCAGCACGCCGCCCTGGGCAACCCGGGAGGCCAGCCGGTCCATCGTGGACGCCGCCGAATGCGAGTGGGTGGTACTCAAAGTTCCCGCTCCGGACTGCATCGCCTCAAACATCGCGCCGGCCTCTGAGCCGCGCACCTCGCCGACGATCAGCCGGGACAGGTTCTGCCGCAGCGCCTCGGGAATCAGATCGGCCACCGTGTACTCGCCGAGCCGGCGTCCGTCTTGATGTTCCCCCAGCCCCACCTTGGCCTGTAGGGCCACCATGTTGCGCCGGTTCGGCCGCAGATGGGTGAGTAGCTCGTAGTCGGTCTCGAGTGTTCCGAACCGCTCGTTCTCGGGGATCGCCTCGATCAACGCCCGCAACAACGTGGTTTTGCCGGCGCCCTGATCGCCGGAAACCACGATCGATTTGCGTGCCATCACCGCCGAATGCAGCAGTCGGCCCACCTCGTCGGGCAGCATGCCGGTGGCCACCAGGTCCTTCAGCGACACGTCGGTGAGGATGTGCTGCCGGATCGTGATCGACGGCCGATAGGACAGTCCGAAGCCGATCGCGTGCAGCCGGAAACGGTCCCCCAACGCCAGGGTCATGGTCGGGTGTGCATCGTCGAACGGCCGGGCCGGCGACACCGACTCACCCAGGAAACGGATGGCCTCGACCAACTCCTGGTCCGAATCGGCCACCGGCGATCGCTGCTCACGGTGTCCGTCACCGAACTGCACCATCACCGAGTCGTGGCCGTGGATCTCGATGTTCTCCGCGCCGGGAATCTCGAACAGCGGCTGCAGCCGTCCGTAGCCGAAGATGGCGTTCTCGACACCCTCGGCGTAGGCGTGTTCCAGCGAGATCGGCCACAGTGCCTGCCCATTGGCCGACAGATCCTCGGCGTGATCGCGCACCACTTGGCGGACCAGGGACCGCCCGAGCAACCGGCGGTCCACGTCGGGCATCGCGGTGCCGTGCTCGTCGGCGTACTCGGCGAGTTCGCGGGTGATCAGTTCGGACGCCTTCCGGCGCAACACCACCACCAGGCTCCAGTCGAGCCCGGCCGGCGTTTCGGACGGCGCCGAACTGGGGCAGGTGTCCTCCCAATCGGGCGACTCGGCACTGCGCGGGCGCCGTCCGGGCAGCCGCTCGGCGGGCACCGTGGTTTCGAAGGGCAGGTTCTGCCACAGCGGAATCGTGGTCAGCTTCGTCATCGGCGGGTTCCGATCAGCTCACGGGACGCCTCCAGCCGGCCGGCGATCGAGCCGGCGGCCTGGCGCAGGCTGCGCACGTAGGCCGAGTCGGCGAACCGCCGCGGACGCGGTGCGCCGTCGCTGAGGACCGCGGCCTGCGCCGGCGCGTGGGTCACCTCGCCCGCGATCGTGATCGCGAACTGGCCCTGCACCTCGGCCCGGCCGTAGGGCCGTCCGCTGCCGACCAGCAGCAGCGCCGTCTCGCCGGCGGCGTCGCGCACTCCCCCGAGGTAGAGACGCAGCCCCGCCAACGCGACCAGCGACGTCCCGGTCACCATCAGCACCAGGTCGGCCCGTTGGGTGAGCGGAACTGGCAGGCCCTCGGCACCCACCCGTCCGGCGTCGATCAGGACGTCGCCCGGCCATTCGGCGAGAGCCGCCATCAGTTCCGGCCAGGCCGAACCGAACAGCCCGACCACACCCGGATGCGGGAAGCCCTGCAGGAACCTGGCCGGGGTGTCGGTCTCGAGCAGCGGCGGCAGTTCGATGGTTTCGCCGTCGAGCATCTCCGCCATCGGACGCCGTTCGCGAGCGGCCTGCAGCAACCGGCCGAAACCGCGCTGGCCAGGGTGTTCACCGCGCAGATAGCCAGCAAGGACGGCCTGGGTGGGGGTGCGGTCGGCGTCCACCAGCAGCACCGGACGCGGCCAGGTCAAGGCGAGCCCGAGAGCCGTCGTGGTCACGCCCGGCGCATTGCCCGCCGAGGTCAGCACCACGATGGACATCAGAGTGCCCGCTTCACCACGACGAGTCGTCCGGCGGCCGCGAGCCGGGCGACTTCGTCGCTGTCGGCGTCGGCGACCATCACCTCCAACGACGTGCTGCCGTCGGCCAGGCTTGCCGGCGCGACCGCGATGGTGGCTCGATAGGCCGACCCGGCCGACTTGCCGTCGTTGCCCGTGGTGATCGGCACCAAGACCACGGAGGTTCCCGCCGGTAGTGCCGAAACCGGCACCTGACCTGGGGCCAGCTTGAGACCGAGCCGCGAGAAGCCCGGCACCACCTCGGGTTCCCCGATGGAGGCGGGGGTGACCAGCGCCCCGTCGGACAAGTCGAGCAGCGCGGTCTTGCCGATCAACTCAGCGGCCCGCTCCGCCGGCACCGTCTCGACGCCGAGGTGGCTGCCGAGGCTCACCGGTCCCAGGTCGGTCGGCCCGATCAACTCACCGCGATGGATGGTGCGATTGGCCTTCAGCACCGAGGTGGCGTCGGCCACGCTCGTGTAGAGGACCGCCGACCCCAATCCGCCCAGGCAGATGGCGAGGACCCCGATCAGGATCCAGCGCAGATTGCGTCGGGGCCTGATAGTGGCGGTGGCCGGAGAAACGCTCGTTTCGGTCATCGTCGGGTACCTCATGATGGTCGTACTGGTGCCGACGAGAGTAAGTGCGCAGGCCGAGGATGCCCAGCGGTCTCACGGAATCTGTGGATAACTAGGAAACAGTCACGGTCTCAGGGTTCGCGGACGAACGGCGGGTTGAGCACTCGCGTCCGTCCCGCCCGATACAGCGCCGCCGGACGTCCGGGGCCCTCTTGTCGAAGACGTCCGCACTCGACCAGCAGGCCGGGTGTCCCGGTCATCTTGCGGTGGAAGTTGCGCGGATCGAGCGACCGTTCCCAGACCGCCTCGTAGACGCCGCGCAACTCCGCGACGGTGAACTCGGCGGGACAGAACACGGTCGCCAGCGAGGTGTATTCGAGCTTGGCCCGGGCCCGGTCCAACCCGTCGGCCAGGATTCGGTTGTGGTCGCGGGCCAGTCGCAGGCCCAGCGCTTCGTCGACCGGCGTCCACCCTCGTCCGGCTGCGCTGTCCGGTGCCGGGTCGGGCGCTCCGGGGGCGAGCACCAGATAGGCGACGGAGAACACCCGGCCACGCGAGTCACGGCTCACTTCTCCGTAGCTGCGGAGTTGCTCCTGGTGGGTGCGCAACCGCGCCAACCCGGTCTCCTCGGACAGCTCGCGCATCGCCGCGTCGTCCAGGTTCTCGTCAGGGTGCACCCATCCGCCCGGCAGTGCCGGCAGGCCGGCGAAGAGCTCCGACTCACGGCTGGTCAGCAGCACATGGAGCCGCGCGTCGATCAATGTCAGGACGACGAGATCTACC
>NZ_JAPUED010000203.1 GCF_027492755.1 Micropruina sp. | reverse complement strand
GTGACCGGCCGCTCACCGGATTCGTGGACGACCAGCGCGCCCGGCACCAGACCGAGCCCGGCGGCACGGGCGATCGGCAGGTTCCTGTCCCGCGCGGCGTTCCAGAAACCGATGTCGGTCAGCTCCAGGGCCAGGAAGCGGACCAGGTTGTCGGCGAACCGAGCACCCATGCTGCGCCGCACGGTCAGGTCGTCGGAGCGTCCCTCCAGCCGCAGCACGTCGACCAGATCGGCGGTGACGTCGCCGCGTCCGATCCGGGGCGCCAACCCGACCGCCGGACGCCAGCCCTGCTCGCGCAGCCCGCCCAGCACCCGGGCCAGCCGGGTCAACCGCTCGTCGTCGCCCCCGAACCGGCCCAGCGACGTCACCGGCAGCACCCCGTACGGCTGCTTGCCGATTCGCAGCGCCGGCAGCGGGCCGTCCGGGCGAACGAAGCGACCGGCGAAGTCACGCGCCCAGCCGTTCGTCGCGGCGTCCACCCCGATGAACTGGGCGAGCCAGTAGCCCCAGGTCGCGGGCCACAGTGCCCGGCTCATCGCAGACGCCACCCGCGGCTCGTCCTGATCGGCCTGCGGTAGGCCGGCGAAAAGGTCCCCGCCCAGACCCAGCAGTCCCGACGCCGTCGCCCCGAACGAGCCCGGCTGCGGGGTGGTGGCCACCGGCGACCAGCCGCCCGGATCGGTGCTCGACCAGCCGGACGGCGCCGCCTCGGCGTTGTTCGTGGTCGCCTCCGGCGCCAAGAACCCCAGCCCCGCCGAATACCGCTGCGCCTCCAGCAGGGCGGCCACCTCGACGGCACCGGTCGCGGCGTCACCGGAGCGGACGCCGCAGGCCACCAGCAGGTCGACCGGACCGGTCACCGGCAGCCGCACCGCCATGCCCAGCTGTTCGGCCGCTGCGAAGTCGATCAGCCAGTTCATTCCGGTATCGACCGCGGCGACCTCGTGATCGTCGGCGTCCGCGACCAGCGGCGCGGCCAGGTCGGGTCCGACTGCCGGGTCGAGGGTGATCGGCGCACCGGTGACGGCCGCCAGCAGCTGCCCGCCGGCGTAGGCGGTCACCGTCCACTGCTGCGGCAGCAGCCGCGCCACCGGCGTGCGCCGATCGTCGGTCACCTGGAGGGCGGGGAACGTCGGCTCGGCGCTCAACGGCTCCCCGTCGGCCACTTCGGCGTTCGGCCGGGCCGCCGGATTGGTCGGACGGGTGGCCCGCGCCACCCAGCCCGCGCGTCCGGGGCCGAACCGCTCAGCCAGTGCCGCCCACAACCGCTGCTGCCGGGCGGTGTTCGTGCCGGTGCGCCATTGGCCACGCCAAAACTCCTGGCCAGCGGCCTGTTCGGCCTCGGACAGCCGAGGGTCGTGGGCGTCCACATGGAGCTGATCGGGGTAGATCCGGACCAGCAGCTCACCCTCGGCGTACCGGGTTTCCAACCGCACCGGCAGCAACGCCAGCGGTTGTTCGGCATCCGCCAGCACGCCGGTCAGCCGCGGGTCGGCGATCAGCGCGTCCGCGGTCAGCGGGGCCAGGTTCAGCGGATCGGTCATGGTTCGGGCTCCCGCATCAGCACGGTGATCGGAATGGTGATCCGGGCCGGGAGTTGGCGCAGCCGTCCGGCGAGGGCCGCCGCGGTCGCGTCGGTGGCCGGGGCGTGGGTCACGCCCGGGGGTGCCTCGCCGACCTCGAAGCCGAACCGGGGCGCGCTCGGCTGCTCGGCGATGCTGATCGCGTACTGGTCGGCCTGCGCCAGCGGAATGCTGAAGCCGAAGTAGCTGACGTCGGGGTCGAGCGAGCCGCGGAACACCGGCAGCAGGGTCTGGGGCGGGTTGGCGCCCGGGTGGGACGCGGTGACGACGGCGTCCGGGAAGCGGCGGATCAGTTCGCTGCGCAGCAACAGCACGAACCGCTCCGCACGCAACGTGGGGGCACCCAGTGCCCGGTCGGCCCACTGGTCCAACGGTGGAATGTCGGGCGGTTCCGCGGGCGCGACCGCGGCGTCCCAGAACTGGTCGAAAAAGGTGCCGGTCAGCGGTGTCGGGAACTCGCGCCACAGCAGCTCCCGGCCGAACTCGTGGTTCAGCCCGACCAGGAAGGCCTCGACGAACTCCCCGTTGGTGCGCAGCGCGACCGCGGTGTTGGCGGGGACGCCGTCCAAGCCGGGCAGCAGCCAGTGCTGGCCGAGTTCGACCAGGGCTTGCGCCATCGGTGTCGCGAAGCGGGGCACGAAGCTGAGGTCGGGCACCGGGGCGTCCGATCCGGGGGGCGCGGGAACCGGGCTGCTGAACAGCGAGCCGACCGCCACCGCGAAGGTGCGGACGGGTGCGACGAGTTGCTTCGCCTCCGCGACCAGCGATCCGACCGTGACCGTGCCGTGGTGCGGTGGATGATGCGGACGCTCGTCCAGGAACGCGGTGAGATGAGTGCCGGCCACCTGGCGGAACAGCGCGGCCGCCTCCGAGTCGCGCCGCGGCGGATGAGGGTGCGGACGCGGGTCGACGGGATCCGGGGGCTCGGGCGGATCAGGTGGATCCGTCGGGTCGCCGGGCCGGCGGCGGGGGATGGGCGTTGCTTCGCTGCCGTCCTCGGGCGTGCGCAACGACGGCCGAAACACTTCGCCGTGCCCCAGATCTCCGGTGACGATCTCACCGGGCAGCGGGAACGGACGCGGCCCCGCAGGCGCGGGGGTGGCGCCCAGCACAAAGCCGGGCCGCGGGGGGGATCGTGGACGGCCTGCGCGGTCAGGGTGCTCCACACGATGTGCTGCTGGACGGGCGTCGTGGGCGTCACATCGTCGAAGGTCAGCGGACCGCTGGGCGCCTCGAAAGTGCGCTGCATCACCGCCGCCGGCACCATGCGGCTCAGCCAGTCCAGCTTCGGCGCCGGGGTTCCGGACCGTTCGGCGGCCCGTTCCGCCGTCCGCACCGCCGGGCCGCGCACCCGGGTCACCCGCCGGACGGCCGACCCGATCGCGGCGGACGGCAACTCGGCCGCCGACCATTGCGCACCGAAGCTCGCACCACCCGACATGGCCGGCGCGGTCATCAGCCGTGCCCGCAGCGGAGCCAGCACGAACACCCCGGTTTCGGCGCTGAGCGGCTCCACATAGCGCCGGTGCAGGCTGGCCGCCACCGCGAAACCGACACCGGCCAAGCCGACCAGCCGGGACGCCGCGCGCAGGTCGGCGGCCTGATCCCAGGACGCCGCCACCAGGGTCTCCTGCTGCCGCTGGATCACCAGCGTGCCCAGCGCGGCGGCGACCCGGGCGGTCGGATCGGTGTTCAGCTGTTCGTACCAGCGGGTGCCGGCTGCGTCGAGGGCGGCCGGGGTGCGGTAGGCCGAGCCGTAGCGGGGCGGGGCCAGCACCGGTTCCGCCGGCGAAGCGGCGTCAGGGGTGTTCAGTACGGCACGCAACGCGGACGCGAACCTGGTAGCCAGAGTCGGATCGGTCCAGCGGTTCGCTGGCGTGTCGAGAGCCAGCAGGGCACCGCCGAGCAGCTCCTGGGCGTCGTCGGTGCCGGCCAGTCCGAGCCCGGCGGTGGAGAGATCGACGGGCCGGGTGCCGAACCCGTCACCGACCGGACGGCCGCGAATCGCCAGCGCCAGCGACTGGAAGTCGCCGGCCGGTCCGGTGCCGAAGCGCCAATGGTGGTAGACCGGCAGCTCGACGGCCGGCATGCCCTCGGCGAGTGTCCAGGCGGGTCCTTCGGCGTTGCCCGGGTCGTCGCCCAGGCCGGCCCGGCGTCCGGCCTCGAAGGTGGGCACCACGCAGGCCAGGTACGAGGTCTGCTCGTCCAGCAGCCGGCCGCAGATCAGCCGGGACAGGTTGCGGGCCGGGTCACCGGCCAGGGCCGCGGTCACGGCGCCCGCGTCGGCGGCACCGTCGAGGGCGATCTGGGCGTGCGCCCAGGCCCACGAGTCGGCCAGGTCGGGCAGCTCGTCCTCGGGTTTGGCGGGGGCGCCGATGGTCAGCACCGGCAGGGCGCCGCGTCCGGCGGGGCCGAGCCGCACCCCGGGCTGCTCGCGCACCACGATCAGGCACAGCCAGGGCCGCAGCTTCCCACCGGACGCCGACGCCGGGGTGAACAGCCACGGCAGACCCGGATCGTCGAACTCGACCAACGCCAGATAGTTCGACTCGAAGCTGCGGGCGTTCGGCGCCGGATCGGACCGGATCACCTGCTGCGGCGACACCCCGGTCACCGCGCCGGGCCCCAGCAACTGCACCGGCACCGACGCACCCGGTCCGCCATTCACCGTGACACCCACAGTGGTGCCGACATGACTGGCCGGGTGCCCGGTGCGCAGATCGGGCGGCAGGGCGAGCGCCCCACCCCGGCGCACCCAGGGCAGGAAGGTCAGGGCAGGTTGGCTCATGGCACCGCTCCCGCCACGAGTCCCCAAGCCGCCAGCCGGGGCGCGTCCGGACGCGCCACCCGGGTGTAGCGGCCCGCCACCGAGGTGCGGGTGGCGGCACGGGCCGCCGCGCTCATCCGCAGGCCGGCCCGGATGTGGTCCGGTGACGCCGGCTGCGGCTGCTGCTGGACGACCGGGACGCCGTCCGGACCGACCAGGATCTCGGTGTAGGCGAACGGCGCGGCGACACCGGCGGCGGCGTCCGTGGCGTAGGTGTCGTTGCCGAAACTGACGCCCGCCTGGCGGGTCACCATGCCCGGCGCCGACAGCCGCTCGGCGTCGGTCTGCTCGAAGAACTGGCTGTCCGGGAACTCGTCGTGCACCACCTGGTCGAAAGCGGTGATCACCGTGTCACCGACCCGGCCGGCGGTGATCGCGAACCGGCGCTCCTTCGCCGGCACGAAGGCGCCCACCCGGTCGATGTCGCGATCGACGTTCAGCGGCACCAAACCCTGCTGGACGACCAGCCGTCCGAGCGGATGCAGCCACAACCCGGTGGCAGCAGGATCGGTGCGCACGCCGACCAGCTCGCCCGCGGTGGAGGGCAGCACGGCCCGCCAGCTGAGCGGGTCGCTCAACCGGGTGACCAGCTCGGTCAGCACGTCGAGCGCATCGCTGACCAGCGAGTTGCTGCCGCCGATCAGGTTCTTGTCGAACGACACCGAGTAGTCCCACCAGAGCAGGCTGAACGTCGCCTTCCCGGCCACCCGCAGCGGCAGCGGACCCTCCAGGGTGCCGCTGACGTCGACCTTGAACAGGTTGCGGCTGCCCCGCTTCAGTTGGACGCCGGCCTTGAAGTCGGCGATGAAGTGCGGCGGCCAGAACTGCACCAGCACGTCGAAACCGATGTAGCCCTCGATCGAGAAGCCGAACGCGGCCGCGTACAGCGAGGCGGTGGCGCCGAACTGCAGGGTGTTCGGGGTGATCGCCAGGTAGGCCTCGATGATCAGCTTCGGGTTGTCGCCGGTGGTCAGCGCCACCGTCACCCGGGGCACCACCGGGAAGCCGGCCGGCGGGCTGAACCGTGGGTTGAAACCGCCGATGGCAAGGGCGAACCCCAGTCCGGGGGCACGTCGGAAGGCGGCCGCGCCGGTCAACGCGAAGCGTCCGAACAGCTTCGACTCGTACAGCACGGCGTCCAGGGCGGCGAAGCCGGTGGAGAAGTCGAACTCGCCCACCACGTCCAGGTTGAGGGTGAGCAGGGGGGCCTTCTCCTGCGGCAGCACCGAACTAACCCGGCCCAGCACCAGCAACCGGGACGAGTCGGTGCTGCCGTCCCGTTCCAGCATCAAAGCCAGGTCGGCACGCAGCAACGGACTCGCCGCACTGCCGAAGGTGAGCTTCACCAGCAGCCCGTAGATGTGGGTGCCCTCCTTGGGCGGGAAGAAGGTGCGCAACCCGGCCACCATCTCGGGCAGCGTCTTGATCGGGTCAGCCGGGAAAAGCAGGTATTTCAGCTTGCCGGACGGCAATGCGGCACGGACGGCGGGGACGTCCAGCGTGCGGTCGGCGGCGTACAGCACGCCCAGGCCGTCCAAGGTGATGAAGCCGGCGGTCAGACCCAGATGCTCGACGGTGCCGATCAGGATGAACGAGGTCAGCGCGTTGCCCTGGGCGTCGCGGGTGGAGACCAGGCCGAGGCAGGTCAGGGTGACCCGGTCGGCGATCCGCAGCACCACCACGCCGTAGTAGTCACCGGAGGCCAGATCGTGATGAATGGTGCCGCCGCCGCTGATCGGCCCGGTCTGCAGGTTGAGCGCGATCCCGGTGGGCAGGCTGGCGTCGACGTGCGCGTCGACCAGCCGCAGGTTCCGCTGGTCGGACGGCTTCATGGTGTCGAGTTGCGCCAGCAGGCCCAGTTCGTCGACCCGCAGGTACACCGGACCCCAGGTGGCGCTGAAGGTGATCAGGCCACCGGCGGCGACCGCCCAGCCGGTCTGCGGTGCGTCGGCGCTGCGCCAGGCCAGCCGCAGCACCAGTTCGAGCACGTTGATGCCCAGCACGCCGCCACCACCCA
>NZ_JAPUED010000202.1 GCF_027492755.1 Micropruina sp. | reverse complement strand
GATTCGACGGCATCAACCGCTGCTGACCGGCCCCTCAGATCCGCCGGCGAGCCGACGCACCGTCTCGATGGTGTCGGCCTCGTCGGCGGACTTGTCGTCTCGATAGCGCAGCACCCGGGCGAACCGCAGCGCCAGCCCGCCCGGGTAGCGGGTGGAGCGCTGCAAGCCGTCGAAGGCGATCTCGACCACCTGCTCGGGCCGCAGATACACCGTCCAGTCGTCGCGGTGATCCTCGAGCGCGAGGAAGCGCTCGGTCTGCCAGGTCAGCATGGCGTCGGTCATGCCCTTGAACGTCTTGCCGAGCATCACGAAACCGCCGGTGGCCGGGTCACGGGCGCCGAGGTGGATGTTGGACAGCCAGCCGTGGCGGCGTCCGGAACCCCATTCCACGGCCAGCACCACCAGGTCGAGGGTGTGCACCGGTTTCACCTTCACCCACGACGAGCCACGGCGTCCGGCCTCATAGGGCGCGTCGAGCGCCTTGAGCACCACACCCTCGTGGCCGGAGGCCAGCACCGCGGCGGTGAACTGTTCGGCAACCGCCGGGTCGTCGGTGACGATGCGGCCCACCCGCGCCGGTTCCGGCACCAACTCGGTCAGCCGGGCCACCCGCTCGCGTCCGGGCAGGTCGAGCAGTTCCTCGTCGTCGAGAGCGAGCAGATCGAAGAAGAACGGAGTCATCGGGGTCCGGCCGCGCAGTGTTGCGGCGTCGTCGCTCATCGAACGGGCCGCGGTTTCCTGGAACGGACGGGGCCGGCCCTCGACGTCCAGAGCGAGCGCCTCGCCGTCCAGGATCAGCCGACGGGCGGGCAGCGCGGCCACCGCCTCGACCACGTCGGGTAGCCGGTCGGTGACGTCGTCGAGGCTGCGGGTGAAGACCCGGATGTCGTCGCCGTCGCGATGCACCTGGATGCGGATGCCGTCCAGTTTGGCCTCGACGGCAACCTCACCGCCCAGGCTCGTCATCGCCTCGGCCACCGACTTGGCGCTGGCCGCCAGCATCGGCCGCACCGGGCGGCCGACCCTCAACCCGATCGCGGCGACGGCGTCCGCACCGCCGGTGAGTGCGGCGACCGCGACAGGTGGCGTGGCGCCGGCCAGCATCACTGCACGTCGGACCGCGGTCACCGGCAGTTCGGACGCCCTCACCAATGCATCGACCATCACGCCATCGAGGGCGCCCTGCCGGGTCTCGCCGGTGATCAACCCGGCCAGCCAGCGCTGCTCATCGGAGGTCGCCCGGCCCATCAACTCGTCGAGCCGAGCCTTCCGGGCCAGTTGCGAGCCGGGTCCGGAGAGTTCGGCCAACTCGGCGAAGACCGCGTCCACTTCGGTCACCGTCAGGGACGGTCCGGTCGCCGCCGGGACGGTGGCGCGGGCCGAGCGCCAACCCACCCCCGTGCGGCGCTGGCGCAGCGACCCGGACAGGTAGCTGGTGACGATCTCGATCTCGTCCGGCTCGGCACGACGCAGCGTGTCGGCCAGCGCGGCGATCTTGACCAGCCGCGACCGGGTGGCGGCCACCTGCGCGGAGGTGGCGACGAGTTCGGCCAACAGCATGCCGACCATTGTGCAGCCGCCCACTGACAGATTCGTCCGCCACGTGAACGGGAGAACTGTCAGGTCGCCGGGCTACGCTCGCCTCCGAACAAGGAGGGCCATGACGATCACCACGGACGCCGCGGCGCGGACGCGAGAGTGGCGTCCGGCTTGGCCGTGTCCCGTGGGGGAGATCTGGGCGCACTGGCGCAGAGGTTCCGGCGACCCCACCTACCGGATCGAGGCCGGACGGCACTGGCGCGGCATCCGGACGCCGATCGGGCCGGCCGCGGTGGCCGTCCGACCACTGACGAGTATCGGTGTGATCGAGGCCCAGGCTTGGGGCGAGGGTGCCGACTGGGCGCTGGAGCGGTTGCCGTCCATGCTCGGCGCGGACGACGACCCGGCGGGTTTCAGCCCGCGTCACCCGGAACTCGCCCAGGCCCTTCACGAGCATCCGCACTGGCGCCTCGGACGCGGCGGACTGGTCTGGCAGGCGCTGTTACCGGCCGTCATCGAACAGAAGGTCACCGGGCAGGAGGCCTTCGGCGGTTTCCGTCGGTTGGTGCACTTCTACGGTGAGCGGGCGCCGGGGCCCGGCGCCGCGCTGCGGTTGTGGGTGCCGCCCGGGCCGGAGGTGGTGCGCCGGATCCCCTCCTGGGAGTGGCTCAAACTGCACATCGACCCGGCCCGCTCCCGAACCCTGCTGCGCTGCGCTCAACGCGCCGACGCGCTGGAGCGCACCCTCGGCCTGCCCTCCGACGAGGCCGATCAACGGCTGCGGTCGATCCCCGGCATCGGCATCTGGACGTCGGCCGAGATCCGTTTCCGAGCCCATGGCGACGCCGACGCGGTCAGCTTCGGCGATTACCACATCCCCAACGAGATCGGTCACGCCCTGGTCGGACACGACCTGGACGACGCCGCCCTGGAGGCGCTGCTCGAGCCGTACCGGCCGCACCGGCATCGGGTGCAGGCCCTGCTCGGCACACGGCGCTGGCGGGAGCGGCACGGCCCGCGGTTGGCGCCGCGCACCCATTTGCCAACCGCTCCACGACGGCCCCGCGCCCCTCGCGGGTGAGGGTTCTTTGCAGTGTCAGACCGAGCCCGTAGTGTGCCCGGCATGGCCCTGAAACCGCTGGAATTCCCCGCCGACGACTGGCTCACCTGGCTCAACGAGCGGGGCGCCGGCCAACTGCAGGCCGCCCGCGAGAGCATCGCCGAACTGGTCCGCGCCGAGCCGGGCAACCTCCGCATCGTGCAGCTGTGGAACGACGCCGCGATCGCTCTGCGCAACGCCGGATCGGTCGCCGGACTGCTCTCCTCGGTGCACCCCGAAGCCGCCGTGATGGAGCGCGCCGAAGAGATCGAGGTGGAGGTGCAGGGCTACTCCACCGACCTCCATCTCGACCCCGACGTGTATCGCGCGCTCAGTTCGGTCGACCCGGCCACTCTCGACGACGACGGACGCCGCATGCTCGCCAAGTCGTTGCGCGACTTCCACCGTTCGGGCGTCGACCGCGGCGCCGAGGTCCGCGACCGGGTCCGAGAGCTCGAAGCGAAGACCACTGAACTCAGCCTGGCCTTCTCCCGCAACATCCGTGACGGACGACTCGAGGCGCGCGTGCCGGGGTCGGCACTTGCCGGCCTGCCTGCCGACTACGTCGAGACGCATCCGGTCGACGCGGACGGCCTTGTCGGCGTCTCCACCGACTACCCCGACGTGCTGCCCTTCCTCACCTTCTCCACCGACGCTGCCGCCCGAAGGGTTGTCGCGAGCACCTTCTTCAGCATCGCCTCGCCGATCAACGATCCCGTCCTGGCCGAGTTGCTGCAGGCCCGGCACGAACTCGCCACCCTGCTCGGCTACGCCAACTGGCCCGACTACGACGCCGAGGTGAAGATGATCGGCTCCGGTGACGCCATCGCCGCGTTCATCGACACGGTCAGCGCGGCGGCCGGGCCGGCCGGCGAGCGGGAGATCGGCATCCTCGCCGCGCGTGCCGCGCTCGACGGTGAGAGCGAGATCGATGTCTCGAACTGGCGCTATTTCCATGAGTTGGTCAAGCGGGAGCAGTACGGGGTCGACGCCCACGAGGTGCGCCGCTACTTCGACTTCGGCAAGGTCCACGACGGACTGCTGCAGATCACCGGGCAGCTGTTCGGACTCCGATTCACCTCGGTGCCGACCGACCAGGCCCGACCCTGGCATCCTGACGTGACCAGCTACGACGTGAGCTTCGACGACGGCCGCCGGATCGGCCGGATCTACCTCGACCTGCACCCGCGCGAACGCAAATACAACCACGCCGCCCAGTTCGACCTGGTGGCCGGCGTCCGCGATCGGCAACTGCCCGAAGGGGTGCTGGTCTGCAACTTCCCGCACGGCCTGATGGAGCACCGCGACGTCGTCACCCTGTTCCACGAGTTCGGCCACCTGATCCACCACCTGCTCGGCGGCGACCAGAGCTGGGTGCGGTTCTCCGGCGTCGCCACCGAATGGGACTTCGTCGAGGCACCGAGCCAACTGCTCGAGGAGTGGGCGTGGGACGCCGGCGTACTGCAGCTGTTCGCCACCGATGCCGACGGCACCCCGATCCCGGCCGAACTGGTGACGCAGATGAAGGCCGCCGAAGAGTTCGGCAAGGGGTTCCTGGCCCGCACCCAGATGTTCTACGCGGCTTTGGCCTACCGGTTCCACCTCGAGCGGCCCACCGACCCGACCGCCCGCATGCTCGGGCTCTATGCCGAGTACAGCCTGGTGAAGCCGCTGCCCGAGACCCACTTCTACACCGGGTTCGGGCACCTCGCCGGATACACCTCGGGCTACTACACCTACATGTGGAGCCTGGTGATCGCGAAGGATCTGTTCAGCGCCTTCGACCCGGACAACCTCCTCGGGCCGGAGGTAGCCGCCCGCTATCGCGACGCCGTCCTGGCGCCCGGGGGCAGCAAGGATGCCGGCGAACTGGTCGCCGACTTCCTCGGACGTCCGTACAACACCAAGGCGTTCGAGGACTGGCTCAACCGCTGACCGTCGCGAACTCGTCGTTGGTCGAGCTTGTCGTTGGTCGAGCTTGTCGAGACCCTGCTGGCCGAGTGGTTTCGACAAGCTCAACCAGCTGCGGTGGCGCCTCGAGATCCCGGCCTTCGCCGGGATGACGGGTGGGTCGTCACCCGGGTGGCGTCGTCATCCCGGGTGGAGGTCGTCATCCTGGCTGAAATCGTCATCCCGGGCTCGACCCGGGATCTCGTCATTCGCCAGTGCCGGAGGGCTCCGCGGACTACCGTGATGCCATGCCGACAGGCAGGTCCGCTCGCGCGGGAGTCGTGGCCCTCGCGCTGCTGCTCGCCGGGTGCGCCGGAGGTGTCGCCGTCACCCCGTCCACGACGCCCTCGACCACGGCCTCTGCCGCGGCAGCTCCACCATTGGCCGACGACCTGACCGGCGGCACCCCCGTCCAACTCGGTTCGGCCGGACATTGGGCGATCTCCGCCGGACGCGCCTTCACCATCCCCGACGACGGCACCGTCACCGCCCTCGACCTGGCCAGCGGGCGCACCTTGTGGCGAGCCGGGTTCACCACCGGCAAGGCTTGGGACGCCCGACCCCAACTCGGACTCAGCACCAACCAGTCGACGCTGATCGCGGTGCGCACGGTCGACACCGACGCCGGCGCGCGACTCAACCTGTTGCTGCTGGACGCCGCCACCGGCACCGTCCTCGCCGAACACCTGATCTCCGACCCTGGCCGGAAGTGGTCGGTGGATCTGCCGCCCAAGGTGCTCGCCGCCGATGCCGACACCCTGGTGCTGGCCGACGACCCCGAGTCGGGACGGCAGACCGCGGTGGTCAGGGTGTCCGACGGGCGACTGCTGTGGCGGGTCGATGAGCAGGCCGTCGCGGCCAGCGCCGGCACGGTCGTCACCCGCAGCGGTGGCCGGGCCCGTGGGGACGGCAAGCAACGCTGGCAGGCTGCGGCGCCGCTCGGCCCGCTGCTGGCGCAGACCTCCGATGTGATCGTCGTAGGGATGGCCTCATCGGCGGTCTGGTTCGACCCCTCTCTCGGCCTGGAGATCGCCCGGATCGACGATCTGGGCGAGGCGGAGCCACCCTGCGCCGCCACCTCCGACGTGCTGGTCTGCCTGAACGCCGGGGTCGCCGGCTACGCGCTCGCCAACGGCACCCAACTGTGGGCGTCGTCGGTGCCGGCCCAATCGATCGCGATCGTCAACGACTGGGCCTACCTCTGGCGTCGCGACGGACGCGGCGACGTCCTGGACGCCCGCACCGGCCACGTCCTGATCGCCGATGCGGTGCTGCCGTCCATCCGCTACGCGAACGGCACGGGAATCCTGGTCAGCGACAAGAACGGTGACCGCTGGGTGCCGTTGGTCCGCTGACGCGGGTCGTGTTGGACGGTGCCCTGATCCCGGCGTCCGCCGGGATGACGGTGTGCGGTGTGCTCGTCATCCCGGGTGCGGTGTGCTCGTCATCCCGGGCTTGCCCCGGGATCTCAGTCAGCGGCCCCCACGATCACAGAACCGGCTCGAGGGGACGACGATTCCGTTGGTCGAGCTTGTCGAGACCCTGCTGGACGCGGTGGGGGTTTCGACAAGCCAACCAACGACACAGGACAAATCAGCTCGCGGTGTCCAGCACGGCGTCGCGCAGCACGCTGAGCGGCAGTGAACCGAGGTTCAGTGCCCGGCTGTGGAAGTCCTTGAGCGAGAATGCGTCCCCGGCCTGTGCGGACGCCTCGGCGCGCAACTGCTCCCAGAGCCGCTGCCCGATCTTGTACGAGGGCGCCTGACCCGGCCAGCCCAGGTAGCGGTTCAGTTCGAACCGGAGGAATTGGGCGTCCATGTTGACGTTGGCGCGCAGCAACTCCCAGGCCTTCTCGGCGTCCCAGGT
>NZ_JAPUED010000201.1 GCF_027492755.1 Micropruina sp. | reverse complement strand
CTACGGCGCCAGCCCCGCGACCGCCGGCTTGAAGCCGAGTCGCCGGTTCTCGCAACAGCCCGGACGGCACACGTCGAACCACGGGCCCTCGGCGGTCACCGCGCAGCGCCGCGCCGCCGGACGTCCCTCGATCCGCTCGGCGACCAGGTCGGCCAGGGCGTCCACGAAGGCCGGGTGGACGCCGGGCGTCGGCGTCCGCCGCACCCACAGTCCGGCTTCGGTGGCGGTCTCCACGGCCTCGGTGTCCAGGTCCCACATCACCTCCATGTGGTCGCTGACGAAGCCCAGCGGCACCAGGATCACGCCGCGCCGTCCGTGCAGCTCCTGGATCGCGTCGTTGACGTCCGGCTCCAGCCAGGGCTGGCTGGGCGGGCCGGACCGGGACTGGTACACCAGCTGCCAGGCCATCTCGGGCGCCGCCTGGGCCATCACGTACTCGGCCACGGAGCGGTGCTGCGCCGGATAGGCGCCGCCGCCGCCGGACAGTTCGGCGTCCAGGGTGGGGATCGAGTGGGTGCAGAACAGCACTTCGAGCGCACCGCGGTCGATGCCGTCCGCCTCCGCCGCGGCGATCGCGTCCCGGACGCCCTCGATGAACGGCTGCACGAAGCCGGGATGGTTGAAGAACGGCCGGACCTTGTCGATCGCCACCTGGTCGGCCAGCCCGCAGTCCTCCAGGGCGTCGGCCCAGTCCTCGCGGTACTGGCGGCACGACGAGTACGACGAGTAGGCGCTGGTCGGAATCGCCAGCAGCCGGGTGAAGCCACGCTGGAACGCCTCGGCGACCGCGTCGTTCAGGTACGGCGTCCAGTTGCGGTTGCCCCAGATCACCGGCAGCGGCAGTCCGCGCTGCGCCAGCCGCTCCTCCAACGCACTGCGCAACGCGCGGTTGTGGTCGTTGATCGGCGACACCCCGCCGAAATGCCGGTAGTGGTGCGCCACCTCTTCCAGCCGCTCATCGGGGATGCCGCGGCCACGGGTCACATTGCGCAAGAACGGGATCACGTCGTCCTGCCCCTCGGGGCCACCGAAGCCCGACAGCAGCACCGCGTCGTAACGAGTGGGCGCCTCGACGTGCTCGGGGCCGCCTGCCGCCTCGGGGGTGGCGCTCGGCACGACCGCGCCGGGGCTGAGATGGACGCCGGTCGCCGCCGGCGGCTTCATGCCCAGGGTGCTTCTCATGCCAGCACCTCGGCGACCTCGTCGAGCCCGATCCGGCGTCCGGTGAAGAACGGCACCTCTTCGCGCACATGCAGCCGGGCCCGGGTGGCGCGCAGCTCGCGCATCATGTCGACCAGGTCGGTCAGCTCGTCCGATTCCAGCGGCAGCAGCCACTCGTAGTCGTTGAGCGCGAACGCCGACACCGTGTTGGCGATCACCGACCGGAAGGCCGCGCCCTTGCGGCCGTGCTCGGCCAGCATCGCCTTGCGGTCGTCATCGGGCAGCACATACCAGTCGTAGGAGCGGACGAACGGGTAGACGCACAGCCAGCCGCGCGGCTCGACGCCGCGCAGGAACCCAGGCACGTGCGCCTTGTTGAACTCGGCGTCGCGATGCACGCCCATCGCCGACCAGGTCAGCGCCAGCGGGGCCAGTTCCCGGCTGCGCCGCAGCCGGCGAACGGCCGCCTGCAGGCCTTCCGCGGTGGGCCCGTGCAGCCACAGCATCAGGTCGGCGTCGCCGCGCATGGCGCTGACGTCGTACACGCCGCGCACCACCACGTCGCCCGCCTCGACGGCGGCGACAGCATCGGCCAGCGCCTCGGCACCGGCCGCGGCCTGACCGATCTGGCCCTGCGCGGTCAGCGGATCGCGCCGCAGCACCGTCCACACCGTGAATCCGGTCGGACCCTGCTCACTCATCACAAACTCCCCACTCGCTCACAACTGCCCACTCATCCACAACTACTTGTCAGTTTCTCTGCTTCAGCCCGGGCCTGTGGCACGACGTTGGCCAACCCGACCCCGCTGATTCCGGCCCCGACCATGCCGAGACCGTCGATTCGCTGGCCAGTCAACCATTCCCGCGCGCGGGCCAGGCCGGGCGTTCCAGGGGGCAGGATCGACCAGCCCGTCCGTCGGACGGCGACCGGCTCGGGCACCCGACGGCCCAGCAGCACCGAGGCGTCCGCCCGGACCAGCGCGGTCAGCTCTTCGATCTCCAGGCCGGACGTCACCGGCTGCTGCCCGCGGCGTCCGTAGGAGAGCCGCAGCACGTCCCTTCCGCCGGCCGAGTCGCGTAGCCAGGGCCATTTCGCGGTGGAATGGGTGAGCGCCTTGGCGGCCACCCCGCTCACCCCGGCACCGACCAGGACGCCGGTGCCGCGCGGCGCCTCGCCGTCCAGTCCGGGGGCGTCCAGCACCATGGTGACCACGTCGATCGCGGTGGTCGGCGGCACCACCGGCCCACCGAGCAGCCGGACGGCGACGTCCAGCGGCACGGCCAGCACGACCACATCGGCGTCCAGTTGTCGCCGGGCGGTGGTCACTCGCCAGCCGCCCGGACGCCGGCTCAACTCACGCACCGGGTCACCACAGCCGAGCTCGGCACCGGCCTCGCTCGCCGCGCTGACCAGCAGCCCGGCGAGGGTGTGCATGCCGCCGCGCAGCCCATGCACCGCGCCCCCGGAGGGGGCGGTGTCCGCGGCCTGGCTGACCGCCGCCCGCAGTGGCGTCCCGGCGTCCAGCGCATCCGCCAGCCCCGGCGCCAGGTCGGCCACCCACACCTGGTCGGGCGCGGTCGAATAGACCCCGCCGACCAGCGGGGTGACCAGGTCGTCGAGCACCCGCTGCCCGTACCCGGCCCGGACCACCTCGGCCAGGCTCCCGGACGCCGCGCGCACCGCCGGCACGTCACCGACCACGGCATGCACGTCGCTCGCCCCGGGATCTGCGGGCATCCCGAACACCAGGCGTTTCGGGATCGGACGTGCCCCGGACGCGGTCTGCAGCCAGGCGCCGCCCGGCGCGGGCTGCGCGATCCGGTCGGCTGCACCCAGGTCGGTCAGCAGTTGCGCCACCGCCCCGCCGCGCACCGAGTAGCCCTCCGCACCCACGTCGAGGGCAAGGTCGTCCACTACGACTCGGTTGAGCAGACCGCCGGGTCGTTCGCCGGCTTCGATCACGGTCACAACCCAGCCGGCCCGGGCGAGTTCCCAGGCCGCCACCAGCCCGCCGGCTCCCGCGCCGACGACGATCGCCTTCATCGGCCCATCCTCATCAACGACTGTCTCATCAACGGCTGTGCACGTGGTCGACGATCCGGGTGAGCACCTCGGGATCGGCGCTCGGCGGCACCCCGTGGCCCAGGTTGAACACGTGACCCGGTGCCACTTCGCCACGGCGCAGCACGTCGTCGATCGCCTCCCGCAGCACCGGCCAGGGCGCGCCGAGCAGCGCCGGATCGAGATTGCCCTGCACCGCGGGACCGGTCGGCATCCGGCGCCAGGCCTCGTCCAGCGGAGTGCGCCAGTCCACCCCGATGCAGTCGACGTCCAGGTCGAGGACGCCGTACAACTCGCCCGCGCCGACCGCGAAATGCACCAGCGGCACCGGGCGGCCACGATCGTCGGTCAGGTCTCGGACGGCGTCGAAGGTCTTCGCGGACGCCGGCGCGACGTGCGCGCCATAGATCGCGGCCGGCAGCGAGCCCGCCCAGGAGTCGAACAGCTGCACCGCGGACGCCCCGGCCAGCACCTGGGCGCGCAGGAACCGTCCGGAAAGCTCGGCGCACCAGTCCAGCAGCCGCGCCCAGGCGTCCGGGTGGCGGTGGATCATCGCCCGGGCGGCCAGATGGTCCTTGCTGGGCCGTCCGGCGACCAGGTAGGCGGCCAGGGTGAACGGTGCGCCGGCGAACCCGATCAGCGGATCCCGTCCGTCGTGCAGCAGCCGCAGCGCCATGACGCTGCGCCGCACCGCCTTGCGGATCGGGTCGAGCGCACCGTCCAAACCCTCCGGCGGATGCTCGGCGAGCAGGGCATCAACGGCCTCAGGGGTGTCGACCGGCGCCGCGAAGACCGGGCCGACGCCGGGCTCGATCTCGACCGGCACCCCGGCGAGCTTCAGCGGCACCACGATGTCGGAGAAGAAGATGGCGGCGTCCACACCGTGCCGGCGTACCGGTTGCAGGGTGATCTCGGCGGCCAACTCGGGGTCGAGGCAGGCGTCGAGCATGCGGCGCCCCACCCGCAGCTCGCGATATTCGGGCAGCGAACGGCCGGCCTGCCGCATGAACCAGACCGGGGTCGTGTCGGGACGCTCACCCCGGTACGCACTGACCAGCCACGACGAGGCGGTGTCGGTGTTGAGCGGATGCGTCGCCGGCAGCACTGTCGTGGTCACATCAGCACCCTATTCTCCGTTGACACCGCCCACTGCCGTTATCCGAGGTCTATGCTGGCGCGGTGCTGTTGTGCCTGACCGCGAGCCATCGCACCCACGATTTCGCCGCTCTCGAGCAGTTGAGCGGCGATGCGGGGACGGCACTCGTGGACGCTCTGCTCGCCGCGGACGGCGTCGCGGGCAGCATCGTGCTGAGCACCTGCAATCGCTTCGAGGTCTATCTCGATGTGGCGCCGCACACCCTGTCCAGCATCGAACGACTCCGCGGTCCGCTCACCCTGTTGCGCGGTGAGGCGGCCGCACGGCACCTGTTCGGCGTCACCGCCGGGCTGGAATCGGTGGTGATCGGCGAGCCCGAGATCACCGGTCAGGTGCGCCGGGCGCTCAACCGTGCCGAGAGCCACGGCACCGCCACCCCTCGGCTGCAGCGGATCTTCTCCGACGCGCTGGCCACCCGGCGGCTGGTGCGGGAACGCACCGGGCTGGGCGCGGCGCGTCCGTCGCTGATCCGGCTGGCGCTCGATCTGGCCTCCCATCGGATCACCGATTGGGCCGAACAGAAGGTGCTGTTGGTCGGCACCGGGCGCTATGCGACCTCCTGCCTGGAGGCGCTGCGTGACCGTGGCGTGCAGGCGATCACCGTCTGGTCGCCGTCCGGACGCGGCTCCGGTTTCGGCGCCCGGCACGGGCTGCAGCAGGTGAGCGGGCACGCGGTGGCCGCGACGGCGAGCGCCGCCGACATCATCGTCTGCTGCACCACCAGCACCGAACTGGTGGTCGGTCCCGCCCTGTTCCAGGGCCGATGCCCGGTCACCGCCCACGCCGCCGCGCAGTGCCCGGTCGGTGGGCCGCACACCGGCCACCGCCGCCGGGTGATCGTCGATCTGGGTCTGCCCCGCAACGTCGATCCGCAGGTGGTCGACCAGCCCGGCGTGGAACTGCTCGACCTCGAGGCGATCAAATTGCACGCCCCGTTGCACCATCTCGCGGTGGCCGACGACGCCGAGGCGATCGTCCGGCAGGCCGCCGCGGCACACGCCGAGGATGCCGATTCGGTCGGGCCGGCGGTCGCCGCGCTGCGTTCCCACGTCGGAGACGCGCTCGAGGCCGAACTGACCCGCATCCGCCGGCGTTACGACCCCGAAACCGCCGAGAAGGCTGAAGCCGCGCTGCGGCATTTCGCCGGAGTGCTGCTGCACGGTCCCTCGGTACGGGCCCGCGAGCTGGCCGGCTCCGGACGCCGCGACGAGTTCCTGGACGGGCTGTCCGCCGTCTTCGGCATCGACCGTCCCGCCTGATCCCACCCTTCGCCGGCGACGGCGAAGGCCCACAAGCACCCAGGGGAATGGTGCTCGTGGGCCCGTCGGGAGCCGCGTCAGCCCTGCTGCGGCAGCTTCTTCGTCCAGCCCTTGGTGAGCTCACGGGCGGCCACCCAGCCGGCGTACAGGCCGTCCGCCTCGTCCCGGCTCATCTCGGGCTCGAAGACCCGCTCCACCGCCCACATGTTCGACAGGTCGTCGAGCGAGCCGTAGACGCCGCTGGACAGGCCCGCCAACAGCATGGCGCCGAAGATCGTCGCCTCGTGGTTCTTCGGCCGGATCACCGGAATGCCCAAGATGTCGGCCTGCATCTGGCAGAGCAGGTTGTTCTTGACGGCCCCGCCGTCCACCCGCAGTTCGGGGATGGTGACGGCGTTGTCGACGGTGGCCGCCTCGACCATGTCGCGGGTCTGGTAGACCATCGACTCCACCGCGGCCCTGATGATGTGCAGCCGGGTGGTGGCGTTGCTGATGCCGATGATCGCGGCGCGGGCGTAAGGGTCCCAGGTGGGTGCGGACAGGCCGGTGAAGGCCGGTACCAGGTAGACGCCGTCGGTGCTCTTCACCTGACCCGCGTACCACTCCGAGTCGGGTGCGGCGTGGATCAGCTGCAGGTCGTCGCGCAGCCACTGCATGGTCTTGCCCTGGGCGAACAGCACGCCCTCGATCTCGTAGGACGTCTTGCCCTGCACCGTCCAGCCGACGCTGGGGGTCAGGCCGGGGATCCGCTGCGGCTCGGTGCCGCAGTTGATGTTCAGCACGCCCGCGGTGCCGTAGGTCATCTTGCACTGACCCTGCTCGAAGGCGGCCTGCCCGAACAGGCCGGCCTGCTGGTCGCCGAGGTCCGAACCGATCGGGATCGGCGCGCCGAAGCTCGACTCGAGGTCGCCGAAGTGCGCGTCGCTGGGCAGGATCTTGGCCAGCATGCTGCGCGGAATGCCGTAGTGGCCGAGCAGTTCCTCGTCCCAATCCAGCGTCTTGAGGTTCATCATCATGGTCCGCGAACCGTTGGACACGTCGGTGACGAAGGACTCACCGCCGGTCATGTTCCACATCAGCCAGGTGTCGATGGTGCCGGCGAGCAGTTCGCCGCGCTCGGCGCGCTCCTGGGCGCCGGCCACACGATCGAGGATCCAGCGGATCTTGGACGCCGAGTAGTAGGCGTCGGGGATCAGGCCGGTGCGCTCCTCGATCAGGCCGCCGATGCCTTCGGCGACCCACTTCTCCACCACGTCCACGGTCTGCCGGGAGGCCCAGACGATGGCGTTGTAGATCGGCTCACCGGTCGACTTCTCCCACACCAGAGCGGTCTCGCGCTGGTTGGTGATGCCGGCCGCGGCGATGTCGGCCGGGGTCACCTCGGCCGAGCGCAGCGCCGCCCGCATCACCTCGAGCTGCGAGGCCAGGATCTGCTTGGGGTCGTGCTCGATCCAGCCGGCCCGCGGATAGTGCTGGGTGAGTTCCTGCTGGCCGAAACCGACGACGCTGCCGGCTTCGTCGATCACGAACGAGCGCACGCTCGTCGTCCCGGAGTCGATCCCGAGGATGTATTTGGTCATGGCTCCCCTTCACATCAGTGTGGTTGGGTTGATTGGGTCCCTGGGCCGCACCATCGCGGTCGCCCTCGGGCACACCTTAGGAAGGGTTCACTGAACAGGTCAACCCTTGAACATACTTGTCTATACCTGTAGCCTCCGTGATTCCCCGGGAAGGAGCTCCATGCTGGATCATCTCGACCTGTCCACAGTCCGCGCCGTGGCGCTCGACGTCGACGGGACGCTAGCCGGCGCCGACTCTCTGGTCACCCCGCGCACGATCCGCGCGCTGAACGCGGTGAGCCGGCTCAACCTCCCGGTGATCCTGCTCACCGGACGCACCCGCCACAACGCCATGGACATCGCTCGGCGGGCCGAACTGCCGCACCTGGCGATCGCCTGCAACGGCGCGCTGGTCTTCGACCCGACCACGGACGAGGACCTGGCGGTCAACCCGATGGCGCCGGCCGACAAGCGGGCATTCCGGGAGCTGGCCGACGACCTGGGCCTCGACCTGACCTGGTGGACCAGGGACCGTCTGTACGTGGCCGCCGACGGTCCGATGCGCGAGACGATTCGGGTGCTCAACCACGAGGACGCCGAGATCGGCGATCCGGACGACATCGACGACGCCGTCGTGCTGAAGATGATGGGCTGGGCGACCAACGACCGGATGGACGAGGTCGCCGACGAGATCCACCGCCGGCTGCCCGGCGTGCAGCGCTCGATGGACACCATCGTGGAGTTCGTCGACCGCGAGTCGACCAAATGGCACGCGCTGGAGTGGGTGCTGCGGCGCTACGACATCGCCCCGGACGACGTCCTCGGCGCGGGCGACGGCGGCAACGATGTCGGCTGGCTGAGCCGGATCGGCTTCCCGGTCGCGATGGGCAACGCCCGGCCCGAGGTACATCAGGTGGCACGCGGCGTGGCGCCGTCCAATGCCGACGACGGCGCCGCGCACCTGCTGGAACGACTGGCCGCGGCGCACGGGGCCTGACATGGTGGCACGCGCGATCCTCGCCGAGGTGGCCCGCGAGGGCGACTACCTGCTGGCCAGCTACGCCCTGGAGTTGCCCGCCGACGTCGACCCGTGGGCGCGGATCTCGCGGTTCGCGGTCGGCCAGACCACCGGCACCTGGGTCGAGGTGCCCGGGCTGACCCCCGAGCTGCGGGAGCGGCACGAGGGCCGCGTCGTCCAGGTGCTGCCGATGCCGCCCGCCGACACCACCACGCATGCCGAGGGTGGCGCGGTCGGCTACCTGGCCACCATCGCCTTCCCGACGATCAACTTCGGCGCCTCGCTGCCGCAGCTGCTGAACGCGCTGATCGGCAACGACGCCTCCACGTCTTTGGAGGCGAAGCTGGTCGACCTGCAACTGCCCGGCGCGCTGGAGCGGGCCTTCGGCGGGCCGCGGTTCGGGGTCGCCGGGCTGCGGGAACTCACCGGGGTCGCCGACCGTCCGCTGCTGCTCAACATGCTCAAGCCGTGCACCGGGCTGCCGCCCGAGGTGGCCGCCGAGATCTTCGAAACCACCGCGCGCGGCGGGATCGACCTGATCAAGGACGACGAGCTGATGGGCAACACCGACTATTCGACGGTGCTGCGCCGGGTGGAGCTGTTCACCGCGGCCGCGGAGCGCGCGTACGCGGCGACCGGGGTGCGGACCATCTACCTGCCGAACATCACCGACCGTCCGGACCGGATGCTGGCAACCGCTAAGCGAGCGGTGGACGCCGGCGCCCGGGCCCTGATGGTGGCCTACACCACCGCCGGGCTGGGTGCGGTGGAGATGCTGGCCGACGAGGTCGGGGTGCCGATCCTGGGCCACTTCGCCGGCGCCGCCCCGCTCTACGAGGGCCCGCGCACCGGAATGAGCGCACCGCTGGCGACCGGGCTGCTCCCGCGGTTGGCCGGCGCCGACCTGGCATTGCTGGTGTCACCCTACGGCGGCTACCCGATCTCGAGGCTGCAGTACCTGCGCACCGCGCAGCAGCTGTCGTTGCCGCGTCCGCACCTCAAGCCGGCCTTCCCGGTGGTCGGCGGCGGCGTCCACCCCGGCACCGTGCAGCGCTTCATGGACGAGCTCGGCCACGACATCGTCCTCGGCGTCGGTGGCGCCATCCAGGGCCACCCGGACGGCGCCGCCGCCGGCGTCCGAGCCCTCCGGCAAGCGGTCGATGCCGCCCTGGCCGGCATCCCCGCGTCCGAGGCGGCGAACGACCACAAGGAGCTGGCGACCGCGCTCAAGCTCTGGGGCACCCTGTAGCCCCTAGGTACGTGACCGGGCGATCCGTTCGAGCGACTCCAAGCCGATCACGCCGCGGTCGTCGCGGACGTCGTCGCCGGCCAGGACGACTGCCGGGGAGCCGGGCTCACCGAGGTTCTCGACGACCACGACGGCGTCCGGGAAGGGGTCGTCGCGGGTGAAGTGGCTGACCGTGACGATGTGCGCGATGCCGGCGGCGGCCGCGGCCTTGGCGCCGCTCTCGGAATCCTCCACCACCACGGCGTCGCCGGCCGAGAGGCCGAGCTGGTCGAGGGCGTACAGGTAGATGTCGGGGGCCGGCTTCTTGGCCGGAACGACGTCACCACCGAAGATGCCGGCCAGCCGGTCCCGGGTGGCCTGTCCGAGAACGGCGACCGCGACGGCCTCGACGCTGGGCACCGCCGAGGTGGACGCGATCGCCACCTGCCAGCCGGCGTCCAGCGCCTCCTCGACCAGCCGCTTGATGCCGGGACGGCCCGGGATCCGGCCGCTGTTGACGATGTCCTGGTAGTCGGCGCTCTTCTGCTTGTGCACCCGCGCCAGCAGGGTGTCCAGGTCGTCCGAACCGGGCAGCTCGATCTCGGGGTGCTGGCTCAGGTAGTGCCGCATCCGCTCCTTGCCGCCACCCACCTTGAGCAGGTCGGCGTACTCGTCCTCGGACCAGCGGAACGGGTAGCCGAACTCGTCGAAGGTCTGGTTGAAGGCGACCAGATGGCCGTCCTTCTCGGTGTCGGCCAGGACGCCGTCGCAGTCCAGGATCAGCGCGTGCCCGCTCACTGGGCACCGCCCTTTCCAGCCCCGTCCTTACCGGCGGAATGGAAGATGTCGGCGAAGCTGACGAACAGCTCCTTGGAGGCAGCGATCATCGGTTCGAAGAGCTTCACCGGCTCCCATTTGTTGCTGGCCTCACACTGTTTGAGGTACTCCAGCGCGGTCTTCATGTAGGCGTGCTTGAGCGCGGTCGAGATGTTGATCTTGGTGACGCCGGCGGCGATGAACTCGTCGAACTCGGCGTTGCTCAGGCCGGTGCCGCCGTGCAGCACCACCGGAATGTCGCACAGCGCCAGGATCTGCTCCACCCGCTCGGGCAGCAACACCGGTTGCGCGCTGTACATGCCGTGCGCGGTGCCCAGCTGGGGCGCCATCAGATCGGTGCCGGTCTCCTTGGCCACCTCGACCAGCTGCTCGACGGTGTAGGAGTGCCGGGACTCGTCGGAACCGACGCCGTCCTCGACGCCGATGATGTTCTCGATCTCGCTCTCCACGGTGACCCCGGCGGCGTGCGCCTCAGCGACCACCTCGGCGGTCTCCTTGCGGGCCTGCTCCAAGTCACGATCGGACGCGTCGAACAGCACCGACGACCAGCCCTGCCGGATCGCCAGACTGATCACCTCGCGGTCAGGGCAGTGGTCCAGGTGCAGCGAGACACCGACGGAGGCGTTCTCGGCGGCCTCCTTGGCCGCGAAGTGCAGGACGCCGGCGCCCGCCGATTTCACCGTCTTCACCGAGGTCTGCAGGATGACCGGCGAGCCCACCGAGTCGGCCGCCTCGACGACCGCCTTGATGGTCAGCGGATCGACGATGTTGATCGCGGGAACGGCATAGCCCCTGCCCTTGGCTGCGGTCACCAGATCCAGCGTGTTGACGTAGGGCATGGGCTCCTCCAGATGACTTGTCGGGTCCGACGGTGGACGACACGTATGTACAACTATAGACAACTTGGCGGGGCGCTGACCAGCCTTTGACTAGCCCAATGATTCAGCCGAGTGCGGCGCCGCCGACCTCGAAGACGACTTTGCGGCCCTGTCCGACCAGCTCCAGGCCGGCCTCCCACTCCTCCAGCGGAAGCACGTCCGAGATGAACGATTCCGCGTCGATCCGGCCGTCGGCCAGCAGCCGCAGGGCGGTGCGATAGCTCTGCGCATTCTTTCCCCGTGACCCGATCAGCTCCAGCTCGCGGTTGACCAGCAGATCGAAGTCGACGCCGACCTCACCGTGGTAGAGCGCGACCAGGACCAGCCGTCCGCCGCGCCGCAGCAGCGGCTGCAGGTCCCGCGGCCAGCTGTTGGCCGCCGAACACTCGAAGGCGGCGTCGGCGCCGTAGCCGTCGGTGAGCCCGTTGACGAAGCCGGCCAGGTCGGTGCTGTCGACGTCCACCACGTGGCTGGCGATGCCGCGGTCCAGCGCGCCGGCCAGAGCGGCGGCGTGCCGGGAGCGTCCGATCAGCACCGTGGTGGCCCCGACACCGGTGGCAACCGCGCTGGTCAGCGCCCCGATCGCGCCCGGCCCGGTGACCAGCACCAGCTGGCCGGCCAGGGACGGGCTGCGCTCGATCACCGCATGGACGGCGATCGACAGCGGCTCGGTGAGCGCCGCCGAGAGCAGCGCGACGCCGTCCGGCAGCTTGTGGACGGCCAGCTCAGGCATCACCAGACTGTCGGCCAGGGCGCCGTCGGCGGTGGTGCCGATGCCCTTGCGGTACGGGCAGCGCTGGAACTGCTCGGCCCGGCAGTACAGGCAGGTGCCGCACAGGTAGGCGTCCGTTTCGAAGGTGACCCGGTCGCCGACCGCCAGGTCGCCGCGGAGATCCGGCCCGAGCCCGGCGATCACCCCGGACGCCTCGTGGCCCAAAGTGCGCGGGATCAGTCCGCCGTAGCGTCCGTCGAGGGCGGCCCGGTCGGTGCCGCACACCCCGGCGTAGGCGACGTCGATCAGCACCTGTCCGGGGCCGGGCTCGGGACGGGGCACGTCCCGCAACTCGATGTTGCCGGGACCAGGGGCGTATTTCACCAGAGCTCGCACCCGCATTTCGTACCACGGTCCAGCACGCTTGACCAACGCTAGACATGTCTATACAACTCTGGTTACCATCGCAGCGACCGCGCGGACGCACCGGAGCGTTCGCCTTGGCGGAAGGGACAGCTCAATGCCGCAGTACCTGATGGGGATCGACGCCGGGACAAGCGTGATCAAGGCCGCCATCTTCGACATCCACGGCAACGAACTCAGCCGGGGTGCCAAGAACGTGCCGATCGTCAACCCCACCACCTACATGGCCGAAGAGGACATGGAGACGGTTTGGGTGGCCGCCACCCTGGCCATCCGTGAAGCGATCGAGGGCTCCTCGGTGAGACCGGAGGAGATCGTGGCCATCTCGGCCACCGGGCAGGGCGACGGTACCTGGCTGGTCGATGCCGACGGCCGTCCGGCCGGGCCGGCCATTCTGTGGACAGACGGCCGCGCCGGCGACCTGATCGACGGCTGGTACGCCGACGGCACGATCAGCCGGCAGTTCCAGACCAGCGGTCTCGGCCCCTATGCCGGCACCGCCTCCGCCCTACTGCGCTGGCGGTTGGACAACCAGCCCGAACTGCTCGAGGGCGCCACCAATCTGTGGTGCAAGGACTGGATCGAGTACAACCTCACCGGCGACCTCTCCACCGATCCCTCGGACGCCTCGCTGGCCGGGATCGACGTCCGCACCCGGCAGTGGTCGCTCGAGGTGCTGAATCACTTCGGGCTGACGGACGTCCGCAACGTGCTGCCCGAACTGAAATCCCCGATCGCTCAAGTGGGCGGGATCACTGCCACCGCCGCCGGGCTCACCGGGCTGGTCGAGGGCACCCCGGTGTTCAAGGGCCAGATGGACATCACCGCCTCGTCGCTGGGCGTCGGCGTGGCCCGTCCGGGCGACTGCATGGCGGTGATCGGCACCGCCGGCATCGTCACCGTGGCCACCGACGACCTGAGCGGCACGATCGCCCCGGACGACGTCGGCTGGGTGATCCCGCACAGCCCGACCACCTGGATCCGGGCCATGGGGATGAACTCCTGCACCCCGAACCTGGACTGGTACCTGCGCGAGTTCGGTGCCGAGTTCCGGCACGAGGCGGAGGCCCGCGGCCCCCAGTTCAGCTTCTTCGACTACCTCGACGAGGTGGTCGAGAGCGTGCCGGTCGGCTCCCGTGGGGTGCTCTTCCACGGCTACACCGCACCGGGCGGCGAGCGGGCCCCGTTCGTCAAGCCGAGCGCCCGGGCGTCCTTCATCGGCATCACCGGTGCGCACACCCGCAACGACCTGCTGCGGGCCGTCTACGAAGGTGTCGCCTACGGCATCCGGGACTGCCTGGACGCCATCCCGACCGAGGTGAAGACGGTCCGGATGGCCGGCGGCGGTGCGAACTCGGCGGTCTGGTCGCAGATCTTCGCCGACGTCCTGGGCCGCGAGGTGATCGTGCCGGCCGGCACCGAGTTCGGGGCCAAGGGTGCGGCGATCGTCGCCGGCGTCGGGGCCGGGCTGTTCGACTCCTACGAGCAGGGCGCGGACGCCACCGTGAACATCCTGCGGCGCTACCGCCCGAAGAAGAAGCGGACGGCGCTGTACGACGAGTACTTCGAGATCTACCGCGAGTACCGGACGGCGATGCCGCCGATCTGGGACAAGCTGCAGGCGATCACCCGGCGCGCATGACCGACCTCGACGCGTTCGCGCGGCGGAGTTCCGCCGGCGCGCTGACCCGGCTTGCCGCCGGCCCGGCGGCATTGGATGAGATCCCGGGGTTGGCGCGCCGGCTGGCCGCACCGGGCGAGCGGGTGTTGTTGTCCGACGACACCGTCAAGACGGCCGCCGACGTCGACCTGCTGTCCTGGGTGGCCGGTCTGGTCGGCCCGGCCCGGCTGGTCACCGCCGGCGAGCCCCACGGCCACGTCACGCTCGACGAGGCCACGGTCGAGGCGGCGGTCGCCGAGGTCGGGACGCCGGGCCTGGTGGTCAGCGTCGGCTCGGGAACGATCACCGATCTGGGCAAGGTGGTGGCGGCGCGTTCCGGCGCGCCGCTGCTCGCCGTGCAGACCGCGGCGTCGGTGAACGGCTTCTCCGATCCGCTCAGCGTGCTGGTGATCGGCGGGGCGAAACGCACCAAGCCGTCCAGCTGGCCCTCGGCGCTGGTGATCGACGATCGGGTGATCCGCGCCGCCCCGGCGCGGCTGAACCGCTCGGGGGTGGGTGACGCGATCGCGATCTGGTCGGCGCCCGCGGACTGGTACCTGGCCTGCCGGCTGGGACTGGACGGCCCGTTCGACGACGCCGTCGTCCGTCCGGTGCTGGACGCGGTCGAACAGCTCGCCGACCCGGACCCGGAGGTGGCTCAGCGGGCGCTGGTGGACGGCCTCACCCTGGGCGGCCTGGTGATCGGCATCGCCGACTCCACCGCGCCGCTGTCCGGGTCGGAGCACCTGGTCAGCCACATCCTCGACATGACCGCGATGGCGCGCGGCACCGAGCACGACCTGCACGGCGCCCAGGTGGGTGCCGCCACCGTGCTGTGCACCGCGTTGTGGCAGGAGGTGCGGGCCAGCTGCCGGGTGTTCGACCTGCGTTGGTCCGAGCTGACCTACCCCGACGACCTGGCCGAGCGGGTGCTGGGCACCTGGGCCGAGCTCGATCCGTCCGGACGGCTCGGGCAGGAGTGTCTGAGCGCCGTCCAACGCAAGGTAGAAGCCTGGGACGCCGCCGACAAAACCGCCTGCGACAAGGGTCGCGGCGAGTTGCTGGACGTCCTGTTCGGCTATGTCGGCGACCCGGCCCGCAGCGCGGCGACGCTGCGGCATTGGGGTGCCGCCGTCCGATTCGACGAGTTGACCCCGGCGGTCGGTCGCGAGCAGCTGGCCTGGACGCTGTCGGCGCTGCCCTTCATGCGTGACCGGCTCACCCTGCCCGATCTGCTGGTGATGTCGGGTGAGTGGACGCCGAAACTGATCGGGCGGGTGCTGGACCGCGCCGAAGCTAGCGTTTCCGGGGACCGGTGAGGTCGTAGTCGAACTCGAGCCGCACCCGGTCGCCCCGGAACTTGATCCGGGTGTACTCGAACAGCCGGTGCGAGGCGTCCCTGATCCGCTGTTCGAGCAGCAGCAGCGGAATGCCGCGGCGCACCCGCAGCGCGCTCAGCTCGGCGGGTGAGGGGTTCAGCGACTCCAGGCTTTCGTGCACGTAGGCCATGTCGAGGCCGTAGTCGCGGGCCAGCACCTGGCAGAGCTGCTTCTCGGCGAGATCGTGGCTGAGCAGGCCGGGCGCCAGCGGCATCGGCACGTACGACTTGTGCAGGCTGATCGGGGTGTCGCCGGCGTAGCGCAGCCGTTCGACCATCGACAGCGGCGTGCCGACCGGCACGTCGAGCTCGCGGGCCAGCCGGACGTCGGCCTCGAGTTCACCCGAGTTGAGCATCTCGGTGCGGGTCGAGTAGCCCTGCTGCTCGAGTTGCTCACGAACCCCGTGGTACGACGGCGAGCGGGTGGCGATCTTGGGCTGCGCGACGAAGGTGCCCTTGCCGTGCACCCGGAACACCAGGCCCTCGTCGACCAGTTTGCCGAGCACCTGCCGGATGGTCATCCGGCTGATCGAATAGATCTGGTTGAGCTCGTTCTCGGACGGGATGCGCTGTTCCGGTTGCCATTCACCACTGAGGATCTTGTTCCGCAACTCGTCGGCGAGCTGCAGGTAGAGCGGAACAGCCGAGTTCCGGTTCAGGGTGGTGGTCACGCATCACTCCTTGGGGGATCGGAACGAGCATGCAACTTGGCTGTACATGTACGATCATGTCCTGTAGCTTGAGGCTACCTGAGCTTACCTCACCCGTAGTCACCGCATGGATGCGGTGCCCGCGTGCCCTAGGAGGCAACGAAGTATGCCGACCATTGAGCCCTTGCAGCCCTCGGCCGCCTGGAACCAGTTCATCGCCGAGCAGGCCGACTGGGACGCCGCCGATCCGGCCCTGCTGGAGACCATGACGGTGCAGATGCACCTGATCCGGGCCTTCGAGGAGCAGGTGCTCGAGTTGGCCGGCCAGAAGCTGATCAACGGCCCGGCACACTCCTCGATCGGGCAGGAGGCCGGCGCGGTCGGATCGGCGCTTCCGCTCACCACCGCCGACCAGATCAATGGCTCGCACCGCGGTCACCACCAGTTCCTGGCCAAGGCGCTCAACGCAGTGGCGCCTGACGGGTTCCGGTTGGGCGCCGACTGGACGCCGGACGTGGTCACCGTGCTGTACCGGACGCTGGCCGAGATCGCCGGGCTGTCCGACGGCTACTGCCACGGCCGGGGCGGCTCGATGCACCTGCAGTGGAAAGAGATCGGGGCGATGGGCACCAACGCCATCGTCGGCGGCGCCGTCCCGTTCGCCACCGGGTTCGCCAAGGCCCACCAGCTGGCCGGCACCGACGCGGTCGCCGTCACCTACTTCGGCGACGGCGCCAGCAATATCGGCTCCACCCTCGAGGCGCTGAACATCGCGGCCGCCTGGAAGCTGCCGATCGTCTTCTTCATCGAGAACAACCACTACGCGGTCTCCACCACCGACGACGAGTCCACCGCCGATGCGCGGCTCTCCGTCCGCGGCCTCGGCTTCGGCATTCCCAGCTGGCGGGTCGACGGCCAGGACGCACTGGGGGTGAAGCTGGTGATGGACGAGGTGCTCGCCCACGTCCGCACCGGGCAGGGGCCGGCCGTGGTCGAGGCCGACACCTACCGCTACTTCCATCAGAACGGCCCCTTCCCGGGCAGCGCCTTCGGCTACCGCAGCAAGGAGGAGGAGGCCAGCTGGCGCGACCGCGACCCGCTGCAAATGGCCGAGCGGCACCTGGAGCGGCTCGACATCGCCGACCGCGAGCAGCTGGACGCGCTGCGCCGCGCCTGCAAGCAGCTGATGCGCGAGCTGGCCGGACGGATCACCGAACCCGACCCGGACGGACGGCCCGGGCAGCTGCGAATCAGGCCCGAACTGTGGCCCCCGGCGTCCTTCATCGACGTCGGCATCCGCGGCGACTGGCCGGAGATCGACCCGGCCCGGGTGCGCACCGGACTGGACTTCGCCGCCGACGAGCTGGCCACTGCGCGGTTCGTGGACGTGATCGCCGCGGTGATGCATCGCCGGATGGAGACCGACGACCGGGTGCTGGTGCTCGGCGAAGACGTCCACAAGCTCAACGGCGGCTCCCGCGGCGCGACCAAGGGCCTGCCGCAGGACTTCCCCGGACGGGTGCTGGGCACCCCGATCGCCGAGGCCGGCTTCACCGGGCTGGGCGGCGGCATCGCGCTGGACGGCCGGTTCTACCCGGTGGTCGAGCTGATGTACGCCGACTTCATCTGGGTGGCCGCCGACCAGATCTTCAACCAGATCGGCCGGGCCCGGCACATGTTCGGCGGCGACCACGACATGGCCATGCTGATGCGGCTGAAGATCGGCACCACAACGGGTTACGGCTCGCAGCATTCGATGGATCCGGCGGGCGTGCTGTCCACCTCGGTGGGCTGGCGGATCATCGCGCCGTCCACCGCCGTCGACTACGTCGGGCTGCTCAACGCCGCGATGCTGACCGGCGACCCGGTGGCGGTGCTCGAACACGACGCCGACCTGTACAAGCTGGAAGGGCCGGCCCCGACCGACCTCGACTACGTGCTGCCGTTCGGCAGGGCCGCGGTGCGCCGCGAAGGCTCCGAGGTCACCCTGATCAGCTACCTGTCGATGGTGCAGCGCTGCCTGGACGCCGTCGAACAGTCCGGCGTCGACGGCGAGGTCATCGACCTGCGCTGGCTCGACCGGGCCAGCATCGACTGGGACACCATCACCGAATCGGTGCGGAAGACCAACCGGGTGGTGATCGTCGAGCAGGGCGCCCAGGGCACCTCCTACGGCGGGTGGCTGGCCGGCGAGATCGGACGCCGCTTGTTCGACTGGCTGGACGCCCCGGTGCTGCGGGTGCAGGGCGGCGAGGCCGCGCCGAGCATCTCCAAGGCGCTGGAGACCGCCGCCAACGCCAACACCGACGACATCGTCGCCGCCCTCAACGAACTGAAGGGATGACCGATGGCCTTCCTGCTGCGCATGCCCGGTGTCTCGGCCGACGCCGACACGGCACTGCTGGACCATTGGGCGGTCAGCCCCGGCGAGAGGGTGTCGGAGGGCACCGTGCTGGGAACGGTCGAAACCGATAAGGCGCTGGTCGAGATCGAGGCGGACGCGGACGCGGTCGTGCACACCCTGCTGATCGCCGACGGAACCCGGGCCCCGGTGGGCGACCCGATCGCGGTGCTCTCCGAACCCGGCGAGGATCCAGCGGTGGCGGCGGACCTGGTCGCCCAGCTGCGCGGTGCGTCCGAGCCGGAACCGTCGGTGGAGACGATCGCGGTGGCCGAAGACATGCAGGCAGCCGATCCCGAGACTCCGAAGGCTCCCGCGGCACCAACCCCCGAGCCCGAGGCTCCCGCCGCTCCGGCCCGCCGCGCCGGCGAGCGCATCTTCTCCAGCCCGCTCGCCCGCCGGCTGGCCAAGGAGTACGGCCTGGAACTGGACGACATTCCGGGCACCGGCCCGGCGAACCGGATCACGAAGAAGGATGTCGAGGCGGCCCGCGCACGAGCCGCCCAGCAACCCGCCCCGGCCGTCCCCGCCCCCACGCCCACCGCTCCGGCGCCGACCGCCGAAGTCACCCGGATTCCGCACACCCGGCTGCGGCGGGCGATCGCCAACCGGCTGCAGGCGTCCAAGCAGAACGCACCGCACTTCTACCTGACCCGTGAACTCGATCTGGGTCCACTGCTGGCGCTGCGCGCCGAGGTGAACGCCGCCGCCGAGCGGCGGGTGTCGGTCAACGACCTGTTGGTGAAGGCGGCCGGACTCGCCCTCCAGCGGGTGCCCGAGGCGAACGTCAGCTGGAGCGACGACGAGATGCTGCAGTACGCCGGCAGTGACGTCGCGGTGGCGGTGGCCAGCGAGCGCGGGCTGGTCACCCCGGTCATCCGTGGCGTCGAGCAGCTGGGCATCACCGCGCTCGCTGCCGCGATCTCCGACCTCGCGGCCCGCGCCGGCGAGGGCCGGCTGCAGCAGCGCGAGCTCGAGGGCGGGTCGCTGACCGTCAGCAATCTGGGCATGTTCGGCATCGACGACTTCGCCGCGATCCTGAACCCGCCGCAGAGCACCATCCTGGCCATCGGCACCGCCAAGCCCCGGCCGTGGGTGGACGAGTCGGGTCAGCTGAGTGTCGCCACCACCTGCCGGATCACCGCGTCGTTCGACCATCGCGCCATCGACGGCGCCCTGGGCGCGCAGTACCTGCAGGCCCTGGCCACGCTGATCGCGCACCCGATTCAGCTACTGATCTGATCCGCCGACCGGTGGCGACGAGGCCGCCGGCAGTCCAAAGGGAGAAGTCATGAAGAAGATCATCAACGACCCGGCGACCGTGCTGGACGAGATGAACCGCGGCTTCGCCGCCGCCTACGCGAACATCGTCGAGGTCCATGAGGACCCGCTCTACGTGTGCCGGGCCGGCGGCGCCGTCCAAGGCAAGGTCGGCGTCATCTCAGGTGGCGGCAGCGGCCACGAACCGCTCGGCGGCGGCTACGTCGGCAAGGGCATGCTGAGCGCCGCGGCGCCCGGCGCCTTCTTCAGCTCGCCGACTCCGGACCAGATCCTCGCCGCCACCCAGGCCGCGGACGGCGGCGCCGGCGTGCTGCACCTGATCCTCAACTACACCGGCGACATCCTGAACTTCGAAACCGGTGCCGAGCTGGCCGACATGGAGGACATTCCGGTCACCACCGTGGTGATCAACGACGATGTCGCCGTGGAGGACTCCACCTGGACGGCCGGACGCCGCGGCGTGGCCGGCGCGATCGTCGCCTTCAAGCTGGCCGGCGCCGCCGCCGACCGCGGCGACGACCTGGCGAACGTGACCCGGATCGCCGCCAAGGCCAACGACTGGATGGCCACCATGGGCCTGGCGCTCACCCCGTGCACCGTGCCGACGGTCGGCAAGCCGTCCTTCGAGCTCGGCGAGGACGAGATGGAGCTGGGCATCGGTGTGCACGGCGAGCCGGGCGTGAAGCGGGTCCCGATGATGAAGGCAGACGACATCGTCGACACCCTGCTCGACGCCACCGTCGGCGACCTGAAGCTGGAGCGCGGCGAGAACGTGCTGCTCTACATCAATGGCCTCGGCGCCACCCCGCTGTGCGAGCAGTACATCATGTACAACCGGGCGGCGAACCGGCTGGCCGACATGGGAATCAACGTCACCCGTAGCCAGGTGGGCAATTTCTTCACCTCATTGGAGATGGCCGGGGCCTCGCTGACGGTGATGCGGCTGGACGACGAACTCACCGAGCTCTACGACGCCCCGATGCACACCGCGGGCTGGCGCGCAGGCATGTAGCCACTAACCGGCCGTGCCTGGCGGAGCCCGGGTGTCTCAGCACTAGACTCCGAGCCGTGAGCGCAGCGACCACCTCCGAAACCCACGGCACGCCCGAGGGGATCCGGATGCTCTATGCCGGGGCCGCCATCGTGGCCTGCCTCGTCGGCGTCTACTTCATCCGCGACGTGGTGGCGCCGGTGTTCCTGGCGATGACGCTGGTGCTCACGGCTCGCCCGCTGGTCTTGTGGCTGAACGCGCACCGGGTGCCGAAGTTCCTGAGCGCACTGATCGGCATGCTCGTGGTCTTCCTGGTGCTGTTCGCGATCCTGCTTGCCGTGACGGTCGCGATGATCCAGTTCGTCGCCGCGATGCCGGCCTACGCCGACCGGTTCAACGCCCTGTACAGCCAGGCGTCCGCCCAGTTGATGGCCTGGGGAGTGAGTCAGGAGACGATCACCCAATGGGTGACCACCTTCGACTACTCCCGGCTGCTCGGTTATGTCACCGGGGTGATGGGCCAGGTGGGGTTCTGGGTGACCTTCCTGGGCTCGCTGTTCCTGTTCGTGGCGTTCATCTCGATCGACCTGACCGACACCGGCGAGGGCGGCACGAAGCTGGCTCGGGTACGGCCCAATCTGGCGGCCGCCCTGCTCGACTTCTCCTGGCGGGTGCGCAAGTACTGGATCGTCAACACGATCTTCGGCCTCGCTGTCGCCGCGATCAACATGGGCATCCTGACCTGGCTGCAGATCCCGCTGGTGATCACCTGGGGCATCCTGGCCTTCGTCACCGCCTACATTCCCAACATCGGCTTCATCATCGGCATGGTGCCGCCGGCACTGATGGCCCTGCTGGCCCGCGATCTGCAGACCATGGTGATCATGGTCGTCGCCTACCTGGTGGTGAACTTCATCGCATCGATGGTGATCCAGCCCAAGGTGACCGGCGACGCCGTCGGCCTGAACATCACCACCACGTTCATCTCGCTGGTCTTCTGGTCGATCATCATCGGCCCGCTGGGCGCCATTCTGGCCGTGCCGCTGACCCTGTTCTGCAAGGGCATCTTCTTCGACGCCGACCCCCGGACGCGCTGGCTGTCGATCTTCCTGGGCGGCAATCTCGACAACGTCGTGCCGGGCGCGGCCGAGCCGGTGCCGCCGCTGGAAGCGCCGGCCGTCACCGAAGAGCCCGAGGTCGAACCGGAACCGGAACCAGAACCGGAGGACGATCGCTCCTGATCGAAGTCGGCGCGCGGACCGGCCGAACCGGTATCAGCACCGGCTCCCCCGCGCTCTGAATGCTCACACGAGCATTCGAGACAGGAGCCGCCGTGAGCGTCGATCTCTCCCCGGCCTCGCCGGACCAGCCGGCCAAGAAGTTCGCCTTCCTGGCCCATCCCCGGGCCGATGTGGCCGCCGACATGGGCCGGGTCTGGAGTCCGCTGGGCCGCATCCCTTCGGCCGCCTGGGACTGGGGACTGCGCCGGCTGCCAGTGCCGCCTCAGCTGCTGGCCACCATTCGCCGGCGTGACACCGCGCCGCAGGCCGGCCCGGACGGCTGGATGCTGGTCGTGCCGGTGGGCGCTCGCCAGCTGCTCACCGAAGACCGGCGCTGGGCGATCGACAAGGTGGAACAGAGCATCGACCGGGCGCAGGAGCTGGGCGCGGAGATCGTCGGGCTGGGCGCCCTCACCGCGCCGGTGACCGGTGCCGGACGGCTCCTGCGTCCTCGTCGGGGTGTCACGATGACCACCGGGAATGCGTTCACCGCCTACCTGACCGTCGAAGCGCTGCGCCGGCTGCTGCCCGCGGCGCCCGGTTCGCACATCGCGATCGTCGGGGCCACCGGCAGCGTGGGTTCGTGCGTGGTGCGGCTGCTGGCCGACGAGCCGCTCGGTGCCACGCTGACCCTGATCGCCCGCGGCGAGCGGCGGCTGGCGTCACTGGCCGCGAGCCTGGCCCCGCACGACACCGGCGTCGAGGTGCGCACCGCCACGTCGCTGGACGCCGTCCGTGACGCCGATCTGGTGCTGCTGCTCACCTCGGCCGCAGATGCGCTGATCGGGTCGACGCACCTCAAGCGCGGCGCGGTCGTGCTGGACGACACCCAGCCCCGCAACACCGACCCGCGGCTGCTCACCGAGCGGCCGGACGTGCTGGTCATCGACGGCGGCGTGGCGGCGATACCGGGCATCGACGTCCGCGGCGACATCGGGCTGCCGCGTGGGCTCGCCTACGCCTGCCTGTGCGAAACGATGCTGATGGCCTTCTCGGGTCACACCGAATCCGCGCTGGGCGAGGCCAGTGTCGACCACGCGATCCGGATGCGGGACGCCGCCCGGCGCTTCGCCCACCTGGGCTTCACGCTGGCTGAACCGTTGTCCTTCGGCCGTCCGGTGAGCTGGCCGGAACCACTGTCCGAGCCCGACCTCGTCGCGGCGGCCTGAGATGGTCACCGAGATCGTGGTGGCCGGCGGCGGCTACACGGGAGTCTGGGCGGCGCGGGCGATCGCCCGAGCCGTCCGGGCCGGAACGCTCGAGGGCGTCCGGGTCCGGCTGGTGTCAGCGACACCCGAGCACTCCTTCCACGGGTGGACCGCCGAAGTGATCACCGGCCACGTCCGTCCCGAACGGGCTCGGGTGCCGCTCACCCGGCTGCTGCCCGGCGTCGAGATCATCGCCGGCACCGTGGACGCGGTCGCCGTCGACGAGCGGCTGGTGCACATCACGACCGCTGAGGGGCCACGCACTCTGCCGTACCACGAGCTGGTGGTCGGCGTCGGCAGCCGGGACGCCACTGCACCCGTGCCGGGGCTGGCCGAGCACGGTTGGTCGCTGAAGGATCCGGATGGCCTGGCCGCCCTCCGGGCGCACTTGGCCGGGCTGACCGAACCGGAGACCGTGGTAATCGCCGGCGGCGGGTTCACCGGCGTGGAGGCCGCGGCGGCGCTCGCCCAGCGGCTACCGGAGGCCCGCGTCGTCCTGGCTCACTCCGGTGCGCAGGCGCTGCCGATGCTGCGTCCGCGGTTCGCCCGGATCGCCGACTACGCGGTGGCGCAGGCTCGGGCCTGCGGCGTCGAGTTCCTCCCAGGGGCCCGGCTCTGCCGGGTCACCGCCGAGGGTGCCGATCTCGGTGCGGCCGGTTTCGTGCCGTCCACGACGGTGATCTCCACCGTCGGGCAGACCCCGGTCGCGCTGCCCGGCCTGCAGCGGTTCGTGCGGGATGCGTCCGGACGGCTGGTCACCGACCGTTGGCTACGGGTGACGCCCGGAATCTGGGCGGGCGGCGATGTCGCGGCGGTGCCGCATCCCTCCGGTGACGGCCCGTGCCCGGCCAACGCGCTGTGGGCGATCTATCACGGCCAGCGGATCGGTGGGAACGTCGTCCGTGCCGTCCAGGGCCGGGCGCCGAAGCCGTTCACCTTCCCGGGCCTGGGACAGGGCGCGAGCCTCGGTGTGGGTCGCGGAGCCACCGAGCTGTACGGCGTCCAGCTGACCGGATGGCCGGCCTGGCTGGCCCGCTGGTTCTTCTTCCACTGGTTCATGCCGTCCCGCACGGTCGCGCTGCGCACCGCACTGGACTGGGTGAGCGGCACTCAATCCCACCAGAACGTCCAAGCCGGCGAGCCGGCGATCTGCTCGCCGTACTCGGCCAGGTCGTCGGTGCCCTGGTCGACGTTGTCGGGGCAGAAGGCGTAGTGCTCGGCGACCAGCCGATCGAGGTCGTCACCCGAAGTCGGAACCGCTTCGTTGGCCACACCCAGCACGTCGAAACCGAGCAGCACCGGCACGGTGCCGAACCGGTCCTCCCAGGACCGCAGCACGACCGTCAGGTCGGCGGGCGAGTGGTGGTTGGTGGCACCCAGCCAACCCAGCCGCGACAACACGTCGGAGGGCCGGGTGGTCGGCACCAGCAGGATCCCGCCGGACGGCAACGTCAACCGGGGCACCTGCACCGTCTCGGAGTCGCTGCGTAGCGTCGCCGCCATGCCGGGGAAGCCCGCCGGATACCGCCATTCCAGACCCTCCAGCTCAGGGTCGGACGGCGCCTGCTCACCCGGCAGCACCTCGGCGAAGAATTCCTCCGCGGAGCGGACCGGCTCGATCGGGTCGGAGAACTCGCCGTCGCTCCACGGACGCCCCGGGTTGCGCGGGTCATCGAGCGACTGAACCACCAGCGGCCACAGGCCCGTCTCCGGAAACACCCGGGCCAGCCGCCACCACAGCGCGGTCGGATCGTCCAACTGGCCGGCCGACATCCAGGCCCGCTGCGTCGGCGCGGCCGGATCGTCGGAGAATCCCGGATCGGCCGTCACCAGGACACCCAGCGGCAAGTCCACCCCGGCGATCCTGGTGGGTGCTGTCGGCGGTAGCCGTCCAGGCTCGTCGGAGCGGACGACAAGGGTTTCGCTTTCAGTCATGGGAGCCATCCTCACCCAACCGGTCCCGGCACGGCCAGCCGCGGAGTACCGTCGGTGTACAGCAGCAGGAGGTGCCTATGTCCCCCACTCAGAGCGGACCCACCGAGCGCGAGGCCCGCAAGGTTGCGGAGGCCGCCCGGGAATCCGAATGGATCAAGCCGAGCTTCGGCAAGGAACTCTTCCTCGGCAGGCTCCGGCTCGACCTGGTCGACCCGTGGCCGACCAACAGCCCCGAACAGGTAGCCGCCGGCGAGGCCTTCCTGGAGCGGCTGCGAGTCTTCATCGAGGGCGTGGACGGCGCCGCCATCGAGGCCGAGGCGTCGATCCCCGACGAGGTGTTCACCGGCCTGGCCGAGCTGGGCGCGTTCGGCATGAAGCTGCCCACCCAGTACGGCGGACTCGGCTTGTCGCACCTGTACTACTGCAAGGCGCTGACGCTGGCCGGCTCGGCACACTCCTCGCTCGGCACCCTGCTCAGCGCCCACCAGTCGATCGGCGTCCCGCAGCCGGTGAAGATGTTCGGCTCCGAGGAGCAGAAGCAACGGTTCCTGCCCCGGGTGGCCGGCGGCGAGGTGTCGGCCTTCCTGCTCACCGAGCCCGACGTGGGTTCGGACCCGGCCCGGCTGGCCTGCTCGGCCACCCCGGTCGACGGCGGCTACCTACTCAACGGCGTGAAGCTGTGGGCCACCAACGGCACCATCGCCAGCCTGCTGGTGGTGATGGCACGAGTGCCCGCCGGTGAGGGACGCCGCGGCGGCATCACCGCGTTCGTCGTCGAGGCCGATTCCCCCGGCATCACCGTGGAGAACCGCAACGCGTTCATGGGGCTGCGCGGCATCGAGAACTCGGTCACCCGGTTCCATGACGTCTTCGTTCCGGCCGAGAACGTGCTGGGCGGGGAGGGGCGCGGCCTGAAGATCGCGCTGACCACGCTGAACACCGGACGTCTCTCGCTGCCGGCGCTGTGCGTGACCGCGGCTAAGTGGTGCCTGAACGTAGCCCGTGGCTGGCCGGCCGAGCGGGTGCAGTGGGGGCGTCCGGTCGGACGGCACGAGGCGTTGGCGACGAAGATCAGCCACATCGCCGCGACCGCCTACGCCCTGGAGGCGATGCTCGATCTGTCCTGCCTGCTGGCCGACGACGACGCCAACGACATCCGGATCGAGGCGGCGCTGCTCAAGCTGTACGCGTCCGAGCAGGCCTGGACGATCGCCGACGAACTGGTCCAGATCCGCGGCGGACGCGGTTTCGAGACCGCCGCCTCGCAGCGGGCCCGCGGAGAACGCGGCATCGAGGCGGAACAGGTGCTGCGTGATCTGCGGATCATGCGGATCTTCGAGGGCTCGACCGAGATCATGCATCTGCTGATCGCCCGCGAGGCGGTCGACGCCCACTTGGCCGTCGCCGGCGACATCATCGACCCCGAGGCCTCCCGCGAGGACAAGATCAAGGCGGTGGCGAAGGCGGGCGCCTTCTACGCCACCTGGCTGCCCACCCTGGTCGCCGGCAAGGGCGCGGTGCCGACCTCGTTCGCCGAGTTCGGTCCGCTGGCCGCTCATGTCCGCTACCTCGAACGCACCACTCGCAAGCTGGCCCGTTCGATCTTCTACGGCATGGGCCGCTGGCAAGGGGCTATGGAGCGCAAGCAGGCATTCCTGGGCCGAGTGGTCGACATCGGCGCCGAGCTGTTCGCGATGACCGCGGCCTGCCTGCGGGCCAAGGCCGAACGGGCTGAACACCCCGAGGGCGTCGAGCTCGCCGACCTGTTCTGCCAGCAGGCCCGGGTGCGGATCGGCGCGCTGTTCACGGCCCTGTGGGAGAACACCGACGACGCCGACGATGACGCAGCCAAGAAGGTGCTGGCCGGCCGCTACACGTTCCTCGAAGGCGGCATCGTCCTGCCCTCGGACGAAGGGCCCTGGGTGAGCCCCGTCGTAGCGGGGCCATCGGCGAAGCCGGATGTCCGGCGGCACCTCCCACAGCCGGGGGGCAGGTGACCGATGGGCTCAGCACAGATAGGCCTTGGTCACGCTGCTCGAACTGTAGGTGTCATCTCCGCTGAACGAAGCCGTGATCCGGCACTTGGTGGCGCCGCGCGGAATCGTGAACTCGCTGCGGTAGTTGCCCGTCTTGCTCAGTGACGCCGACCGCACCGCGACCACCGACCACGAGGCGCCCTTGAAGACTTCCAAGCGAACGGCAACCGGGGGCTTGGTGAGCGCCGGTGTCAATCGGCCTGTGGCCACCAGATTGTCCGCGACGCATCCGCTCGGGGTGCAGTGCCCGCTCAGCGTACTGACCACGGTGATCGAGGTGGGCTTGCCCACGGCCTTGAACACGGGGCATCCCTTGGGGCCACAGGCCTGCCAGTCGTAGAGCGGACCGTGGACGCTGGTGGTCTCAATCGCACCCTTCAGGCTGATCAGGGCCACGTTCAGCCCGTCGGAGAACGCATAGGAGTTGCCGTCCGGCGCCGGTACGACCGGGCGATTGCCGACGATCTGGTCGCTGGTGACAGGTGGCCACGCCGCCACCTTCGTGGGTTTCGCCGATCCGAGCTGCAGGCTGCCCAGGGACCATGAGCAGGGCGCATCCTCGTTGCAGTCGTAGATCGACACCGCCAGCCGATCGCCCGTCGGCTGCCAACGAACCTTCTGCCCCGCGTAGCTATTCGGCGACTGGCCCCGGCACTCATTGAGGTCGCCGCGGTAGGTGGTGTCGAGCCCCCGTGGATAGGCGCAGTTGCGCGTCCACTGCGACAGCTGCTTGCCGGACGAGTCCATGGTCCAGATGTCCCTGCCGAAGGTGAACGCGATCAAGTCACGACTGGGATGCCAATCGAGGCTGGGCTCCCAGCCCGGCCAGTCGCTGCTCGCCGTGGTCATGATCGACGTCGCCGTCCCGCCTGAGACGGGGACGGTGTAGATCGACTTGACGCCAGTGACTTGGTGTCCATCGAGCTCGCGCACGAGGAAGGCCAGTCGCTTCCCGTCCGGCGACCAGGTCAGCTCCTGGACGGCTCCGTTCGCGATGCTCGTCACCTGCGCATCGCTGCCGTCGGCCCGGTGCACACGCACGTCCTCGGAGTTGGACTTCGCCGAGCGTGCCAGGTAAGCGACGGAAGCACCGTCCGGGGCCATGCGTGCATCGTGGGTGTAGTCGGTGGTGATCCGGGTCACCGGACCGCCTGTGACGGGAGTCAGCCCCAGCCCCCCGCGCGAGATGTGCACCAGCAGCATTCCGTTGGCGCCGCTGGTGGTCGCGTGCGCGGGCAGCTGCGCCGGTGTGGTCGCAAGCAGCAGCAGTGCGACGGCGAGCCAACGGCTCCATTGCATCGGCCGCCGGGTTCGGATTCGGTTCATGACGCCACTCAATCGTTCGCCAACGGACCGCATTGCGGGCTCGGGACGTGCACCCGGTATTTCTTGCTGTACGCCTTGCGTAGCGAACGCGGGTACTTGAGGTTGATCTCCATATCCCACGACGAGGCCGAACTGAACGACTGTCCGAGGCCTGTGGCGTTCAGCCACCCCTTGAACTTCTTGTTCTTCTTGGTCTTGTACTTCGCCGTCTTCGACCAGTTCGACCACCATTGAATCTGGCCGTCGGTGCCCCGCGCCACCAGTCGGTACTTGAACTCGGCCCCCTTGACCCTGTCCTTGCCCTTCGACCACACATAGATGGAAGCCCTGGTGACCTTGAACACGGCTTGGTCGGGCACACAGGAGTACCACCAACGGGCGATGCCATCGTTGTAGCTCGGAGCGTTCTGGCCCGCGCCGTACGTGCCCTGCCAGACACCACCGGCATGGCTCACCCCCGGCGCAACCAGCGACAGCATCAGGGCCAGGACGGCGACGGCCGCCAGTCGAAATCGATTTCGTCGTCGCCGTCGCGGTCCGTCCGCACTCGGATTCGCAGCTGCCGCCGGCGCCTGTGCAGGCACGTCAAATAGATCGTCCGTGGACACGATTCCCCCCCTGAATCAGCACGCGCCCCCCGCGCGTAGCAAACAAATATCGGACAGTTGCACTCTGGTCAAGCCATGGCATTGAGGTCGGCATTTCCCCGAGCCCCCGGTCACCCGGCTACCCTTACGGCATGCCGCCGCTTCGTCTTGCCGCCATCGGCTTGGTCCTGGTGCTGGTCGAGATCCGCCTCGGTTCGCTGCTGTTGTCGCTCGACCTGATCGGTTGGGCCCTGGCTGCGATCGGCATGAACCAACTCATCGATCTGAGCAAGTGGTTCGTCTGGGCCCGCAATCTGGCGATCACCGCGCTGGTGCTGGAACTCGTCCAATTCATCTCGCCACTCGCCCTGATCAGCCTGCTGGCGGACGTCGGACTGCGGCTGGCGGTGCTCGGTTTCGTCTACTGCCTGTGCACCGCGCTGCTGCAGCGACTCGGCAAGCGGGACGGTGGCTACGCCGTCACCCTGCAGGTGCTGCGAGTGGCCATTCCACTGGTCACCCTGCTCGGCGCGGCGTCCGCCGTGGTGTCGCTGCCGGCGAGCGTGCCGGTGGGTTGGCTGTATCCGGCACAACTGGCCGCAACGGTGGTGCTGGCCGTGGTGATCTGGTTGTTGGGTTCCCGGTACACCTACAGCCGCTGAAGTCGATTTCCGTCGCCGACGAAAGGCTCCAGCATTTATTCGGCTGAACAACTTCTGAGAACCGCCTGTGCGCCAGCCTAGTCCTGTGCAAGTATGGCGGATCGCCTGAGCAACGACGCCGGGCGATAGCCCCCCATTCCAGCGCCGGAGCGGTTCGATCCATACCCCCGGGCTTGGACTGATCGAAGGAGTCGCATTGCGAACCACCCCAACCCTGGCCGCCATTGTTGGCGGCGTGCTCACCTGCACATTATTGGCCCCACCGGCGGCGCAAGCCGATCCGTACGGCCAAGGCCCGACCGAGAAGACGGTCACCGACGGAACCACCTCCTTCACCGTGGTCACCAACCCCAATGGTGGCGCCACTCTGAGCTACATCGCCGGCGGGCCGGTCAAGCTGCTGAAGATCAAGTCGGGGAAGACCACCCTGGCCTTCAAGGACATGAACGCCAACGGCAAGCTGGACACCTGGGAAGACTGGCGCAAATCGGTCGACGAGCGGGCGAAGGCCCTGGCCCAAGAGGTGACCATCGAGCAGATCGCCGGCCTGATGCTATTCAGTTCACACGAGCGCAACCCGCAGGACGGTCTCACCGACGCGCAGCGGAAATACATCAAGGAGGACCAGCTTCGCAATGTGTTGAACGCCGGCCCGAACGATGTCACGGCCAACGTCACCTGGGTGAATGCGATGCAGGCCTTCGCCGAGAAGCAGGCGGCGTCCGGGCTGCCCTACATTCCGGTGAACTTCTCTTCCGACCCGCGTTCCACCGCGGCCCAGGACTCGGCCTACAACGCCGAGGGCGATGATATTTCGCGCTGGCCCTCGAACATCGGCCTAGCCGCGACGTTCTCTGAGAAGACCATGCTGAACTTCGCCAAGATCTCGTCGGCCGAGTACCGGGCGATGGGAATCACCACCGCACTCGGTCCGCAGATCGATCTGGCCACCGAGCCGCGTTGGCTGCGCAACGACGGCACCTTCGGTGAGAACGTCGAGCTGGCCAAGACGATGGCCAAGGCCTACGTCGACGGTTCGCAGAACACCTACGACAAGCGCGGACGCTCAACCGGCTGGGGTTCGGACTCGATCAACACGATGATCAAGCACTGGCCCGGCGACGGTGCTGGTGAGGGCGGTCGTGAGTCGCACCTGAATGCCGGCAAGTACGCCGTCTACCCGGGCAACAACTACGCCGAACACACCAAGCCCTTCATGGCGGCCAAGAACGCGACCGCGGTGATGAGCTCGTACTCGATCGCGATCGCCGGCAACGGCAAGCCGCTCACCGGCAACCGGGTCGGCTCCGCCTACGACAAGGTCAAGATCGGCGGCCTGCGCAACAGCGGCTACGACGGCGTCATCTGCACCGACTGGGGTGTCACCACGGGCTACACCGACCCGAACTCCATCTTCGGAATGGCCTGGGGCATGGAGAAGGCGTCCGTCGAAGAGCGGCACTACGCCGTGTTGAAGGCGGGCGTTGACATGTATGGCGGCAACAACAAGAAGCTGCCGGTACTGGCCGCCCACCAGATGTGGCAGGACGATTTCAAGGCCGGCAAGAACAGCATCGACGCCGACACCCGGTTCCGCCAGTCCGGCGAGCGCATTCTGCGCATGCTGATGTACCCGGGCCTGTTCGAGAACCCCTACCTCGACCTGGCCACGTCGCAGAAGATCGTGGCGAGCGCCGACAAGGTGCAGGCCGGCATCGACGGACAGTTCGACTCGGTGGTCATGCTGAAGAACTCCCACCGGACGATTCGGCAGGCATCGCTGCGGCAGTTCAAGAACAAGACCGTCTACATTCCGAGCTCGATCGGGCACGGTTTCCCGAGCGTCTTCTCGCAGGCCACCGTCGACCGAGTGGGGCCGACGCTCGATGCCGACCTGGCCAAGAACTACTTCAAGAAGGTGCTCACCGATACCCCGGTGAAGAACTCGAATGGCGATGTGGTCGACTACATCATGCCCGACCTCAAGAACGTCGATCTTGTTCTGCATGCGATGCGCAGCCCGGACAACGGCGACAACTTCACCGGCGCCGGACGGAATCCCGATAACACCTACTACCCGTTGTCGCTGCAGTGGAAGCCCTACACCGCCACCGGTCCGAACGTGCGCAAGAAGTCGATCGCGGGCGACATCCTGGACAACGGTCGCCAGGAGAACCGGTCCTACTTCGGCGCCACCTCCAAGATCGGCAACGAGTTCGACCTGAAGGCACTCAACCGCACGGTCAAGGCCGTGAAGCAGGTCGAGCGCCGCACCGGGAAGAACATTCCGGTCATCGTCTCGGTCAAGGCCAAGAGCAGCTTCATCCCGAAGGAGTTCGAGAAGAAGGTGGACGCGATCCTGGTCGGCTACTCGATCAACGACCGGGTGTTCATCGAGACCGCTCTGGGCCAGCACAACCCGCAGGGGCGCCTGCCGCTGACCAGCCCGAAGAACATGAACGCGGTGGAGAAGCAGAAAGAGGACGTCGGCGAGGACATGAAGCCCTACGTCGACTCTCGCGGCAACGTCTACAAGTTCGGCTTCGGCTTGAACTGGTACGGCAAGATCCGCGGAAAGCACCAGCACCGCTGACAGCTGAGCGGGGTGAGTCCGATCGCGGTCGGACTCACCCCGCTTTGCCGTTGGTCGAGTTCGTCCCGTTGCCCGAGCTTGTCGAGACCCGGGCCCTCAACCGAGTTGGTACACCCGCCGGGCGTTGCCGTTGCCGATCAACTCGGCGATCCGGACGGCGTCCGCGACTGAGGCATGACCACGGTCGATCCACTCGGCCAGGGTCTCAGCGAGACCTTGACGGAACAGCTGCGCCCCGACGTAGTAGAGCTCGGGCAGCCCGAAGGTGTCGGTGGAGAACAGCGCCTTGTGGAACGGGGTGAGCTCCAGCGATTCGGCGATCACCGCTGCCGAGCGCGCCCCCGTGTAGTTGATCGCCAGCCCGACGTCGCAGTAGACGTGCGGATACACCTGGGCCAGGTAGCCGGCCTCGCGGTGGTACGGGTAGCAGTGCAGCAGCATCACCGACGTTCCCGACTCGCGGGTCGCCTTCAACCAGGCGGACATCAGCAACGGGTTGCAGCGAACCAGGTCGACGTCGGCGTCCCCGTAGCCGACATGGAATTGCAGCGGCAGCGCCAGGTCGACGCCGCACCAGATGCCGAACCGCAAGAGCACCGGGTCGGTGAGCCGGACGACGCCGGTGCGGGCGATCTCGTCCAGCCAGGCCGCGGCCCGTTCGGCCACCTTAGCCTCGCTGGGCCGTCCGGGCGCGAAATCCAGGCCGTACCGGTAGGCGACGATGCTCTTCAGCCCCACCGCGTCCGCGGTCGCGGAGGCCAGCGCGGCCCGGTACGCCTCCGGATAGCCGGCCCCGGAACCCACCACCGCCGCCACCTGTTCGGCGACCGCCTCCAACCGGACGATCTCGTGCGCCTCGGCACCGCTGACCTCCGCCATTCCCGGCACGTCGAGGATGTCATCGCCGCGGTAGCCCGTGTCCAGCAGCAGGGTGTGCAGGCGGGCTGCCCCCAGCAGTCGCCGGTTGACCTCGCCGGCCCCCAGCTCGGCGCGCCGCGCCAGGTAGTCGGCCGGACTGCGGTCGGGTGACAGGTCGAGCGCCGGTGCGCACCGACGACGGATCGCCAACCCCACCTGGGAGTCCCAGCCCGAGGTTCCCGCCGGGGCCGGCCACGGTGACTCGGTCATCAGGTCGTCGAAGACGGCGGCCGTGGGATGGCCGGTGATCACCCCGTGGCAGTGGTGGTCGATCAGTTCGACCGCGTCGATCAGGTCTCGACAGGCTCGACCAGCAGAGATGTCAGTAGACATCGCGGTAGTCGGCGCAGATGTCGGCCTCCGAGCGTCCCTTGGCCCGGGCGATCTCCTCGCGCTTGATGGCCAGGAAGGTGTCCAGCATCTCGCGGTCGAACCAGCCCGTGACCACCTCGTCGGCCAGCAGCGCGTCCAAGGCCTCGGTCAGCGACGCCGGCAACGTCCGGACGCCGGCCGCCTCACGTTCGTCGGGCGTCAGGGCGTCCACCTCGACGTCGAGCACCCGCGGTGCCGGCAGCTTGTTCCGGATGCCCTCCAGGCCGGCCCGGACGATGCAGCCGAGGTAGAGCCACGGGTTGCTGGTGGCGTCGCCGGCGCGGTACTCGATGTTGTACTGCGCGGCACGGTTCTTGCCCTCGACCTCGACCAGCGGGCAGATCCGCAGCATTGCCTCACGGTTCTGCTCGCCGAGGAAGGCGTGTCCGGCCGACCAGCGATGCGGGGTGAGCCGCTGGTACGAGACCACGCTGGACGCGGTCAGCGCCGTGATCGCCCGGCAGTGTCGCAGGATGCCGGCGGCGAACTGGCCGGCGACCTCGGACATCCGTCCCGGCCGGGAGGCGTCGAAGGTGGCCGGCACACCGTCGCCGGTGCGCAGCGACACATGCAGATGGACGCCGTTGCCGGAGCCGTCCGGGTCGAGCAGTGGTGAGAAGGACGCCTGCTTGTCGTGCAGTTTCGAGTAGTGCCGGACCAGGTCGCGCAGCAGCACCGCACGGTCGGCGATCTCGACGTCGAGGGCCGGTGGGATAACCACCTCCCACTGGTTCGCCCCGTACTCGGGCAGCCAGTTCTCCGGTTCGATGCCGGCCTTGGTGAGCGCCGCCACCAGGCCCGAACCCCACGGTTCGCCGCCCAGCAGGGCGTCCAGCGAGAACGGTGCCGGCGGCGCGTCGTCGGTGACCAGCATGAACTCGTGTTCGAAGGCGCCGTAGATGTGCAGCCCGGTCTCGGCGGCCAGGTCGGCCAGCGCGGTGCGCAGGAAGGTGCGCGGACAGGCGGCCCAGGGCGTCAGGTCGATGTTGACCGTGTCCCCCAGCATCACGGTGACCGGCCGGCCGTCCGGCCCGGGTGGGAACTGGGTGCGGGTCGCCGGGTCGGGGATCAGCCGCAGATCACCGGTGGAGCCGAACACCGCACCGTCGGCGACGATGTGCCCGAACGGCCCGATGCCCAGGTTCGCCGGCACCCAGCCGCAGCCGGTGTCCAGGGAATCTTCGAGCCGGGCCAACGGCATTGCGCGTCCGCGGGTGATGCCGACCAGATCGTTGGTTCCGACGAAACCGAGTTCGCTGGTCATCAGGACTCCTTACCGGCCGCTGTCGCGGCCTCGTCGGGTTCACCGAGCTCTTCGGTGAGATGGGCGCCCACTCGCTGGGCGATGGACGGTGCGAGGAAGATCACCAGCAGGCCGATCACGCACCAGGCGCCGGCGATCCACGGGAAGAGGGTGTAGGGGAACTCGGTGCCCAACTGCTGGCTGTAGACGTAGAGCAGGTAGCCGATGCCGAGCACCGGGATGGCGATCTCCCACTTCGGGATGGTGTTGTTGCCCTTGAGGGTGAAGTAGATGACGCCCGCCGAGGCCACCGAGTAGGCGACCAGCATGCACAGCACGGCGATCGTCGCGTACCAGTAGTAGGCGTCGAAGGCGGCGACGCCGGCGAAGCCGAGCCCGGCGCACAGCGCGAACGACAGCACCACCACGCAGGTCACGGCGTTGCCCGGCACCCCGTGCTTGCTCAGCACGCCAAGTTGCTTGGGCCCGAATCCGTCCCGGGCGAGGGCGAACAGCAGACGTCCGGCCGCCGCGGTCGATCCGATGGTGGACGCCAGCGCCACTGCCAACGCGCAGAACGCGAGGACGACCGCGAACCATTCGCCGACGTAGATGGCGGCCAGGTCGGTGATGCTGGAGGTCGATCCGGCGAACGCCGCGATGCCGGCCGCGTCGGTGCCGAAGCCGACGGTCTGGGCGAACATCATCAGCACGTACAGCAGGCCGCCCAGGATCACGGCGCCGGCGATCGCCCGCGGAATGTTGCGGCGCGGGTTCTCTGTCTCTTCGCCCAGCGACGAGCAGGACTCGAAGCCGGCCCACGAGAGGAAGGCGAACACCGAGGCCGCCATCAGGGTTCCGAACGGGACGTCGCCGGGGGTGAAGGTGCTGACCACGTCGATCGTCTGACCGTTCGGTGCGCTGCCCGCCGCGGCCCGGCCGAAGATCACCGCGGCCAGCGCCAGCAGCGCGGCGATGCCGATGCCGCCGATCAGCAGCAGCACATTGGCCGTGACCGTCGACTCGCGGAGGTTCAGCGCCAGCACCAGGACGGCGGCCAGCAGCGCCACGATCAGCCAGTTCGGCATCGCGGTGACGCCCAGCTGTTGCAGGAACGCTTCGAAGAACACTCCGCAGGAGGCCATCGTGCAGGCGGCGAAGAACACGTAGGTGCCGAGCAGCGACCAGCCGCCGAAGAAGCCGGCGCGCGGTCCGACGGTGATGCCGACCAGGCCGTAGATCGAGCCGGCATGGTTGAAGTACGAAGTGAGCCGGACGAAGCCGTAGGCGACCGCGCCGACGCCGGCGAACGCGATGACGAACACCAGCGGAACGCTCGCGCCCACCATGCCGGCCACCCCGATGCCGTTGAGCGACATCGCCAGCACCGGCGCCATGAAGCCGACCGAGATGGCGATCGCCTGCCAGAGTCTGAGCTTTCCGGTGGTGGCGGTATCAGACATGGCTCCTGCTTCCTTGGCGGGTTCTCAGGCAAACGTGCTGGCTAGGGGTTCTCGGCGTCAAGCACCCCCCTCCCGGGCTGAGACCTTGTCATGGGCGGGTGACAGCCGGCGATCAGCACAGTCCGAGCGCTACTCGGCCGTCAGGTCGCCCGAGGCGAGGGCCGCCGCATCGCCGGCCATCCGGCCGCTCGCGTAGCCGGCGGAGTCGTAGCCACCACGGACCCGTTCGGAGGTGGTGCGTGCGAACCGGTCGGCCATGAACTCGTCGATGCGGGTGTCCCGCGAACGCAGCACGGGCAGGAATCCCTGCGCGTCGGTGCCCGCGTAGGCAAGCCTGCGGACCTCCTCCAGTCGTTCCCCGATCCGTCCGGTGAAGCCGAGCAGGAAGGCGGAGCGGAACGCCTGGGACCGGGTGCGCGCCCCCGCTGGAGCCGTCGCACTCGCCTCAGCCAACGCACGTTGGGCCTGCACAAGCAGCGAGGTGAACAGCAGTTCGACCGCCTCCAGGTCGTCGCTGTAGCCGATCACGTGGGACAGCGCCAGTTCGGCTAGGAAGAGGGCTCGGCAGCGGGTGTTCTCGGCGATCGTCTGCAGCAACAGCGCCTTGGCGTCGGCGTAGGGCGGGTCGAGTGGAACCCGAATCATCCCCGGAGAATTCTCGGCTGCGCCGCCCTCATCAACCATCGCTTGCTCGATGGCGTGTTTGGTCATCAGTTGCTGGGCTTTCGCGGTGAACGCCATCGCCTCGGACTCGTGCTCAGTCGACTCCGCCTTCGCCAGCAGCGCACGGACACGCTCGAGGATCGGATTGGCGCTCGCGGCGGAGGCGGACCGGCCGACCAACGGACGTCGGACGCGAACGCCGGGCGGCGGAGCCAGAAGCTGTTCCAAGTCGGGAAGCCGGCCCAGGACCGCCGCGAGCCTGAGGACGCTCACCAGGGCATCGTCGGGCACCCGCCTGGCCCAGGTCATCGCCCAGCCATGGCCCGGCAGCTGCCGGGGCAAACCTGCAGCGGTCCACTGCCGGATCCACTGCGGATCGTCCAGCGTCGGGTCGTGCCGCGAGGCTCGCTCGGCCGCGACAGCGAAGCGGACCAGGTCAGCACCGGCAGCCTTCGCCCGCGTCCGCGCGATGCGGATCAGCTCCGTTGGCTGCCAGCCGCTGCCGTACAGCTCGCGCACCCAGCCCACCAGGACCGGTTCGGCGTCGGCATAGAACTTGGCCGGTTCGACGGACCGCGCCTCGGTCAGGATCGGCAGCATCGGCCTGCCGGCGCGGGCATCCGCCAAGATCTCGGTCGTCCCCCGCGGACGCGGATCCGGTTGTCGGGGCCGATGGAAGGCACTGTCGAAGAACCTGTCGGCCTCCGCCGTGAACGGGCTGGCCGGCCCATTGGGCCGTGGCGGCTGCTGCTTCTCACGCGCCCGCTGCCGGGCCCGTTCCTTGGCTCGGGTGGCCCTCTTGGTCTGACTTCCGCGACTCATGACGCAGATCGTAAGAAGTGCCTCCGACAGAATCTGCGGGCGAGAGTTTGTGTCAGTGCGGCGTGGCATTGTGGTCGCGTCATGGCAGACGACGTTCTCGATCGGTTCTCCCCGGCCACCGCGAGCTGGTTCCGGAGCAGCTTCTCCGCGCCCACCGCGGCCCAGGCGGGGGCCTGGGAATCGATCAGTTCCGGTCAGCACACCCTGGTGGTCGCGCCCACCGGATCGGGTAAGACGCTGTCGGCATTCCTCTGGGCGCTCGATCGGCTGGCCACCGAACCGACCCCTGAGAAGCTGAAACGCTGCCGCGTGCTGTACGTGTCGCCGCTGAAGGCGCTGGCCGTCGACGTGGAACGCAACCTGCGCTCGCCGCTGGTCGGGATCGGCCACGAGGCCGTCCGGATGGGGGTCGAACCGCCGGTGATCACGGTCGCGGTGCGCTCCGGCGACACCCCCGCCGACCAGCGCCGCAGCTTCGCGCGCGAGCCGTCCGACATTCTGATCACCACCCCGGAGTCGCTGTTCCTGCTGCTCACCTCGGCCGCCCGCGAGACCCTCAGCAATATCCAGACCGTGATCGTCGACGAGATCCACGCCCTGGCCGGCGGCAAGCGCGGCGCCCATCTGGCGCTGTCCCTGGAACGCCTGGACGCCCTGCTGGAACGCCCGGCGCAGCGCATCGGGCTGTCGGCGACGGTGCGTCCGATCGAGGAGGTGGGCCGGTTCCTGGCCGGTGGGCGTCCGGTCAGCATCGTCAACCCGCCCAGCGAGAAGTCCTGGGAGCTGTCGGTCGTCGTTCCGGTGCCCGACCTGGGCGCGCTCGGCGAGGTCACCGACGACCTCTCCGGCCCGGCGGCGGGTGATCCGCGGCGCACCTCGATCTGGCCGCACGTCGAAGAGAAGATCGTCGACCTGATCGCCGCGCATCGTTCGACCCTGGTGTTCGCCAACTCGCGCCGGCTGGCCGAGCGGCTGACCGCCCGGTTGAACGAGATCTGGGCAGAGCGATCCTCGCTGGGTCTCGACAAGCTCGACCAGCGGACTCGGGCGCCGGCGGAGATCATGGCCCAGTCCGGCCAGTCCCACGGCGCCCCGCCACTGCTGGCCCGCGCCCACCACGGCTCGGTCAGCAAGGAACAGCGCGCCCAGACCGAGGACGACCTGAAGGCCGGGCGGCTGCCCGCCGTGGTGGCCACCTCGTCGCTGGAACTCGGCATCGACATGGGTGCGGTCGACCTGGTGGTGCAGGTCGAGGCGCCGCCGTCGGTGGCGTCCGGGCTGCAACGGGTCGGCCGTGCCGGCCACCAAGTGGGTGCGGTCTCCCGCGGCGTGCTGTTCCCGAAGTTCCGCGGCGACCTGGTGCAGACCGCGGTGATCACCGAACGGATGCGGGCCGGCGCCATCGAGGAGTTGCGGGTGCCGTCCAATCCGCTGGACGTGCTGGCCCAGCAGATCGTCGCGATCTGCGCGCTCGATTCGATCACGGTGCCCGACCTGGAGGCCCTGGTCCGGCGCGCCGCGCCGTTCAGCGGGCTGACCCGTCCGGTGCTCGAATCGGTGCTCGACATGCTGGCCGGACGCTACCCGTCCGAGGCGTTCGCCGAACTGCGGCCACGGCTGGTCTGGGACCGCACCACCGACACCCTGACCGGACGCCGCGGCGCGCAACGACTGGCCGTCACCTCGGGCGGCACCATTCCCGATCGCGGCATGTTCGGCGTGTTCGTGCTCGGCGAAGGGGTCGGACGCCGGGTCGGCGAACTCGACGAAGAGATGGTCTACGAGTCCCGCGTCGGCGACGTGATCACCTTGGGCACCTCCACCTGGCGGATCGAGGACATCACCCACGACCAGGTGCTGGTCAGCCCCGCGCCCGGCGAACCCGGACGACTACCGTTCTGGAAGGGCGACACGCTGGGTCGGCCCGCCGAGCTGGGCAAGGCGCTGGGCGCGTTCGTCCGCGAGCTCGGTGGCCTCTCCCCCGAGGCGGCCCGGCAGCGAGCCACGGCGGCCGGCCTGGACGCCTGGGCGGCCGACAACCTGATCGGCTATCTGACCGAGCAGCGCGAGGTGATCCCGCAACTGCCCAGCGACACCACGATCGTGGTGGAGCGATTCCGCGACGAACTCGGCGACTGGCGGGTGGTGATCCATTCACCCTTCGGCGCCGGGGTGCACGCGCCATGGGCGCTGGCCATCGCGGCCCGGCTGCGGGAATCGCACAGCGTCGACGTCCAGGCCATGCACGGCGACGACGGCATCGTGCTGCGGCTGCCCGATGTGGGCTGGGCCGAGGAAGGGAACCCGGTTCCCGACCTGGTGGACGCGATCGTGCTCGATCCCGACGAGGTCTCCGGCCTGGTCACCGAGCAGATCGGTTCGTCGGCGTTGTTCGCCAGCCGCTTCCGGGAGTGCGCGGGCCGGGCGCTGCTGCTGCCGCGGCGTCGTCCGGACAAGCGTCAGGCCTTGTGGCAGCAGCGTCAGCGGGCCTCGCAGCTGCTCGAGGTGGCCGCGCAGTATCCGAGCTTCCCGATCGTGCTCGAGGCGGTGCGGGAATGCGTCCAGGACGTCTTCGACGTGCCGGCGCTGGTCGAGCTGATGCGGGCGATCGCCGCCCGACAGGTGCGCACCGTCGAGGTGACCACGCCGAGGCCGTCGCCGTTCGCCGGTTCGTTGCTGTTCGGCTACGTCGCGCAGTTCCTCTACGAGGGTGACTCGCCGCTGGCCGAGAAGCGCGCGGCGGCGCTCACCCTCGACCCGGCGCTGCTCGCCGACCTGTTGGGCACCTCCGACGGTCTGGCGCTGGCCGACCTGCTCGACCCCGAATCGCTGACCCGGACCGAGTCCGAACTGCAGCATCTGGTCGAGACTCGCCGCGCCCGCGATCTGGAGGACCTGGCCGATCTGATCCGGATTCTCGGTCCGCTCGACCTGCCCGCGCTGCGTGCCCGCAGTGCCGAACCCGAGCGGGTGCCCGAGTGGCTGATCGCGCTGACCGAGCAACGCCGGGTGATCGAGGTGCGCATCGGCGGCGGTACCCGGTGGGCCGCTGTGGAAGATGCCGGACGGCTGATCGACGCGCTGGGCGTCAGCGTGCCGGTGGGAGTGCCCGAGGTGCATCGTGCGCCGGTGCCGGATCCGCTGGGTGATCTGGTGCTGCGCTGGGCCCGTGGGCATGCCCCGTTCCTGGCCGCCGACGTGGCCGCCTGGCTCGGTCTCGGACCGGTCGTGGTGCACGGCGTGCTGCGCCGGCTGGTCGCCGACGGACGTCTGGTCGAGGGCGATCTGCGACCGCCGGGTTGGTTGCCGCCGTCGGCCGAGCCTCCGCTGATCGAGCTTGTCGAGCCTCCGTTGGTCGAGCTTGTCGAGACCCCGCGAGGTGGAGGCGGTCTCAGTTACTGCGACCCCGGGGTGCTCCGCGTGCTCAGGCGCCGCTCACTGGCCGCACTGCGCAACGCCGTCGAGCCCGTCCCACCTCGACAGTTCGCCCGCTTCCTTACCCAGTGGCAGGGTCTCCGGACGCCGCTGACCGGAACCGCGGGCGTCTTGTCCGCGGTCGAGCAGTTGGCCGGCTACCCGGTGCCGGCCAGCTCACTGGAGTCATTGGTGCTGCCGGCCCGGGTGCGGGACTACCGTCCGGCGATGCTCGACGAACTGCTCGCCGCCGGCGAGGTGGTCTGGCAAGGAGCAGGTGCCCTGGCCGGCACGGACGGCTGGGTCAGCCTGCACCCGGCCGAGATGGCGCCGCTGACCCTGCATCCGCCGGGCGAAGTGCCCAGCGAGCTCGCCGGACGCGTCCTGGAGGCGTTGACCGGTGGCGGCAGCTACTTGTTCCGCACCCTCGGCGAACGTGTCGAGGCCACCGACGCCGAACTCAGCGAGGCGCTGTGGCAGCTGGTCTGGGCGGGCCACCTCAGCAACGACACCCTGGCGCCGCTGCGGGCGCTGCTGAGCGGTGGCCGGGCCAGCCTGAAGTCCCGGCCGACGCCCGCGCGAGGCCGGTTCGGACGCCGTCCGCTGCCCCGCGGACCGCTGCCCCGGGCGTCCGGCCCGCCCGAGGCGTCCGGACGATGGGCGCTGCTGCCGGCGGTCGAGACCGAGCCGACGGTGCTGGCCGCGGCACGCGCCGAGGTGCTGCTCGACCGGTACGGGGTGGTCACCCGGGGCAGCGTCGCGAACGAGGAGGTGACCGGGGGTTTCGCCGGCGCCTACCGGGTGTTCAGCGCGCTGGAGGAGGCCGGTCAGGTGCGCCGCGGCTACTTCGTCGAGGGCTTGGGTGCCGCCCAGTTCAGCGACCGGCACGCCATCGACCTGCTGCGTGAAGCGCCCGCGGCGCCAGGTGCGTTGGTGCTGGCCGCCACCGATCCGGCCAACCCCTACGGCGCCGCCCTGCCCTGGCCGGCGCGCGCCGAGGGCACCAAGCATCAGCCCGGGCGCAAGGCCGGCGCCCTGGTGGTGCTCGCCGACGGCGATCTCACCCTCTACGTCGAACGGGGCGGCCGCACCCTGCTGTCCTTCGCCGACGACGCCGACCAGCTGACCGCCGCCGCGCAGGCACTGGCGCAGGCGGTGCATGCCGGTGTGCTCGGCAAGATGACGGTGGCCAAGATCGACGGTGCCGACGTGCTCGGCTCCGACCACGCGCTGGCCGAAGCCCTGGCCGCAGCAGGATTCCGGTTGACGCCCCAGGGCCTGCG
>NZ_JAPUED010000200.1 GCF_027492755.1 Micropruina sp. | reverse complement strand
GTCCAGCGTCAGAGTGGCGAGCCGAGCCTCCTGGTCGGGTACGGCTGCAACCTCGTCCTCGTCCTCGGGCTCCGGGGCGGACGGTGTGGACGACGGCTCTTCCGCCGGAGCGGGCTTCTGCGCCGGGTGCTCACCGGTGCCCTGGTCCGTTTCCGGAGGACTGCTCGGCTCCGGCTTCGGGGCCGGTCGCGCGGATGACTCCTGGGTGGGCTCGGGGCTCGGCGGCGGTTCCGGGGACTCCTTGGTGGGCTCGGGGTGGGGCGACGGTCCGGGGTTCGCCGTCGGGGTCGACGTCGGCTCCTCCGCCAGGGCAGCCGTCTGCGCACCCAGCAGGCCGAACGCCAGCCCGGCCGCCAGCAGGACCGGCAGGATGCGGAGCCGTGGCATGGGTCACCCTCTCTATTGTTGATAACAATTCTCGTTATTTACGTTACCCCGCCCAGCCGCCGGTGTCACATCGGCCCACAGCGCCACCGACACCCACCACCGCCATGAAACGAGGGCCAGCCATAGCCGCCGAGGGCCAGCGTTGAAGCCTGGCGCTCGGACGCCAAGACTGGCCCTCGATGCGATCAGGTGCGGGCCCGCGCTCGCAACGAGGGTCCGCTGCCCGGCAACTCCGTCGCAAGATCTCCCAAGGCCGTCCATCTCGGCGTGACGAATCCGGCAATTACTGATACCAATACTCATTAGTTACTACGACAAGGAGCCCCAATGAACCGATCCCAACTCGTCGAGGTGGTCGCCGGAGCGGCCGGACTCAGCGTGCGCGACGCCGACCAGGCGGTCACCGCGACCCTGGAGGCGATCGTCGCCACGGTCGCCGCCGGCGAGAGCGTCACCCTGCCCGGCTTCGGCACCTTCGAGCAGCGCGCCCGCGCCGCCCGGACCGGCCGCAATCCGCAGACCGGCGCCGCCATGGAGATCCCCGCCAGCATCGCCCCCGCCTTCAAGGCCGGCACGGCCTTCCGTCGCCGCGTCGCCGCGGCCTGAGTGCCATCGAGCGGGATCGGGTTTCACAACCGGCTCACACTGTGCTATCAATTGAGATCAATTCTCATTAGATCCTCAGGAGGCAGTAAGTGTGCAAGCAGCTTGACGGCACGTGCTGCCGTTCCGCCGTGGCAGCCCACGGCGTGCTGCTGCGCGGACACCTGCACCGCTCGACCTGTGGGCCTGACTGCGACTGCCCCTGCCACGAGCTACCCGCTCACAACCAGACGCCCGTCGTCCGCCCGATCCCGCTACGCACCAGGCGCCAGCACGCCGGCTGGCGCCTGGTGACGTGCGTCTACTCCGACCGATGGATGAAGGCCGCGTCCTGAACGCCCCTATGGCCTGGGCCGTGGCCCGACCCACCCCTTCATCAAATCCATCGAAAGGAAAGACAACCATGAACGCAATCAAGAAGCCGGCCTTGGCGCTTGCCTCGGCCGCCCTCGCCTTGGGCGCGGTTTTTGCCAGCGCCGGACCCGCCCACGCCGACGACGACCACGTCGATCTCGTCTTCGTGCCGACGTGCAACCTCAGCCACAACTTCACGAGCGGCGACTTCTTCCTTGAATCGCACGAGGATGGCGAACTCGATCCCGACTACGAGTTCGTCTTCGGCGGCGAAGACGAGTTCGATCTCGGTTTCGAGGTCGAGCTCGGTCCGAACTGCGACTCGCTGACCGATTTCCAGGTCACGCTGACCGGCGCGACCGGCACCGGCAACCCGTCGAGCGCCGGTGGCACCACCTTCACCTGGAGTTCGTCGGGTTACGGCAACCAAGGGCCGTTGACGCTGACCTCGCCGACCTACCACGACGATCCGTCGCCGTGGGTGGTGGACGGTGACTACTACCTCACCTTCACCTTCTCGCAGGCAGGCCACGGGAGCGTGCAGTCGTCACTGCCGCTGCACGTCTCGGGCTGAGCAAGTCCTGACGCTGGTGGGTGCGGCTTCGGCCGTACCCACCAGTTGGGCGTCTCGGACGCTGCTGCCACACCACGATCCGTCTCACTGAACCGAAGGAACTCCCTCATGCCACCTGCCGCGCGAGGCACAGCCATCCGAAGCCCTCTGCACCGCCGCCTCGCGACTGGCGCCCTGGGCACCACCCTGGCCTTCACAGTAGCCACCGCCACGCTGCTGAGCTCCGCCGCTCCCACGGCGTCCGCCGCCGGCGGGGGTGCCGACGATGCCGGCCGCACGGTCTTGGGCGGCCACACGCAGGTCAATGTGAGCCTGACGCCCGACGACAAGCTCGATCTCGACCTGTGGCAGCTCGGGACCTGGGACAACGCCACCTCCGTCGACCTGATCGCTGAGGGCGCGCCGGCGCGGCACGACCTCAGCGCAGCAACCGTCCACATCTCCTGCCGGACGCGCTGGCAGGTGCCCGCACAGCAAGACTGGCGTGTTATCGCCCCCGCTGGTCAGGAAGTCTGCGCGACAGCACCGGGCGCCCAGCTCGACGGCGAACACCTGGGCATCAATCGCCAGGTCTCCGCCGCCAGCCTCAGCACCTCCCGCAACAACGCTCCCGACGGCAACCGATACCGCCATGTGGTGCTCAACATCGTCGGGGCCACCGCTCCAGGCCGGGCAATGATGTTCCGCGGCAACAACGACCTCCCAAGCCAGGACGCTGCCTTCGCGCCGAACTTTGGACTCAGTTCGATCGACCCGGCCATCGGCACGGCCGACGACAGCCCGCACCAGTGGGTGTCGGCCACCCCGTGGACCTTCAACAATGACGGCGTGTACTGCCTCGATCTCCAAGCTCACGCCTGGGCACCCGGCTCCACCAGCGCTGCCAACCGCCGTGAGCTTCTCAGCGACGTGGAGACCCTGCGGGTGGTCGTCGGCGACTGGGACATGTGGTCGGATCAGCCCTGTGGCACCGGGCCCGATCTGCCCGAAGGCTACTACCCCGGCCAGGTCGATCCGCTGGACCAGAGCGGCAACCGGCTGCTCATCCCCACTCACACCGATGTCGCACCGTACTGGAACGATGCCGGCGAGTGGTCGGCCGGGTTCCATCAGACCGCGTCCGGCCTCGATGCCTGGCGGAATCCCGCGAATACGGTCGTCTTCGTCACCGACACCGCCAAGCTGACCATGCCCGAGGACGTCCAGACGAGCGGCGCCTCCCTCGTCGACAACAGTTTCATCACTGCCCCTGGCCAGACCTTCTGGCGGCTGCCTCAGTCGCAGACACCGGCCGGCAACGTCTTCCTCGGCTATTCCGGAGAGAGCTTCGCGGCCTCGGATTTCCAGGGACGCCCGCAGTGGCGGCTGGATTCGGTGACCGGCCTCGATGGGGGTGCCGCCCCCGGTGAGTTCATGCTGGCCGCGAGCGAGCAGCAGGCGCAGGCGGGCGGGTCGCCGTACTTCAACACCCGGCAGGGACTGCCGCAGACTCGCGGCTTCCCGCACGGCGCCCATGTGCACTCCAGCTGGGACTTCGCGGCCGCCGGAACCTACTGCCTGGCCATGACCTGGGAAGGCATCCGCTCCTCAGGCGAGGTCGCCTCCGTGCACCGGGTCCTCACCTTCGTCGTCGGCGGCGACTCCTACGACCCCAAGACCGCGCCCACCTGTGAGCAGGCTCAGGCGTCGGGTGTCCGCTTCGCGTCGGGCACCCCGGACGTTCCCGCAGCCGATGGGGCGGCGGGCCGTCACGTGGTTGAGGCTCCTCAGATCGACGGCCTGTGGACCGCTGCGTTCGCCAACCTCGTGCCCAGCCTGAGCGATGCCGGGCTGAGCATCGACCTGGTTGAGGGGTCCCGCTTCAACGGCGGAACTCGCTACGCGCTCGACAACGTGGTGATCCAGACCCGGGCCACAGCGCTGTCATCCGCGCCTGCCGCCTGGGGAGCCGGAGCGCGGTACTTCCTGACCGACAGGTCTGGTAAGAACGCCATCGACCTCGATCTTTCCGCCTTGGACCCTGGCCTCTCCGGCCTGGCGGGCGACATGACCTGGAGTCTGGGTCAGGTCCGGGGCCCGGGCGAGTTCGACTTCAGCAGCGACGACGGGCCGCTGCGGCTGTCCACGGTGCCGTCCCGCGCCTCGAACTCGGGAAACGTGCGGCCGGGCACAAACGTCAGCGGGCACTGGCTGTTCGAAGAGCCCGGCGTCTACTGCCTGCCGTTCACCTTCTCCGGCACCAGAGCCGGGGGCGGCGAGGTCTCGGTGTCCGCGACCTTGGCGGTCGCCGCGGGCGTCCCAGCCGCAACGGCACAGCCCGGAGAGCAGTGTGTCGCGTCCGAGCCGCCTGACGACGAGGAGCCGGGCGACCCCGGTGACGCGGACCCGCGTGCCGACTCGGGGCGGACCGTGCTCTCCGAGGGGCACATCGACGTCCTTTCCACCCTCGATGCCGACCGACTCGCCGTGACGCTCCACGACGACTCAGTGACGCCTCCGGCGGAGCGCGCCGCCGGCGAGTCGACCCTGTTCGTCTCGCCCGACGCCGTAGATCAGGTTGGCGCCGGGTCGGCGTATGCGTTCCTCGGCCAGCAGGGAGATCCGGTCTGGCTGCTGCCGCAGTCCCAAGTCGACGGCCTGCTGTGGCCGGGCTGGAACGTCAGGGCCGGCTCCCAGGCCCTCAGTGCTCAGACCCGTATCACTTGGCAACTCGGTGAGGTCGCCGCTCCAGGCAAGTTGGAGCTCTACCAGTCCGACGGGTTCGGAGCGCCGAGCCGTCTGTTGTCCAGCTCAGGTCCGGAACACCGATCGTTCTCCTTCTCCGGCCATGGACACGGCAACTGGGCGTTCACCTCGGACGGGGCGTACTGCGTCCCGATCACCGCGACCGAAACCGAGACCGGCCGGAGCACGTCCTTCACTCTGCTCTTCGCCGTTGGTGACCTCAAGCCTGAGAAGGTCACGGAGGCCGACTGCGGCAAGACCGCAGATCAGATCGAAGGCCGCGGCAGCGAGCCCGGCCCTGAGCCGATGGACTTGCGCCCGGTGGTGCTGGATCAGGGGCACATCGATCTCTTCGAACTCACCTACGACAAGGCCGGCGAACAGCTCGATCTGCGCGTGAAGGACGACACCAGGCTCTACGATCTCGACGCTGCCTACCGGGCGCCGGAGACGGTGACCGTCGCGGTCGACCAGGCGACGGCTGCCTTCGCCTTCGAGGAGATCCCGCCGGGGTACGAATTCCTCGGCCCGGCCGGACGCGAGACCTACCTGCTGGATTGGAGTCAGCAGGAGGGCCTGCCGTGGCCGGGGTGGAGCACCGAACGGCTGCTGGACAGCCTGCCCGACGGGGTCACGATCCCCGACGAGCAGGGTTCGGTGACGTTCGGCGTGACGGTCGAGGGGCCGGGTGACGTCTTCGCGTTCATCCCCGGCGACAACGGGCCGGAGAACATGTACATCGACACCACCGACGACAAGCCCGAGGTCATCGAGACCGGGCCGAACATCCACTACCACACGGCGTGGGTGTTCACGGAGCCCGGCGACTACGAGCTGACCGTCACCCCGTCGGCGACGACGACCGCCGGGGACACCCTGACCGGACCGGCGAAGAGCTACCACTTCCACGTCGGTCCGCGGCCCGCACTGGCCCAGAAGGTCGAAGCCGCCGACTTCGGGGCGTCCATCACCGGCGTCCCCGATTCGGTGACCTCGAACACCGAGGTCGAGCTGACGCTGGCACTCGACGGCGACCATCCCGAAGTGGCCGGCTACCAGTGGTACCGATGGAGCCATGGCTACGTCCGGATCACCGGCGCGACCGGACCCACCGCGTCGGTCACGGTCGAGCCCTGGGACATGGTCCACGCCGCGGTGCTGGACGGCACCGGACGCATCCTGACCGTCGCGGACGCCGTCCTCCTGCCGGAGCCCAGCCCTCCGGGTGCGCCGCACAACGTCGGCGCCTACCTCGACGGCAGCGACGTGAGGGTGTACTGGGGCACGCCGAACAACGGCGCTTCGCCCATCACGTCCTACATCGTCACGCTGACCCCCGACTCGGGTGAGCCGCTGACCGAGACGATCGATGGAGCGACGGCGTCGGACGCGGTCTTCCTCGACGTCCCGGCCGGAACCTGGACGGCGACGGTCCGCGCGGTCAACGCCCTGGGCGAGGGCCCGGAATCCGAGCCCAGCGACCCGGTGACGGTCACGGCGTCCGAACCGGAGCCAGAGCCCGAACCGGAGCCGACGGACCCGTCCGACCCGGATCCGGACGAGGGCCCGGTGGCGACCACGATCACCGCTGCCGCGGTCACCCAGACCTACGGCAAGACCGCCAAGCTGGTCGTGACCGTCTCGCCCGACGCGACCGGCAAGGTGAAGGTCAAGGTGGGCTCCAAGACGGTCACCGGCACCCTCTCCGACGGCAAGGCGACGCTGACCCTGCCGAAGAAGGCCCTCAAGCCGGGCACCCGGACGGTGACCATCACCTACGCCGGGGTCGCGGACACCTTCCAGCCCGCCACCGCCAAGGCCACCGTCAAGGTCGCCAAGGCCAAGCCCTCGGTGAAGGTGAAGCGGGTCAAGACCACCGTGAAGCGGGGCTGGACGGCGAC
>NZ_JAPUED010000199.1 GCF_027492755.1 Micropruina sp. | reverse complement strand
CCGATCAGGCACATTTCACTCACGACTTCCGGGCGGTGACCGGTCTGACTCCCGGGAGGTACTTGGCGGACCAGTGATCATGCAGGTTCATCTGGCAGCCGTAGGTTGCCTTGTGTGCCGGGCTCGACCGACGCGTCAACGAACCGGGGCCGGAAGCAGGCCCCGCTCAAGCCGGTAAGCTCTCGCTTCGAGATGACCACCACCGCAGAAACCCGCACCTATGAAGTCGTGACGTACGGCTGCCAGATGAACGTCCACGACTCCGAGAGAATCGCCGGACTCTTGGAAGAAGCCGGCTACATCCCGCACGTCGAGGGCGAACAGGCCGACGTGGTCGTCTTCAACACCTGCGCGGTGCGTGAGAACGCCGACAACCGGCTGTACGGCAACCTGGGTCACCTGGCACCGGTGAAGGCCGGTCATCCCGGCATGCAGATCGCGGTGGGTGGCTGCATGGCCCAGAAGGACCGCGACACCATCGTCGCCAAGGCGCCCTGGGTGGATGTCGTCTTCGGCACCCACAACGTCGGCAAGCTGCCGATCCTGCTCGAGCGGGCCCGGATCGAGCAGGAGGCCCAGGTCGAGATCGTCGAGGCGCTCGAAGCGTTTCCATCGGCGCTGCCGACCCGGCGCGAGTCGCCGTATTCGGCGTGGGTGTCGATCAGCGTCGGCTGCAACAACACCTGCACGTTCTGCATCGTCCCGCAGTTGCGCGGCAAGGAGACCGATCGGCGTCCGGGCGACATCCTGGCCGAGATCCACGCACTGGTCGACGAGGGCGTCCAGGAGATCACGCTGCTCGGCCAGAACGTGAACTCCTACGGCGTCGAATTCGGCGACCGACTCGCCTTCGGCAAGCTGCTGCGGGCCTGCGGCACCATCGACGGCCTGGAGCGGGTCCGGTTCACCTCGCCGCACCCGGCCGCTTTCACCGATGACGTGATCGCCGCGATGGCCGAGACCCCCAACGTCATGCCCAGCCTGCACATGCCCCTGCAATCGGGTTCTGACAAGGTCCTTCGCGCGATGCGCCGGTCCTACCGCTCGGAGCGCTACCTGGGCATCATCGAGCGGGTGCGGGCTGCGATGCCGCAGGCCGCGATCACCACCGACATCATCGTCGGCTTCCCCGGCGAGACCGAGGAGGACTTCGCCGAGACCCTGCGGGTGGTCGAGGCGTCCCGGTTCGCCGCCGCGTTCACCTTCCAGTACTCGATCCGCCCCGGAACGCCCGCGGCCACCATGCCGGACCAGATCCCCAAACGGGTCGTCCAGGAGCGCTACGAGCGGCTGATCGAGCTGGTCGGCGATCTGGCCTGGGACGAGAACAAGAAGCTGGTCGGTACCCCGGTGGAGGTGCTGTTCGCGGCAGGTGAGGGCCGTAAGGACGCTGCCACCGCGCGCGTGTCGGGCCGAGCCCGGGACAACCGACTGGTCCACGTGGCCATCGCTGAGGGAGCCGAGCGGCCGCGTCCGGGCGACATCGGAACGGTCGAGATCAGCTACGCCGCTCCGCACCACCTGGTCGCCGACGGCGGCATCACAAATCTGCGCCGCACCCGGGGCGGGGACGCCTGGGACGCCCGGCACACCCCGCAGAAGAAGCTGATCGGGCTGGGCCTGCCGAAGCGCGCCACCGTCGCCGCCGGCTGAGCCTGCCGCCTCCGTCACGACCCGAGCCCCGGGTTGCCCCGCCTGGCCCGGTCCGCCTGTTCGGTCGCCGCCGGACTATCGCATCAGAAGGCTGCGGTGCATAGCCCGGGCCAAGTCGGTAACGAGCAGCGGCACTGACCCTCTCGCACCCGCCGACCCGGTGACGCGCGGAGCCGCTACAGCGCGAGCCCGGTGAGCACCAGGATGCGCTCGTCGGTCAGGTCGACCATCGCCGACGCCACGCCTTCGCGTCCGGTGCCGGACGCCTTCCAGCCGCCGTAGGGCATCTGGTCGGCACGGAAGCTGGGCACGTCGCCGACGATCACGCCGCCGACCACCAACTCGCGATGCGCCCGGAACGCGACGTCCACCTTGGTGGTGAAGATGCCGGCCTGGAGGCCGTAGCGGCTGCCGTTGACGATCCGGAATCCCTCGTCGAGGTCGCTGTAGCGGATCACGGTCATCACCGGTGCGAAGGCCTCCTTCGACCCCAGCGAGGTGGACGCGGGCACCTCGCTGAGCAGGGCGGGCTCGACCTGGGTGCCCTGCCGTCCGCCGCCGGTGTGCAGGGTGGCACCGGCCCGGGTGGCCTCTTCGATCCACTCGGTGATCCGTTGCGCGTTCTGCTCGTCGATCATCGGGCCGACCTGGGTGGCGGGATCGTTCGGGTCTCCGGTCCGCAGTGCCTGCACCGCCTCGGTGAGCAGCGGTACGAAGGCGTCGTAGACGTCGGCATGCACCAGCACCCGCTGCACGCTGATGCAGGACTGCCCGGCCTGGTAGTTGCCGAACAGCGCGATCCGCTCGGCGGCGCCCCTCAGGTCGGGCCAATCCGGTTCGACCATCACCGCGGCGTCGCCGCCGAGTTCGAGGATGACCTGCTTCTGCGGCGCCGCTTGACGGATCCGGTCGCCGACCTCGTCGCTGCCGGTCAGCGAGATCACCGGCAGCCGCGGGTCGGTGTTCACCGCGTCCATCTGGCCGCCGCGGATCGGCAGCACGCTCAGCGAGGCCTTCGGCAGCTCGGTCTCGGCGACGATCTCGGCCAGCAGCAGTGCGGTCAACGGCGTCGCGGACGCCGGCTTGATCAGCACCGGCGCGCCGACGGCGATCGCCGGAGCCACCTTGTGGGCGACCAGATTGAGCGGGAAGTTGAACGGCGCAATGCCGAGCACCGGTCCGCGCGGGAAGCGCCGGGTGATACCCAGCCGTCCGGTCGCGTTGGGATCGGTGTCGAGTCGCTGCAACTCGCCCGACCAGCGGCGGGCCTCCTCGGCGGCCCAGCGGAAGGTCGAGACCGCCCGGCTCACCTCGCCCCTGGACCACATCAGCGGCTTGCCGTTCTCGGCGGTGATCAGCGCCGCGAACTCCTCGGCCCGCTGGCCGATCCGGGCCGAGATGTGGTCCAGCGCCTTGGCCCGGACGTGCGCCGGCAGCCCCAGCAGTTCGGCCTGGACGGCGTCCGCGGCCGCGATCGCCTGCTCGATCTGGTCGGACGTCGCCAGCGAGACGCGTCCGACCAGGTCGCCCGAGTAGGGGGAATGGACGTCCAGCGAGCCTTCGCCGAATGTCGGCTCGCCGGCCAGCCAGAACGGCGTGATGTCAGTCATGCAGCACCTCCGCGAATGCGTCGTCGATCAGGTCGAGGCCCTCGTGCAGCAGCTCGTCCGAGATGCTCAACGGGGGCAGGAAACGGAACACGTTGCCGAACGAGCCGGCGGTCAGCACCACCAGGCCCTTGGCGTGGCAGGCCTTGGCCACCGCGCCGGTGAGTGCGGCGTCGGGCTGTTTGGTGCCGGGCAGCACCAGCTCGACCGCCATCATCGCGCCTCGTCCGCGAATATCGCCGATCTGCGGGTGGCGCGCGGCCAGCTGGCCGAGCCGGGTACGGAAGATCGCCTCGATCTCGCGAGCCCGGGCGTTCAGGTCGTTGCTGCGCATCTCTTCGATGGCGCCCAGCGCGGCGGCGCAGGCGACCGGGTTGCCGCCGTAGGTGCCGCCCAGGCCGCCGGCGTGGACCGCGTCCATCAGCTCGGCGCGGCCGGTGACGGCGGCCAGCGGCAGCCCGCCGGCGATGCCCTTGGCGGTGGTGATCAAATCGGGGACGACGCCCTCATGGTCGCAGGCGAACCAGTCGCCGGTGCGGCAGAAGCCGGACTGGATCTCATCGGCGATGAACACCGCGCCGTTGTCACGACACCACTGGGCGAGCCGGGGCAGGAAGCCTTCCGGCGGCACGATGAACCCGCCCTCACCCTGGATCGGTTCGATGATCACCGCGGCCACCTGGTCCTCGCCGACCTGCACGTGCACCAGTGATTCGAACTGGGCGAACGCCTCCTCGGCGACCGCGTCCGGGTCGCCGGGCCAGCGGTACGGATAGGCCATCGGCACCCGGTAGATGTCGGACGCGAACGGCCCGAAGCCGTGCTTGTAGGGCATGTCCTTCGCGGTCAGCGCCATGGTCAGGTTGGTGCGGCCGTGGTAGGCGTGATCGAAGCAGACCACGGCGCTGCGCCCGGTGGCGACGCGGGCGATCTTGATCGCGTTCTCGACGGCTTCGGCGCCGGAGTTGAACAGCGCGGACTTCTTCGGGTGGTCACCGGGGGTGAGCTCGGCCAGCTGCTCGGCGACCTCGACGTAGCCCTCGTAGGGGTTGACCATGAAGCAGGTGTGGGTGAACCGCTGGACGGCCTCGGTCACCCGCCGGACCACCGCGGGGGCGGCGTTGCCGACCGTGGTGACGGCGATGCCCGAGCCGAAGTCGATCAGCTGGTTGCCGTCGGCGTCCACGACGATGCCGCCGCCGGCCTCGACGATGTAGGCCGGCAGGATCGTGCCGACCCCATTGGCCACGCTGGCCGCCTTCCGGGCCGCCAACTCCAGCGACTTCGGCCCCGGTACGGCGGTGACCAGCGCGCGACGTTGCTCGACGGTCATGGCTACTCCTCTTGTTGATCTTCCCCCATCCTCGGCTGCCGCAAACATGCTGTCGAATACTAGTTTTCTAACCAACGTATGCCGGGCAGGCATATGGTGACCCAAAAGGAACCGTCCCCGCGGTTACCGGGGACGGTTCTCCCGGTCACCGGGGCGGCGAGCGGAGGAGATACAGGATGGAGCTGCGGACGATCGGCTACTTCGTGGCGGTGGCGGACGCCGGGTCGGTGAGCGCGGCGACCCAGATCACCCATGTCACCCAGCCCTCGCTGTCACGCCAGTTGCGGCAGCTGGAGAAGGAACTCGGCCTCGAGCTGTTCACCCGCCGTGACGGACGCCTCGTGCTCGCCCCGGCGGGGCGCCAGTTCCTGCCGGCCGCGCGGGAGTTGCTGGTGCGGGCCGAGGCGACCCGCGCGGCCGCCGCGCAGATCAGGGCCGGGGGACTGCCGACACTGACCGTGGCCGCGCCTCCGGTCACCTTGAACGATGTGGTGGCGCCCTTCTTCGCGACCTGGGGGGCCGAGGATCCGATGCCCCGGGTGCAGGCGCTGAACGCCGCGGACGAGTACGGCGATCTGGATCGCGGCGCCGACCTGGTGATCGGCACCCGGCCGCCGCCCGAGACACTGGCGGGCATGAGGGTCGCCGCGCTCCCGGTGAGCGCCTATGTACGCCCCGATCATCCGCTCGCCGGCCGGGTCGAGGTGCTGCTCGACGAACTGCTCGCCCACGAACTGCTGGTGCCCACCCCCGACAGTCATGCCAGGCGGGCCTTCGATGCGGCCGCCGAACGCGCCGGGCTGCCCGTCCGGCTGGCCGAGTTCAGCACCTCGCATGTGGCCCAAGCGGTCGCCGCCGCCGGACGCGGGGTGGCGGTCGTGTCGGACGACCCGCGCTACGGGCTCCGCCAGCTCGCGATCCGCACCTCCGCCGGGGAGGCGTTGCAGATCGTGCTGCATGCCGCCTGGCAGCCGCACCACCACGGCGCGCGTCAGATCGCCGCGGTGGCCGGACGCCTGCGCCGCTTCGTCCGCGAGCGGTACACCCCGGCCTGAGCGCCGGCCAGCTGACTCAGCCCTCGAAGCCGTGGTACTGCATCACGTGCTTGATCCGGGTGTAGTCCTCAAGGCTGTACATCGACAGGTCCTTGCCGTGCCCGGAGTGCTTGAAGCCGCCGTGCGGCATCTCGGCGACCAGCGGAATGTGGGTGTTGACCCACACGCAGCCGAAGTCGAGCCGCATCGCCAGCCGGGCCGCCGTCCCGGTGTTCGACGTCCACACCGACGAGGCCAGTCCGTACACGGTGTCGTTGGCCAGCGCGACCGCCTCGTCCTCGTCGCCGAACTTCTGCACGGTGAGCACCGGCCCGAAGATCTCGGTACGGATCAGCTCGTCGTCCTGCTGCAGATCGGCGACCACGGTCGGCTCGTAGAAGTAGCCGTCCCGATCGACCTGGCGTCCGCCGGTCACCACCCGGGCATGCGACGGCGCGCGCTCGACCAGGCCCGAGACATGGCTCAACTGGCGAGGATTGTTGATCGCCCCGTAGAGGATGTCCTCGTCGGCCGGATCGAAGCCGGTGCGGGTCGCCGCGGCCGCCTTCGCCAACTCGGCGACGAACTCGTCGTACACGCCCGCCTGGCACAGCACCCGGGTCGCGGCGGTGCAGTCCTGGCCGGCGTTGAACAGCCCGGCCACCGAGATGCCTTCGATCGCCGATTCCAGGTCGACGTCGTCGAAGACCACCACCGGGGCCTTGCCGCCGAGTTCCAGGTGGGTCACCTTCAGATCGGACGCCGCCGCGGTCGCGACCGCCATGCCGGCCCGGGTCGAGCCGGTGATCGACACCATCCGGGGGATCGGATGCGCGGTCAGGGTGGCACCGGTCGCCCGGTCACCGCAGACCACGTTCACCACGCCGGTCGGCAGGATGTCGGCCAGCTTCTCGGCCAGCCAGATCGACGATGCCGGGGTGGTGTCGGACGGCTTGAGCACCACCGTGTTGCCGGCCGCCAGTGCGGGGGCCAGCTTCCAGATGGCCATCATCATCGGGTAGTTCCAGGGCGCCACCTGGCCGACCGGACCGATCGGCTCGCGTCGCACCGACGAGGTGAAGCCGCGCATGTACTCGCCCTGCGCCCGGCCGTCCAGCACCCGGGCGGCGCCGGCGAAGAACCGCACCTGGTCGACCATCGGGCCGATCTCTTCCGAGGCCGTCAGGTTCTTGGGTTTGCCGGTGTTCTCGCACTCGATGTCGACCAGTTCGTCGGCGCCGGCCTCAATGGCGTCCGCGAAGGCGAGCAGCGCCGCCTGTCGTTCACTCGGGGTGCTCCAGCGCCACTTCTCGAACGCGTCGCCCGCCGCGCTGAACGCGGCGTCGACGTCCTCGGGACCGGACAGTGGTGCCGTGGCGTACGCCTGGCCCGTCGCCGGATTGACGATCTCCAGGGTCTCTCCGGACGCTGCCTGGCGGGCCTCGCCCGCGATGATGTTGTGCAGAACCTTCACCTCGGCCACCGAATCCTCTCTTCGTTGGGTGAACACGGCTGTCGATGCCGACGCCTGGATCAATCAGGCTGTCAGTCACCAGGCTGGCCGGGGTCGGCTATGCCGTCAAAGACTTTCCCTGCATGCTGTGCATGCCTGTCGAGCATGGGAAACTCACGTCGGGAAAAGGACGGTGGGGCCGGGCGAATGCCCGACCCCACCGAATCGTTTGCTTATTCGTACGAAAGATCAGTCGATCAACTCAACGGAATACTCCGGAGTGCCTATGACTTCCGGACCTGATCTTTGAGGAAATCCTGAGCCTGATCGACTTGGGCCGCGTACTTGCCGTCTGTCTTCGAATCGACGAAGTCACCCACCTGGTCGATGGCGCCTTCGATCTGATCTTCGTGGCCGGCTACGGCTCCTTTGACCTTCTCGACGAAGTCCATTCGGCCTCCTCTCTGTCGCCCACCCGGATCGTGTCCGGCTCCGTGCCCATTCTTACCTCGCCGGGACGACGATGCCAAGAGGGTGGCGCAAGCTTCGGTCGGTTTTCGCCGATTGATCATTTCTTTCCGCTACCCGCGGGGCGGGTGTCGAGCGCACCTCTGAGGCACAATGAGCGGCGTGCTGACGCCGCCCCTGATCGTCCTGAACGGCCCTACCGCAAGCGGAAAGACGGCGCTGGCGGTCCGGGTCGCACAGCTGCTCGGCGAACGTGGCCGGGCGGCGGAGATCGTCAACGCCGACTCGATGCTGGTGTATCGCGGTATGGACATCGGCACCGCCAAGCCCACCGCGACCGAGCGCGCCGGCATCACCCATCACCTGGTCGACATCATGGACGTCGACCAGACCGCCAGCGTCGCCACCTTCCAGCAACTGGCACGGACGGCGATCGCCGACTGCCGGGCCCGTGGAGTGGTGCCGATTCTGGTCGGCGGTTCGGCGTTGTACGTGCACGCGATCCTCGACGATTTCGAGTTCCCGGGCACTGATCCGGCCGTGCGGCAACGACTCGAGGACGAACTGGCCGTGTTCGGAGCCGAAGAAATGCACCGGCGACTGGCGGAACTCTCGCCCGATGCCGCCGCCGACATCCTCCCGGGCAACGGACGCCGCATCGTCCGTGCGCTGGAAGTGATCGAACTGACCGGTTCCTGGCGGGCGACCCTGCCGGAATGGCGCTACGCCCTCGACGGTGTGTGGCAATGGGGTCTCGAACTGCCTCGCGACGTCCTGGACGAGCGTATTGAGCAGCGCGTGCAGCAGATGTGGGCCGACGGGCTGCTCGCCGAGGTGCGCGCGTTGGTCGAGCGCGGCCTGCGACAGGGTCGGACGGCGTCCCGGGCGCTGGGCTACCGGCAGGTGCTGGCGTACCTGGACGGCGAGATCAGCGAGGAGGAGGCGAAGCGGCAGACCGTCGCCGGGACCCGCAGATTCGCCCGTAAGCAACTCGGCTGGTTCCGCCGTGATCCGCGGATCAACTGGCTCGCCGCGGACGCCCCCGGACTGGCCGAGGCCATCGTCGCCGACGTCTGATTGAATTCAGCCATGCTCGCCTTCGCCAAGGGACACGGAACGCTCAACGACTTCGTGTGCTTCAGCGACCCCGACGGCGTTCTGGACCTGACCGACGAGCAGATCCGGTTCCTCTGCGATCGCCGGGCCGGCATCGGCGGCGACGGCACGTTGCGCGCCGTGCGTGCCCGCCATGTGCCCGGCTACCAGCAGCATGGCGATACCTGGTTCATGGACTACCGCAACGCCGACGCCTCCATCGCCGAGATGTGCGGCAACGGGCTGCGGGTCTTCCTGCGCTACCTGCTCACCGAGGGCCTGATCGACGATCGCCCGATCGACATCGTCACTCGCGCCGGCGTCCGGCACGGTGAGTTCCTGGACGGCGACCAGATCCGGATCGGCATGGGAGTTCCGAGAGTCGCCCCGGACCAGGTGCCGGTCACCGTCGGCGAGCAGGTCTTCCAGGGCCGTGCGGTCGACGTGGGCAACCCGCACGCCGCCGTCCTGCTGTCCTCGGGTGGGCTGGATACGCTCGACCTGACTCGCGAGCCGGGCTATCCGGCCGAGGTGTTTCCCCACCGGGCCAACGTCGAGTTCGTCGAGCCGGTCGGCGACCACCACGTCCGGATGCGGGTCTGGGAGCGCGGCGTGGGGGAGACCTTCTCCTGCGGCACGGGCACGGTGGCGGCGGCCGTTGCATCCGCGACCGCCGCGGGTGAGGCGTCCGGCACCTGGCGGGTCGATCCTCCCGGCGGCTCGCTGCTCGTCGATCTCGATCCGGCCGGTGCGCGGCTGACGGGTCCCGCGGTCATCGTCGCGCGTGGCACAGTGAACCTGTGACGCATCCGAGCTACGACGACGCCGACGATCCCGAGATCGGCGACTTCGACGGTGATCAACTCGACCTGGCCGAGCGGCTGTCGCTGCGCCGGGTCGCCGGCATGTCCACCCAGCTGGCCGACATCACCGAGGTCGAGTACCGCGATCTTCAGCTGGAACGGGTGGTGCTGGTCAGCGTCTGGGCGACCGGTACCGTCACGGATGCCGAGAACTCGGTGGCCGAGCTCAAACTGCTCGCCGAAACCGCTGGCTCGGAGGTGCTGGAGGCACTCGTCCAGCGTCGCAGCCATCCCGACCCCGCGACCTTCATCGGACGCGGCAAGGTGGACGAACTGCGCGAGGTGGTGATCGCCACCGGCGCCGACACGGTGATCTGCGACGGCGAGCTCGAGCCCGCCCAGCTGCGCAACCTGGAGGACCGGGTCGGGGTCAAGGTGATCGACCGCACCGCGCTGATCCTGGACATCTTCGCCCAGCACGCCAAGAGCGCCGAGGGCAAGGCACAGGTCGAGCTGGCCCAGTTGCAGTACCTGCGGCAGCGGCTGCGCGGCTGGGGCGGCAACCTGTCCCGGCAGGCCGGTGGACGCGCCGCCGGCGGTGCCGGCATCGGCGGCCGCGGCCCCGGTGAGACCAAGATCGAGACCGATCGCCGCCGGATCCGTACCCGCATCTCGGTGCTGCGCAAGCGGCTGCGCGAGATGGACGAGGTGCGCGCCACCAAACGTCAGGAGCGGCAGCGCAACGAGATCCCGTCGGTGGCCATCGTGGGCTACACCAACGCCGGCAAGTCGTCGCTGCTGAACCGGCTCACCGGTGCCGGCGTACTGGTCGAGAACGCCCTGTTCGCCACCCTGGACCCCACCACCCGGCGCGCTGAGAGCACCGACGGCCGGGTCTACACGCTGACCGACACCGTCGGCTTCGTCCGGCACCTGCCGCACGACCTGGTCGAGGCGTTCCGCTCCACCCTGGAGGAGTCGGTGCTGGCCGATCTGCTGCTGCACGTGGTGGACGGCTCCGATCCCGACCCGGAGGGGCAGATCAAGGCCGTACGCACCGTGCTCGCCGAGATCGGCGCCGGGAACGTCGCCGAGCAACTGGTGATCAACAAGATCGATCGAGCGGACGCAACGACCCTGGCGGGTCTGCGCACCCGCTACCCGGACGCCGTCTTCGTGTCGGCCCGCACCGGTGAGGGGATCGACGATCTCACCCGGCGGGTGGAGGAGCGGCTGCCTCGCCCGGCGGTCGAGGTCAACGCTCTGGTTCCCTACGCGCGCGGCGACCTGATCGACAAGATCCACACCAGCGGCGAGATCATGACCCTGGAACACACCGCAGACGGCACCGCGGTCACCGCACGGGTGAACCGCGGGTTGGCGGGCGAGCTTGCACCGTTCACCCGTGAGTGAATCGCCGTTACCGGTTGTCGATCGAGCGCAGGCACTGATTTCTGTGTGCGAGCGATTCGCTCATCGGTGTATTCGGACAACGCCATAACAACGACGGACATCGTCGAATAGGGGTGGTGAGTCTCACCGCGAGCCCGAGCCGCCCGCGGCGACAATTCGATGGAATGCACATAGCCGCGCTCACAAGGTGTTTTGGCTCCGCTCGGGCATCGGCCACGGGCGGGGCGAACGGACGGTGCGTGGCCCCACCGGTGACGCGCAACCCGCAGCGCACCGCTATATGCTCAGCGCATCATGGAACCAGGCAAGCAGCAGTCGGTCGGTATGGCCGAGATCGCCGTTGCCGCGGGCGTCGCAGTCTCGACCGTCTCGCGGGCGCTCAGCGGTGCGGCGGGCGTCTCTCCGGCGAAGCGCGCCCAGATCCTTGAGATAGCGCTATCCATGGGCTACCTTGCCGACCCGGCCGCCCGGTCCGATCGTCGGGTGGACCCGGCGCGAGCCCGGATCACCGCGGTCATTCCAGAGCCGGACAGGTGGGTCTTCGGCTCGATACTGGCGGGCCTGCACGACGTGCTGACACCGGCCGGCGCGTCCTTGTCGGTCTATCAGGGCTTCTCTGGCACCGAGCGTGCCCGCATCTTCGGCTCGGCGGGCGTGGCCAAATACACCGACGTGATCGTTCTCGTGCCCATGCCTCGAGGCATGCCGGTCGAGCAGCTGGCCGCTATCGGGGTTCCGGTCGTTGTCGCCGGGTCCGTCGTCATGGGCTTGCCCAGTGTCGGCATCGACGATGTCTCCGTGGGCAGGCAAGCGACGAACTACCTGATCAACACCGGTTACCGCGGCATCGCGTACGCGTCGTACACAGACCATGAGGGAACCCCGGGCAATGCGTCTCGGCTGCGCGGCGAGGGCTTCGTCGCCAGCATGAGCCGGGCAGGTCTGGACTCCTCGTGGCGGATTCAGGTGCCGTTCGGTCCCGACTCGGGGCGGGCGGCGGCACAGCAGTTGCTCGCGAGCGATCAGCTGCCGGAGGCGCTCGTTGTCTGTTCCGACGAGATGGCCGCCGGGATGATGTCGGTCTTCCGGCGCGCCGGCGTACGGATACCGGATGACCTGGCGATCATCGGCGTTGACAATCATCCGGTGGCGGAGCTGGTACACCTGACCACCATTGCCCAGCCGGCCCGGCAGCAGGGGCAGCTCGCCGCCACGATGACGTTGCAGCTACTCGCTCGCACGCTCAAACCGGAGGCGATCACGTTGCCGACGCGGTTGATCGTGCGGGAATCGACGGCTCGGCAGACCCAGGGCTAAGCCTCGAGTCCCAAAGCTCCAGCGTCGTGACGTGATGGACGCGGTGCGTCGGAGGCGACTGGCAACGCTTTCGCGTCCCGGAGTCTGAGGCTTTGCGCGCAATCTCGCAACGGTTACGCAAGACCCGGCCCGCCTACTTCCCTCGCCTTTGCGCCCGGCTCTACCGTGTGACGGTGAGTTTCCCCGCCGGTCACGCTGACTTTCATCGTAGCGTCGTCTACCAAATTTATCCGAAATCCTTCTTCGACTCCACCGGAAATGGTGTCGGCGATCTGCGTGGCGTGATCGAGAAGATCCCGTACATCGCATCGCTGGGCGTTGACATGGTGTGGTTCAATCCATTCTTTCCCTCGCCGCAGCGAGATAACGGATACGACATATCCGACTACTACGCCATTGACCCGGCGATGGGCACAATGGCTGATTTTGAGGAACTCGTCACTGCGCTCGACGCGGAAGGTGTTGGTGTGATGCTGGACATGGTCCTCAATCACACATCGACCGACCATGAGTGGTTCAGGCGAGCGCTGGCCGGTGAGCAAGAATATCAGGACTACTACTACCTGAGGCCGGCGGCGGCTGACGGTGGCCTGCCGAACAATTGGGTGTCAAAATTCGGCGGCCCGGCCTGGGACCGATTCGGCGACACCGATCTCTACTACCTGCACCTCTTCGATCGGACGCAGGCGGATCTGAACTGGCACAACCCTCGAGTGCGTCAGGAGATGGCGGACGTCGTCGACTTCTGGCAGGGAAAGGGTGTGCGGGGGTTCCGCTTCGACGTGATCAACCTGATCGGCAAGCCGTGGGAGCTGCCGCCGGCGCCTGCGGGGACCGACTGCCGCTTGATGTACACCGACGGCGAGACCGTCGTGGGATATCTACGCGAACTGGCCGCGGCCTCGTACGGGCGGGCGGGCGACTGTGTCACGGTTGGCGAGATGTCTTCCACGACGATCGAGCGATGCATCGAATACTCCCACCCACAGTTGGGTGCCCTTTCCATGGTCTTCAACTTCCACCATTTGAAGGTCGACTACGGCGACGGCCAGAAATGGACGAGGGTGCCCTTCGACTTCATCGAGCTGAAGCGCCTGCTCATGGACTGGGCGCTGCGGATGCAGGCCGGCAACGGTTGGAACGCACTCTTCTGGAACAACCACGACCAACCCCGAGCGATCGATCGGTTCGGCGACCCAGGTCGATTCCGTGTCGAGTCGGCGACGATGCTCGCAACCGCGATTCACCTGCTCCGTGGCACGCCGTATGTGTATATGGGTGAAGAAATCGGTATGACTGACCCGGACTACGACTCGATCGATGACTATGTGGACGTGGAGGCGATCAACGCCTACGCCGAACTGGTGCGGGGCGGAGTCGCAGCTGCCGACGCGTTCGATATCGTTCATTCGAAGGCGCGCGACAATGCTCGGACGCCGATGCAATGGAACGCGACCGAGAATGCTGGTTTCACTCACGGCACGCCGTGGCTACGGCCCACCAATCACGATGTGGTCAATGTCGCAGCCGAAGAGGCGGGTGGCCGCATCCTGCCGTACTATCGCGAATTGATCCAGTTGCGGAAGGATCATCCAATCATCGCCGAAGGCGGCGTCGAGTCGTACGAAGCGGATCATCAGCAAGTGTTCGGCTACCTGCGCCGTCACGGCGAACGCTCGCTGTTGGTGTTGACGAACTTCTTTGGTGAGTCCACATGGGTGCAGTTGCCGCACGAGTTCGCCAATGGCGACATCCTCATCTCGAATTACAACAGGACCGAACTGCGCAATGCAGATCGGATTGAACTAGGTCCGTATGAAGCGCTAGCGATCCTTGCCGGTTCCAGCGAATAGGAGATATTCAATGTCGAATTCCGAAACAGTCAGTACCACCACAGAGATCGTCGCACCGCTGTCCGGGGTCATCCTCGACTTGACCGAGGTGCCGGACGCGATGTTCGCCTCCAAAGCGATGGGGGACGGGTTGGCGATCGTGCCCGACCAGGACGAGGTCGTCGCGCCGGCCTCCGGCACCATCGCGATGGTGGCCCACACCGGGCACGCCTTCGGCATGATGACCTCCACCGGCATCGAGATCCTCGTCCATATGGGTATCGACACCGTCGAGCTGGAGGGCGTGCCGTTCACGCTGACGATCTCCCAAGGAGACGTCGTCGAGGCCGGCCAGCCGATCGGCAGGATGGACCGGGAGGCAGTCCAGACCGCAGGCAAGGACACCACCACCATGGTGATCTTCACCAACCTGGCGATGCGAGGCGGCGAACTGGGCGTAGCTGCCGGTCACGTCACGGCCGGAAGCGGAGTGGCGACGGTGGCCGTTCCCGAGGCGGCGGCTGCTACGGCGCCGCCGAGCCCCGACGTCCAGGCGGCGAAGCCGGCGATCGACCCCGCGCGGGCGTCGGCCACCGGTTTCGACGCGCTCGCCTATGACATCGTCGACGGCATCGGCGGCCGCGAGAACATCAAGAGCGTGCTGCACTGCATCACGCGGGTGCGGTTCTACCTGAAGGACGAATCGCTGGCCAACGATGACCTGGTCGCCAACCTGGACGGCGTCATCGACGTGATCAAGGCGGGCGGTCAATACCAGGTGGTGATCGGGGCGGCCGTCGGCGACGTCTACGAGGCCGTCAATCGTGTCATCGGCAGCACGGGCGCCGAGGTGGCCGATGCCGAGCCGGTCGAGCGGCCCACCACCCTCGTGGGCTGGGTGAAGTTCGGATTCAGCTCTTTGATCGGGGTGATCACCGGCTCGATGATCCCGGTCATCGGGCTGTTGGCGGCGTCCGGCATCCTCAAAGGAATCTTGGCGCTGCTCACCCAGTTCAACGTCGTGCAGGCCGACAGTCATACCTTCACCTTCATCGATGCCATGTCCTCATCGATGTTCTACTTCCTGCCGATCATCATCGGCTTCACCGCGGCCCGCCGGCTCGGATCGGATCCGATCATCGTGGCCATCATCGGCGGCGTCCTGGTCTTCCCGTCGGTGGTGACGATGTCCGACCCGTCCGACCCCAACTATCAGGTGGTCGCCCAGATCGGAGCCACCGTCTTCAACGGCGACTTCTTCGGCATTCCGATCGCACTGCCGCAAGGGAATGCCTACGCGTACTCGATCTTCCCGGTCATCGTTGCCGCGTGGCTGGCCGCCCGGATCGAGCCCCTGCTGAAGAAGTACATTCCGGCGGTCCTGCGGATGATCTTCGCCCCGCTGATCGAGGTCTTCGTCGTCTCCACGCTGGTGCTGGTGCTGTTCGGCCCGATCATCATGTTCCTTTCGGGCGGCATCGCCAACGGGATCAACGGCATCCTGAACCTCAACTACCCGATCGCCGGGCTGTTGATCGGCGGCCTCTACCAGTGCCTGGTGATCTTCGGCCTGCACTGGGCGGTCATTCCGCTGATCGCGGCCCAGATCGCCACGGACGGCTCGTCACCACTGAACGCGATCGTGTCGGCGACGATGATCGCCCAGGGTGGCGGTGCGCTGGCCATCTGGCTGAAGACCAAGAGCCAGAAGATCAAGACGTTGGCCGGACCCGCCACCATTTCGGCCTTCTGCGGAATCACGGAGCCCGCCATGTACGGCCTCAACCTCAAATATGGACGGGTGTTCATCATGGCCTCGATCGGCGGCGCCGTCGGTGGCCTGTTGACCGGACTGTTCGATGTCAACATGTACGGCTTCACGGGCGCATTCGTCGGATTCCCGTCGTTCGTGAATCCGGCCGGCATGGACCACAGCCTGACCGGCTATCTGGTGGCCTCGATCTCGGCATTGGTGGTCTCCTTCGCACTCACCTACTTCTTCGGCTTCAGCGACACCGACCTCGAATCGGAACGTTCGGTCAAGAAGGTCCGGCTCGGGAAGAGGGAGCCCGCCGGGGCCTGAGCGCCCACGCGCTGTAGGCGCGTTCTGTCAGCGGGAGCCGGCCGACGCCGGCCGGCTCCCGTATCGACCGTGTGATCTGACGGTCGGCGTCCGGGCCGACGGTTGCTCTGGGTGCGCCGCCGCGCACCCGCTTTCGATCCACGTCGTCTCCACCTGAAGACCTCTTGGGCGTTCGCCTGCCTTCGTCCCGAGGCAACTCGATGTCTGCGCTGCCGCATTCGGTCGAGTGATGAAAGAACCGGCGGCTCGTCCGCCTTCTGAACAAAGGAGTTCCATGTCCACTGCGACAGTTGATCGTGTACAGGATGCCGAAGAGGTCATCCATCACAAACCGATGATGACGCCGCGCAGCATCCTCATGATGAACATGGGGTTCTTCGGCATCCAGTTCAGCTTCGGCATGACCCAGACCGCGATGAGCCCACTCTTCAGCGCGATGGGCGCGAGTCCGGAGGAGTTGCCGATCCTGAACCTCGCCGGTCCGATGACGGGCCTGCTCATCCAGCCGCTGATCGGTGCGCTCAGCGATCGGACGTGGAGTGACCGCTGGGGACGGCGCAAGCCGTTCATCCTTGCCGGCTCGCTGTTGTGCGTGGTGATCCTGGCCCTCTTTCCGTTCGTCTCCCTGCTCTGGCTGGGTGTTCTCGGGCTGTGGCTGCTGGACGCCGGCAACAACACGGCGATGGAGCCCTATCGCGCCTTCATCTCCGACCGGCTGCCCAGGAACCAGCTGGCTAGAGGCTTCCTGGTGCAGAGCATGTTCACCGGTGCCGGTGCCGTGCTCTCCAACTTCTCCATCTTCGCGTTCCAGATGGCGCTGCCGCAGCTGGCCCCGAACGGCATTCCCTACTGGGCCTACGTGTGCTTCTTTCTCGGTGTGGTGTGTATCGCGGGAACGGTCGGCTTCGCCATGTCGAAGACGAACGAGCTACGGCCTCCGCAGTGGGAGCTCGACGAGATCGCGAACTCGCCCGGTGGTCTGGGTGCAGTCGTCAAGGACCTCGGCTCGGCGGTCAAGAGCATGCCGGTCGCCATGCACAAGATCGGATTCGTGTTCCTTTTCCAGTGGTACGCCATGTTCATCTACTGGCAGTTCATCTCGCTCAGCGTGGGCGAGTCGGTGTTCGGCGTCACCCCCGATCAGAAGGAGGAGTTCCAGCAGGCGGCAGGCTGGACCGGTCTGCTCAACGGCAGCTACAACCTGGTGACGATGCTGGTCGCACTGGTGATGCTGCCGGTTGTGGTGAAGTTCGGCGGGCGGGTGGTCCATGCCGCGGCGCTGGCCTTGGGCGGACTCAGCCTGGTCTGGCTCTCCACCATCACCGTGCAGTGGCTGTCGATTCTGCCGATGATCGGTATGGGCATCTTCTGGGCCAGCGCGGTGGGTGTTCCGTATCTGATGGTCGCCAGCATGGTGCCGGCCCGTCGCTCCGGGGTCTACATGGGCGTGCTGAACATGATGATCGTGGTGCCGATGCTGATCCAGACGCTGACCTTCGGCTGGATCTTCGAACATCTGCTCGACAGCAAGGCCACCAACGCGATGCTGCTCGCCGGAGCGCTGTTCCTGGTTGCCGCCCTCGCCATGCTGTGGGTGAAGCCGCCGAGCAACACCGACGAGTCCGAGATCGTCCCACTCGGGGCACCTGGCCGCGATACGTCGTTCTACGACCGTGTCGTCGTGGGGTCGGACGGCAGCTACAGCTCCCTCGTCGGCGTCCGCCAGGCCATGGCGATCGCTCGTAGGAACGGTGCCAAGCTCACGATCGTCACTGTCTACAACCCCGACCGGGGCGACTCATCCGGGCCGCGAGCGGAGCTGTCCGGCATTGATGCCGGGCGTCACGCGCTGCAACGCACGGTCGACGATCTGAACCACGATCGGGTGACCACCTACGATTCCGTGCTCCATGCTGGGGACGTCGCCGACGGGCTGCTGGAGGCCGCGTCCGTCAGTACGAACACGCTCGTCGTGGTCGGCAACCGAGGCTTGGGTGCGCGCGACGGCGGAACGCTCGGCATCGTGCCCGAGAAGGTCCTGAGGAACGCGGTCTCCGACGTCATCGTGGTCCGGACCGACGAAACCGAGGCGAGTCGTTCGGAGACGGACGGCTGAGGAGTCGCTGACCAACGCACCCATCACTGCCTGAGCTCGCGGAAACCCGGTTCGACGCGCCCAGGTTGAGGTCTCGGCAAGCTCGACCAACCCTGGATCGAGCTTGCCGAGACCTATTTCCACAGGCTGCCCGTCGCTCATCGAGCCTGTCGGTCGCGGGCGGTAAGTTGAACCAATGCCCGAGACCGACCTGACCGAAGCGATCCTCGGCGCAGCGGTCGAGGGCATCGCGGGCGCTCAGCGTCCGGGCCAGCACGAGATGGCGTCCGCGGTCGCCGAGACGCTCGCCGGGGGAGACCACCTCCTCGTCCAGGCCGGCACCGGCACCGGCAAGTCGCTGGGCTACCTGGCGCCGGCGCTGGCCCGCCTCGTCCAGTCGCCGAGCGAGCGGATCGTGATCGCCACCGCAACCCTCGCCCTGCAAGCGCAGCTGGCCCATAAGGACATTCCCGCCGCCTTGGAAGCCTGCAAGCGGGTCACCGGCAAGCGGGTCAGCCATGCGGTGCTGAAGGGTCGCACCAACTACGCCTGCCTGTACCGGGTCCGTGACAGCCTCGGCTCCGAACAGGAGAGCCTGCTCGGCGGCAGCGAACTGGCCGAAGCGCTGACGGCGGTGGCGACCGACGCGAACTCCAAGGTCGGTGCCGAAGTGGTGGCGCTGCGTGAATGGGTGGAGCAGCAGGCCGAGTCCAAGGGCGCGGCCGACCGTGACGACGCCCCGACCCACACCGGGCCGGCTTGGGCACAGGTGTCGATCCCGGTCCGCGAATGTCTCGGTGCCCAGCGTTGCCCCTACGGCTCGGAGTGCTTCGTCGAACGCTCCCGCGACCAGGCCCGGACGTCGCAGCTGGTGGTCACCAACCACGCCCTGCTGGCGATCGACGCGATGCACGGCGGCACCGTCCTTCCCGAGCACGACGCGGTGATCGTCGACGAGGCGCACGAACTGGTCAGCCGGGTCACCGGCGCGGCCTCGCACGAACTCAGCCCACAACTGATCGAGCGGGTCGGACGCCGCTGCCTGCCCTGGCTCGACGACGACGTCGCCCTGGAGTTCCTGGACGCCGGCGAGGCGCTCCGGACCGCCCTGGACGACGCGCCGCTGGCTCGCATCGAAGACGCCGAAGGCCCGCTCGCCGAGACCTTGCAGCTGGTACGCAATGTGGCTCGCCGAGTGGTCTCCGGCATGTCCGGCGGCGACGACTCCGACAACGAGCGCAAACAGGCGGCCGCCGCAGCCAAAGAGGTCTTCGACATCGCCGAACAGATGGCGGCTCTCGCGCCGCACGACGTGATCTGGGTGTCCGAACGGGAGCGGTTCGGCCGGCAGCTGAACCAGGCTCCGCTGTCGGTGGCCGGCCTGATGCGCGAGGGCATCTTCGCCAAGCATCCGGCGGTGCTCACCTCGGCCACCCTGTCGATCGGGGGCAACTTCGACGCGGTCGCCGCCTCGGTCGGCCTCAACGAGCCGTACTCCCGCGACCGCGGCGAGGACGGAGACGATGACGACGGTGAACCGGAGCGGCCCCGCTGGCGGGGGCTCGACGTCGGCTCTCCCTTCGACTACCGGCGCCAAGGAATTCTCTACGTGGCGAAAACACTGCCACCGCCGACCCGGGAAGGGATCGCTCCGGCCACTCTCGCCGAGGTGGCCGAACTGGTCTGGGCAGCCGGCGGCCGCACCCTCGGGTTGTTCGCCTCACAGCGCGCCGCCGAGGCTGCTGCGACCTATTGCCGCCGTGAGCTGCCCGACCAGGAGATCCTCTGTCAGGGGGATGCTCAACTCGGCGAGCTCACCCGCACCTTCGTGGCGAATCCGCAGACCAGTCTGTTCGGCACGTTGTCGCTGTGGCAGGGCGTCGACGTCCCCGGCGACACCTGCGAACTGGTGATCATCGACAAGATTCCGTTCCCGCGTCCCGACGAGCCGCTGATGCAGGCCAGGCAGCGCGCGGTGGCCGACCGGGGCGGCAACGGGTTCATGGCGGTGGCAGCCACCCATGCCGCGTTGTTGCTGGCCCAGGGCTCCGGACGGCTGATCCGTCGGCTCAGCGACAAGGGCGTGGTGGCGGTGCTCGACCCGCGGCTGATCACCGCCCGCTACGGCAGCTACCTGCGGGCATCCATGCCGGACTTCTGGATGACCACCGACCGGGAGACCGCGATCGGGGCACTGCGGCGACTCCAGGACACTCGGACGGCGAGCTGAGCCGGGTGCGTCCGACAATGAGGCTCATGACTTCGATCGGACGCCGCGACCTGCTCTCCCTAGGCTCGGGTATCGCGGTGGCGCTGCTCGCCGCCGGTTGTGGCACGGGACCTGTCGAACCGACGCCGTCACCGTCGACATCGCCGACCGGACGGGAGCCGTACCTGACCATCGTGCAGGGGACGGTCGGCACCCTCGGCTCCGCCCGCGTCGGCTACGTCAACCGGCTGGAGGACGGCGATCAGGTCTCCATCTGGCGTGATGACAGCGACGAGTCGGGTTTCGGGTCGACGGTGAGCCTGCGCGACGGTGACCGGGCATTCATCGGCGGTGAGTGCTGGGCAGTGAGCCGGCTGGCACCCGCCTACGGCCGGGCCAGGATCGGCTTCGACCCGGTGCTGACCAAGGTCGAGTCACCGGCCTCCGATGCCGGCCTGATCTACCTCCCGGCGGGCCCGGACGACGCTGCGACATCGGCCCGGATCGGCACCGGGAACCGAATGGCGTTGGTGGAGCTCACCGCCCGCTCGGCGGTGCTCCGGCATTGGCCGGGCCTGTCCAAACCGGGGGAGGCGGGCGTGCTGCTGCCGGTCAAGGCTGGATCGAAGATCAAGCTGGGCCGCGTTACCCTCACCGTCACTGGCTTCCAGCCGTCCCTGGACCGGCTGCGCGGCTATCTGGTCGTTCGGACCGCCACGAGCTGAGTTCCCTCGTCGATCACCGGTGGTTGAGCTTGTCGAAACCCTCGCCAGGGATCTCGACAAGCTCGATCGACGGTGGTTGAGCTTGTCGAAACCTCATTACGTGCCCCTTATGACATCGTCGGCAGGGTCATGATCTCTGCACCGGTCGTGGTGATCGCGATGGTGTGCTCGCTGTGTGCCGTGCGGCAGCCGGTCGCGCTGCGCAGCGTCCAGCCGTCGGCATCGGTGACCAGTTCTGCCGTGTCCGTCATCACCCACGGTTCCAGCGCCAGCAACAGGCCGGGCCGCAGCCGATAGCCGCGGCCGGAACGTCCGGTGTTCGGCACATGCGGATCCTGGTGCATCGTCGAACCGATGCCGTGCCCGCCGAAGTCGGTGTTGATCGGATAGCCGGCCTCGGTGAGCACGGCGCCGATGGCGTGCGAGATGTCACCGAGCCGAGCACCGGGAGCCGCCACCGCGATCCCCGCACTGAGCGCACGCTGGGTCGCATCGATCAGCGCCACGCTCTCGGCCGGACGCGACTCGCCGACGATGAAGCTGATCGCCGAGTCCGCGGCGACACCGCCTTTGGAGACCGCGAGATCGAGGGTCAGCAGGTCTCCGTCGGCCAGCGTCCGATCATGGGGCAAACCGTGCAGCACGGCATCGTTGACGGCGGTGCAGATGTAGTGACCGAACGGCCCGCGTCCGAACGACGGTGCGTAGTCGACGTAGCACGACTGCGCGCCCGCGCCCAGGATCAGCGCCTTGGCCCACCGGTCGATGTCGAGCAGGTTCGTGCCGACGGTGCAGCGGTCCTTCAATGCCTGCAGGGTGTTGGCCACGATGGCTCCGGTCGCTTTGGCCCGGGTGAGCCGGGCCGGGCTCAGGATCTCGATCATGCGCTGCCTCTTCCGGCTGAAGTCCAATAACTATCCCGGCCATGTTATACCGGTATTAGAATCGCGGACATGGTCCGGTTGCCGCTGAGTCCCGCCGAGATCGAGCGCGGACGCCGCTTGGGTTCGCTGCTGCGCAAGGCGCGGCGAGAGCGCTCCATGCTCGAGGTCGCGCTGGATGCCGCCGTCTCGCCCGAGACCCTCCGCAAGATCGAGTCCGGACGGGTCGCAACCCCGGCATTCTCGACCATCGCAGCCATCGCAGGAGTCCTCGGACTTTCCCTGGATGCGATCTGGGCGGAGGTGCACCGGGCCGACGGTGAGCCGGATGCGGCTGCCCGCCGACCGCGGGAACGCCTGGCCTCCTAGGGAGTCGCGGCTCGTGGTGCCCGCGCCGAGCTTGCTCAGACCCGGCGCAGGACCGCAACCACCTTGCCCAGGATGGAAGCCTGATTGCCGTCGATGGGCGAGTACGCGGGGTTGTGCGGCAGCAGCCACACCTGCCCGTCGGTGCGCTTGAAGGTCTTCACCGTCGCCTCGTCTTCGAGCAATGCTGCCACGATGTCACCGTTGTTGGCGGACGGCTGCTGCCGCACCACCACGAAGTCGCCGTCGCAGATCGCGGCCTCGATCATCGAATCGCCCTTGACCTCGAGCAGGAACAGAGTGCCCTCACCGACCAGCTGCTTGGGTAGCGGGAAGACGTCTTCCACGCGCTCTTCGGCCAGGATCGGACCGCCGGCCGCGATCCGGCCGACGACAGGCACGTTCACCGCCTCGGGCAGCGCGTCGCCGATGCCCGTGACGTCGACGACCTCATCCTCGGGCGCGGCTGCCGGTTCGGCCTTCGCCAGTGATTCGGGCAGTCGCACCTCCATCGCGCGGGGGCGGTTCGGGTCGCGGCGCAGGTAGCCCTTCGCCTCGAGTGCGCGCAACTGGTGCGACACGCTGGACGGCGACGCCAGCCCCGCCGCCTCGCCGATCTCGCGGATCGTCGGCGGGTAGCCCCGGGTGCTCACCGCCAGGTGAATCAACTCCAGGATGCGCCGCTGCCGAGGGGTGAGGCCCTCGACGTCGGCGGGCCCGTCGGGAAGCTGAGTGATCTTGGCCATCTCAAGCTGCTGGGCCACCTCAGCGTTGCTGGGGCGCCCCACGCTCATCTTCGGCGGTTGCTTGGGTGGGCGGCCACGCCGCGGTGTCTTGTCGAACGGATTCCTGCCAGCCATGGGCACAGAGTAGGTCACGACGCGCGCCATTCATACGTCTGTTCGAGCGTGTCGCCGAAGTTGTCGGCAGCCATCCTGCGTGCGTCGGGCTGGAGCGGTGGGGCGGTCGCAGCAGGCGTGGGCGGGGTTGCGAAAGATGCTCGGAGCGAGTCTTCGAAAACTGTCAGTGGGGCCGTGTTGACTCATCGGTATCGATCGAACGATCGGGAACAACAGTACGAATAAGGGTTGCGCCCGCGCCGGTCGCGGGTAAGAATGACCATCGAACGTATGTTCGAGGAAGGGAGTGCGAGATGAGTGCGGTACTGGTTGAGGAGATGGTGATCACCCCGACGACCGCCCGGCCGCGGTGGCGGCATGTCCCGCAGACGCGGGCGCCGATCGCGCGTCCGAACCATCCCGGAGCACCGGGCGGTCGCCCGGCCGGCGGGGTCGCGCCGCTGGTGCGCGCCCGGGTGTCCGAGCCGGTGGCGATCGCCGTGGGGCAGGGCCTGCAGCTCACCCGGCGAGGTCTGGCCGTGGTGATGACGGTGTTCCTCGGTGCGGTTGCGGCGGGGGTCTTCACGCTGGTCGCCGGTTTCATGGCGGTGCCGAATGAGGCCGGTCTCCCGCAGTCGCCTGCGGTGAGCCGGCTGGGCTGAGGGCGGCGCCGCGCCAGTGCTTCCGGGTTTCGAGTGTCCGCTGGATCTGGTGGGCACTGTCGGGAGGGTCCGCGCCCGGAAGTGAAGCGGTTTCGTCCGAGCCTGCGGCCGCGGTGGTGGGTCGTGAAGTCCGCAGAGCGACGGTTTCGAACCATCTCCGGACGACACGCCGGGCGCGGTTGCGTTGTGGTGGCGAGCGACATATCGTCTATATGTAGTAGTTACAGAGCTGTGTTTTGTCCACAGATTGTGGTCTCGTCCACAGGGTTCTCCACAGCCAGTACACACAACGCTCCACAGGGCGATTCAGCGATGAAGACGAAGGGGGTCGATGCTCGTGCATTGCCCATACTGCCGCCACACCGATTCGCGCGTCCTCGACTCGCGGGTTGCCGAAGACGGAGCGGCGATTCGCCGCAGGCGCCAATGCCCGTCCTGCGAGCGTCGGTTCACCACTCTTGAGCAGATGCAGCTCGTCGTCGTCAAGCGTTCCGGTGTGGTCGAACCCTTCTCGCGCGAGAAGGTCGTGACGGGCGTCCGGAAGGCGTGCAAGGGCAGGCCGGTCTCGGAAGCAGATCTCGCTCGGCTCGGGCAGCAGGTCGAAGAGGCGCTGCGGGCCAGCGGGCAGGCCGAGATTCCCGCCGACGATGTCGGCCTGGCGATCCTCGGCCCGCTGCGCACCTTGGACGCCGTGGCGTACCTCCGCTTCGCGTCGGTCTACAAGCACTACAACTCGGTCGACGATTTCGCCGCCGAGATCGAGAACCTCCGCGGCCAGTTGGTCGCGCCCCGCTGACAGTCACCCCCACTGCTGGCAGAACCAGCGATCCACACCCGAGAGAAGGCACCACAGATGACCGAAACTGCTCGCGCCGGAAGCCGTCGATCCGCGAAGCGACCGGGGCTCACCATCGAGCGCGTGTTCACCACCGAGGGCGTGCACCCCTACGACCAGGTGACCTGGGAGGCGCGCGACGTCGTCCAGACCAACTGGAAGACCGGGGAGACCGTCTTCGAGCAGCGAGGTGCCGAGTTTCCCGATTTCTGGAGCGTCAACGCCTCGACCATCGTCACCACCAAGTACTTCCGTGGCGCACTGAACACGTCGGCCCGCGAGACCAGCCTGCGGCAGCTGATCGACCGCGTGGTGACCACCTACCGGCGCGCCGGTGAGGACAACGGGTACTTCGCGACGCCGGCCGACGCCGAGATCTTCGAGCACGAGTTGACCTGGATGCTGCTGCGCCAGTACTTCAGCTTCAACTCGCCGGTGTGGTTCAACGTGGGCACCAAGTCCCCGCAGCAGGTCAGTGCCTGCTTCATCCTCAGCGTCGACGACTCGATGGACTCGATCCTGAATTGGTACAAGGAAGAGGGCTTCATCTTCAAGGGCGGCTCGGGTGCCGGCCTGAACCTCTCCCGGATCCGCTCCAGCAAGGAGCTGCTCTCCTCGGGCGGGACGGCCTCCGGCCCGGTCAGCTTCATGCGCGGCGCCGACGCCTCTGCGGGCACCATCAAGTCGGGCGGCGCCACCCGACGGGCCGCGAAGATGGTCGTGCTCGACGTCGACCACCCCGACATCGAGGAGTTCATCGAGACCAAGGCGCGGGAAGAGGACAAGATCCGTGCGCTGCGCGACGCCGGCTTCGACATGGACCTGGGCGGCAAGGACATCGTCAGCGTCCAGTACCAGAACGCCAACAACTCGGTCCGGGTCAGCGACGAGTTCATGCGTGCGGTCGAGGACGGCGCCGACTTCGGCCTGCGGGCCCGGATGACCGGCGAGGTGATCGATACCGTCGATGCCCGCGCGCTCTTCGGCAAGATGGCGAAGGCCGCCTGGGAGTGCGCCGACCCCGGTATCCAGTACGACGACACCATCAACGCCTGGCACACCAACCCCGAGACCGGCCGGATCACGGCTTCCAACCCGTGTTCGGAGTACATGAGCCTGGACAACAGCTCCTGCAACCTGGCCAGCCTCAACCTGCTGAAGTTCCTGCGCGACGACGACACCTTCGACGCGGCCACCTTCGTGAAGGCCGTCGAGCTGGTCATCACCGCGATGGAGATCTCGATCTGCTTCGCCGACTTCCCGACCGAGGCGATCGGCAAGACCACCCGCGACTACCGTCAGCTGGGCATCGGCTACGCCAACCTGGGTGCGCTGCTGATGGCCGTCGGCCGCGGCTACGACTCCGAGGGCGGGCGGGCGCTGGCGGCGTCCATCACCTCGCTGATGACCGCCACCAGCTACCGGCGCTCGGCCGAACTGGCCGCGATCGTCGGCCCCTACGCCGGCTATGCGCGCAACGCCTCGGCCCACCAGAAGGTGATGCGCAAGCACCAGGCGGCCAATGACGAGGTGCGCACCCTCACCGACCTCGATTCGACGGTGCATGACGTGGCCACCGAAGAGTGGGCGAAGGTCGTCACCCTGGGCGCGGCCAACGGTTTCCGCAACGCGCAGGCGTCCGTGCTGGCGCCGACCGGCACCATCGGCTTCATGATGGACTGCGACACCACCGGCATCGAGCCGGACTTCTCGCTGGTCAAGTTCAAGAAGCTGGTCGGCGGCGGGTCGATGCAGATCGTCAACCAGACCATTCCGCGTGCCCTGCACGGCTTGGGCTACACCGAAGAGACCGTCGAGGCGATCGTCGAGTACATCGCCGAACACGGCCACGTGGTGAACGCCCCGGGCCTGAAGACCGAGCACTACGAGGTCTTCGACACCGCCATGGGTGAGCGGGCGATCAAGCCGATGGGTCACGTGCGGATGATGGCCGCGGCGCAGCCGTTCCTGTCCGGAGCCATCTCCAAGACGGTCAACCTGCCCGAGACGGCCACGATCGAAGAGATCGCCGAGGTGTACCTGCAGGGCTGGAAGCTCGGCCTGAAGGCGCTGGCGGTCTACCGCGACAACTGCAAGGTCGGTCAGCCGCTGTCCGACGCGAAGAAGAAGGAAGAGCCGGCTGCCGTCAAGGTCAAGGCCGAGCCCGAAGTGCGGGTCGAGTACCGCCCGCGCCGGCAGCGGCTGCCGAAGTCGCGGGCCAGCCGGACGACGTCATTCGCCGTCGGCGGTGCCGAGGGCTACATGACCGCGGGTGCCTACGACGACGGACGCCTGGGCGAGGTCTTCCTCAAGCTCGGCAAGCAGGGCTCGACCCTGGCCGGCGTGATGGACGCCTTCTCGATCGCCATCTCGATCGCGCTGCAGTACGGCGTGCCGCTGGAGAGCTACGTGCAGAAGTTCACCAACATGAAGTTCGAGCCGGCCGGCATGACCGACGACGCCGACATCCGGATGGCGCAGTCGATCATCGACTACATCTTCCGTCGCCTGGCGCTCGACTATCTGTCCTTCGACGAGCGTGCCGAGCTGGGTATCTACACCTCGGCCGAACGTGCCCGCTACGTCGAGACCGGTTCGTACCTGTCTGAAGAGGACGAGGCCAACCTGATCGACTCCGAGTCGCTGAAGAACGACGCCGGTGACGACGTGAAGGTCCACGAGGAGGGTCCGCTGCAGCCGGCCCTGGTGGAGGCCCGGCCGCACTCGACCGCCGAGGTGCTGGAGAGGATCTCCGGTATGGCGATCGACGCTCCGCTGTGCCTGACCTGCGGTACCAAGATGCGGCGCAGCGGCAGCTGCTACATCTGCGAGGGCTGCGGCAGCACCAGCGGCTGCAGCTGATCCGATGGTCGAGCACACCACCGCCTGGATCGCCCATGCCGGGCGATCCGGGGCGGCGGCCTTCACCGCCGAACGCGTACCGGTTGCCGCCTTGCGCCCCCACGACCTGCTGGTCCGGGTCCGCGCAGTCTCGGTCAACCCGGTCGACACCAAGGTGCTCAAGCGCCTCGGTGCGGGTGAGAGCACGCAGCTGGGCTACGACGCGGCCGGCGTCGTCGAGGCGGTCGGTGCGCAGGCGTCCGGGTTCGCGGTCGGCGACGAGGTCTACTACGCCGGTGACATCAGCCGTCCGGGCAGCAACGCCGAGTTGCATGCGGTCGATTCCCGGATCGTCGCTCACAAGCCACGCAACCTGGACTGGGCTGAAGCGGCCGCGCTGCCGCTGACCACCATCACCGCGTGGGAGTCGCTGTTCGACAAGTTCCGGCTGATCCCCGAGAGCCGGGGAGTGCTGCTGGTCGTCGGCGGCGCCGGGGGAGTGGGCAGCGTGTTGATCCAGCTCGCCAAGGTGCTGACCGGCGTGACAGTGATCGCCACCGCGAGCCGTGACGAAAGCCGGGCCTGGGTGCGCGACCTGGGCGCCGATGCGGTGGTCGGTCACCGCAACCTGCGCGACGAGGTGGCTGCGGTTGCTCCGGACGGCCTCCGCTGGATCTTCTCCTCGTTCACCGCCGGCAACCTCGACGACTATCAGCACCTGTTGCAGCCGTTCGGCGAGATCGTCGCCGTCGATGACGATCCCGGTCCACTCGGTGCGCTGAAGACCAAGGCGATCAGCTTCCACTGGGAGTACATGTTCGCCCGGATCATCCACGACACCCCGGACGTCGCCGAACAGGGACGCCTGCTCGCCCGCACCGCGGAACTCGTCGAACAGGGCCGGATCCGCACCACGCTGACCCGAACACTGGCCGGTCTCAGCCCGGACACCCTGGCCGAGGCGCATGAGGTCCTGCGTTCCGGCACTGCCGTCGGCAAGTTGGCGATCACCCTCGACTGACGCTGGTTGAAGCTCGTCGGAACCCCCGGAGCCCGCCGTCCGCGCCACTCCACCGCCGCGTCATCCCGGCTGTGAGTCGAACGCCGGGATCTCCGGCACCGCTGCCATGACGAGCGCCGGGCTCAATCCGGTCGCGCCGTGATCGACGGGGGCTTCGCAGAGGTGGAGATCGCGGCCACTGCTCCGGCGACCAGCGGCACCGCCACCACGAACAGGCCCGCGGTCAGCCAGGGCAGCGCCACCACTGGTTCTTCTCCGCTCCAACTGGTGGAGATGATGCCGATCGGGGCTCCGACCGCCATCCCGAGCAGCGCTCCCAGACCGGACGCCAGCAAACCCAGCACGGCGGCCTGCGCGATCGCCAGCCGCCGAGTCAGCGTCGGCGGCGCACCGACCGCGGCGAAGGTGGCCAGGAACGGACGCAACTCCGCAGCGGCCAGGATCGTCGACATAGCCGCGCCGATCACAGCCAGCAGGGCAAGAGTGCCGGCGATCAGCCACAGCACGGGCTGTGGCTCCGGCACGAAACCGCGCTCCACCTGGAAGTGGATACCTGGGGTGGCCAGTGCCTCGCGCAGCGCCCCTTCGGTTTCGGGCGTGATCGGCCCGTCCGGGTCGTCCACCAGCAGCTGCCAGCCATTCACCGACCAGCCGAGCGAGGCGGCGGTTGTAGTGCTGGCCAGCACCGAGTAGCGGGCCGGCGGTGCGCCGCGGCCGATCACCTCGCTGCTGATCGCGACGGCTGGGAACGACGCCGCCCGCGGCTCCGGCCCGACGAGATAGTCGAGGTAGACGACGTGCAGCCGTCCGTGGTCCAACTCGTTGACGGTGGTGCCCTCGAACTCCGTTACCGGCTCGGTGTTCACCAGCAGCCTGCCGTGCGTGAGGGCGTCGGCCTGGGCGGCGTCCAGCCCGAACAGCCGCACCAGGTCCCTGGTCGTTCCGACCAGGACCCCGGTTCCGGTGTACGCGACCAGCGAGCGACACTCCGGCCGCACCCGTCCCGTCCCGCCGGACACGTCGGCTGCCGTACAGCCCTTCCGCAGTGCCGCGATGCTGAGGGTCTCGCCGTCGGATCCGGGCTTAGGCACGTCAACGCCCGCCACCGGGGTGGTGCGCAGCCGTGGGTCGACGGAGCGGACGGTGGCTGCGAGCCCGGCCAGGCCCGATTCGCTCGCCACACCTTCGACCACGGCCTGACCGGTGCGGGTGATCGGAAGGTGCCGGCGGGCCGAATCGGCCTCGGTGCTGCCCATCGACGTCCAGATCGCGGTGAGGATGAGCACCCCGCCGGCCACCGAGGCGATGATCGCCGTTGCCCGGCCGCGGTGCCGGGCCAGGTCGCGCAGCGCCATCCGCAGGGCGACCGGAGCAGCGGCACCCAGCCGCGCCAACACCCGGAGCAGGGCGGGCATGCCGAGCAGGAGGCCAGCCAGTGCCGCCAGCCCGCCGGCCAGGCAGAGCCAGATGACCGGCGATCCGGCGCCGCGGGGCAGCGTGACGGACCACCAGGTGACGGCAACCCCGGCAACGAGCAGCAGCACACCGGCGATCGGGCCGCCGCGTCCGGGCGGAGCCGAGCGGGCGGTGCCGTTCAGGGCGGAGACCAGCGACATCCGGGCCAGGCCGCGGGCGGCGACCAGCGCCGAGCCGAGCGCGGTCAGCACGGCCAGGACGAAGAGAAGTGTCAGCGCCCCGACCGGCACGTCCAGCGGGCCGTGGGTCTCGGTCGGATCGGACGCCCACACCGGCCACAGCGCGATGCCCGCCCCGGCGCCGACCAGGGTGCCGGTGAGCGCGGCCGTCGAGCCGAGCAGCAAGGCTTGTCCGAGCGCCACCCGCCGCAGTTGCCGCGGAGCGGCACCGCTGAGTGCCGCCAAAGCCAGACTGCGCCGCTGCCGGGCGGCGCCGATCGCGAACGCGGGCCCGACCAGCAGAGCGACCTCCACCAGCCCGACGACCAGGGCCACCTCGCCAACCCCGAAACCGGGCCCCGATGTCGGCAGTGGTCTCGGCGGGTGCGCCACAATGTCGAGGCTGGTGGTCTGGAAGCCGTAGCGGGCGAGTCGGGTCGCGTCGTCCCAGGTCACCGGCCGATCGCCGGGGACCAGGAAACCCAGTTCATCGTGCACCGGCTGGGGGTAGCCGATCAGGTCATAGCTGCCGAGCAATTGCAGGTCGGCGCGTCCGACCACCGTGTAGCCGGCCACGGCGTCGCCGAGGGTGAGCCGGACGTCCCCGCTGGTCGGCAGGCCGGACCGGACGCCGTGCGCGGTGACCAGGACCTCGTGGGGCGAGGCCGGTAGCCGGCCCTCGGTCAGCCGGATCACCCCCGACATCGACGGATCGCGCGGATCGGCGCCGACCATCATCAGTCCGAGCTCGGCGACCCCGAAGGTCGGAGTGCTCCAGGTGACGGTGGCGACAGGACGGTTGAGGAATCGCGCGACCGCGGCCTGGCGCAAGGCCAGCGTCTTTCCCCAGCCGGGGAGCGCCGGTGCCTCGGCCGGCGCGGGGTCGTCGCCGACCACCTGCCCATGGCTGTTCAGGTCGGGCTCGAACCGATGCCCGGTCCAGTCGATACTGGCCTGGTTTCCGCCCGTGGCAAGTGTGGTCCACTCCCGCGGCGACAGGTCGAATGACGCGACCAGCACCTGCGAGGCGGCGATCACAGCCACTGGAATCGCGATCATCAGCCAGACGAACCAGCTCCGTCCCCGATCCCGCCGGACGTCCCGACGCGCCATCCGCAGTGCCAACCGCCATCCGGTCCACCAAGAGTGGACTCGGGGCTGGGGCCGCCCCAGCGGAACGTCGGCCGCCGTCCGGGCTGCTGTCGCGGTGCTCACGCCGGCACCCGTGCATCGCGGACGGCGGTGCCGTCCACCACGACGCCGTCGCGCAGATAGACCACCCGGTCGGCCCAGGCGGCATGGCGTGGTTCGTGGGTCACCAGCAGACCGGCGGCTCCGCCGTCGCAACGCGCCCGCAGCACTGCCAGCACCTCCTCGCCAGTGATGGAATCCAGCGCACCGGTCGGTTCGTCGGCCAACACCAGCCGGCGCTCACCGACCAGTGCCCGGGCTATCGCCACTCGCTGCTGCTGCCCGCCGGAAAGCTGGTCGGGGAACCGATCCGCCAGTCCGCCCAGGCCGAGGTCCTTCAGTACCGCCCGGGCCTCCTGCCGGGCCGCGAGCGCCGCCTGGCCGTCCAACTCCAGGGGGAGAGCGATGTTCTCTGCGGCGGTCAGTGCCGGAATCAGGTTGTAGCTCTGGAAGACCACGCCGACCCGTCGGCGGCGCAGCTGGGCCAGTTGTTCGGGCTTCAGACCACTCAGCGTGACGCCGTCGATGGCGACTTCGCCGCCGGTCGGCCGGTCCAGGGCGCCGGCCAGGTTCAACAGCGTCGACTTGCCGCTGCCGGAGGGGCCCATGACGGCGACCAGCTCGCCGGGCCAGACCTCCATGGATACCCCGCGCAGCGCATGCACCAGGGTGTCGCCGCCGCCGTGGGTGCGCACGACATCGGTGAGCCGCAGCGCCGGCGTGTTCATCGGCGGGCCTCGACGGTGTCTTCGGCGTCGACTTCCAGCGTGGCCGGCACGGTCGCACCGAACCGGGCGACGCTGGCCTCGACCTGATCGAGCCAGCGGATCTCGGCCTCGGCCGCGAACAGCTGGTGTTCGACCACCATCAGCCAGGCCAGGTCGGACGCCGGATCGATCGACTGCTTCAGCCGGGTGGCCTGCTGGAGCCGGTGCATGGTGGCCGACCGCTGGGCCTGCGCGACGGCGGCGGAGTCCACGCCGGGCGAGGTGATAGCGATGGCCAGTTTGATCACCAGTTCGTCGCGTGGGGTCGCCTGCCGGTCGACCGGCGTCCGCCACCACTGGGTCACCGCGTCGTGTCCCGCAACGGTCAGCGCGTACCGGATGCGTCCCTCGGCATCGCTCTCGCCGGCGGTGACCAGGCCGTCCCTCTCCAGCCGGTCCAGGGTGGTGTACACCTGACCGACGTTCACCGGCCAGGTGCCGCCGGTGCGCTGCTCGAACCCAGCCTTGAGCTCGGCGCCATAGCGCGGACCTTCGGCCAGCAACGCCAGCAGCCCCAGTCGTACAGACATCAGCGACTCCTACATACTCGGTATATCTCCTGGTCGGTGAGCATATACCGAGTATGTATGGCGATGTCGAGGGTAGCCCGCGTGTCGCTCGCCGATTGAGCCTTCGAAGCCGCGGGAGGGGTCTCGACAAGCTCGACCAGCGGAGGCCCCGTCATCCCGGCGGACGCCGGGATCTCCGGTCCGGTCGTCCGGTGGTCAGCTCAGCTGCCGGCGGTGACCAGGACGCCGGCCAGCACCAGTGCGCTCAACGCCACTTCGATGAGGCCGATGGTGAGCGGACGAACAGGGCCGGATCGGGCGAACCGTACCAATGCCACGGTGCGGATCGTGGTCGCGGCGAAGATCGCCGTCCAGATCAGCCCGGGGAACCAGCCCCACAGCGGGACGCTGGCCGCGGTCCAGCCGAGGTGCCAGACGGTGGAGGCGTGCTCGATGCGAGGGTTGCCACGCTCGCGGATCAGGCTCTTCACGTGCAGCACGGTGCCGAAGAAGTAGCCGAACAGGGTCGCGGCGAGCAGCAGCGCGGTTCGTGCCTCAGGCCAGTCCGCGACGACCGCCGCCGGTGATCGGTAAGCGAGGATGACGGTGGTCAGGCAGGCCGCTGCGGTCGTCAGCGCCCCGCCGAGAAGGGCGCGTTCGTTGCGGTGCTGCGCCAGCCAGAGCGCGGGTGCCAGGAGCGCGACGACGGGCGGCAGCCAGTGCAGCAGGGGCCAGCCGCCGAGCGCCAGGGCGATCACGCCGACGCCCAGCGCGAGTGCCGTGTAGGCCAGCATCGCCGGCCGATAGCGTCCGCGCCGCACGGGAGCGCTCTTCAACCATTGCGAGCTGGCGTGGAAGGCGAAATAGCCGAGTACGCAGCAGGCGGCCAGGAACGGCGCATAGGCCGACCCCGTGGGACGAAGCGTGAGGCCTGCCGCGATCGGTACCGCCAGCATCGCCCAGGCACCGTGCTGGTTGGGTACCCATCCAGCGGATGCTCGACCAGCCACAAGAGCAACCCTAAGCGGGCTGCGCGCCCCATGCGGTGGATCCGGCGAATCCGGCCGAGGAAACCCATGCACCGTCGGTCAAGCCTGTCGAGACTCGGATGACGCAGGGCTGGCAAGGGGTTTCGACAAGCTCAACCAACAATGGGTCGATCCTCCGCGGGTGCGGCCGGCTCGGGGCCAGTCGTCGCGCGGCTCTGCCGCACCTGCCGGACGACGAACCAGGCCAGCGCGGCCAACGCCACCACAGCGGCACCCGACGCCACGACGGGGGAGTGCTCCCACAGCAGGGAGAACGCTTCGAAGCCGACGAACCCGACCGTGCCGTAGAGAAATGCCCAGGCGATCGACCCCACGATCGTCGCCGGTATGTAGCGGGTCAGTGGCATCCGGACGGCACCCGCCGCCAGGTTGATCAGCGTCTGCACGCCGATGGTCAGGAACGAGGCGCTCACCGCCGGCGCCCCCCAGCGGTTCAGCCGCTCGATCGCGCGCCGATAGCCGGCCGTCTCCATCCACCGTGCGGCCCTGGTGCGGGAGGCACCGCGTGCCACCAGGCGTCCGGCCCAGTAGGTGGCGTTCGACCGGGTCAGCACGATGATGAACAGCGCCGTCACGATCAGGGGGAAGGGGGCGTCCCATTGGGTCGGATCCACCGCACCACCTTCCGTCGCCGCGAGCTTCAGTCTATGGGCGGGGGAGTCGGCGTCCGAGTGGTGGCCGGGGCGGGCGCTCTCATCGCGTGAGCGAGCCAGGTCATGCCACCCCCGAGCAGCAGCAGCCCGGCCGACGACCAGGGCTCACTGGGATGGATGACCGTGCCGTGCAGCCAGACCAGCGCCGTCCCGGCGGTGAGCAGCAGGTAGGCGCCGACCGCCTCTCGGCCCGGCGTCCGCACCAGCGGAGGAATCAGGGCGTACTCCAGCCGTCCGATCAGCGGGATCAGCGCGACGATGAGCAGCCAGGTCACCAGCACCACCGCGGCCTGGGAGAGCGCCGCTCCGGTCAGTCCGGGAGCCAGCCGGGACAGTCCGAACAGCAACCCGCCGGCGATCGTGATGCACGGGATGTGCCACAGGTAGGTGGTGACCGCCAGCGCGTTCGCGAGGCCCAGCCCGCGCTCGACCCGGGGCGGCAGCGTCCGGGCCACCCCGGCGCGCTCCAGCAACCCCAGCGCGGCGGTCTGTCCGCAGGCCAGCACGATCATCGCCATGGTGGGCGGCAGCACGTTCGCGATCGGGATGTCGCCCAGACCGATCGACGAGGCCGGATACCCGAGGCCGAACACCAGCACCGGAATCGCGACCACCGCGGCGACGACCACCGCCACCGGAATCCACACCGGCCCACGCCGGAACCAGCCCCGGTGGTAGGCGATGCCCAGCTGATGACACATCGGCCACACGGTCAGCAGGTTCCAGTAGCGCAGCCCCGGGTCGCCGGCCGCGAACGACCAGGCGTCCACGGCGGCCGCCAGTACGGTGAGCACCAGCAGGGGCCAGATCCCGAACCGGTCGTGCAGGGTCACCATCAGCGGCGCGACGCCGACGATCACCAGATAGATCGCCACGAACCACAGCAGCTGGGCGAACTGGACGCTCAGGCCGACGCTGACGTCCGCCGAATACAGCCAGGCGCCGGCGGTGCTCAGCACTGTGGCGAAGCCGACGAACAGCAGCAAGGGGCCTACCAGCCGACGCGCCCGGGCCGCCAGATAGTGCGAGTAGCTGCTGCCTTCGCGGCGCATCCGGTCGATCACCAGCGCATGCGCGAAGCCGCCGGCGATGAAGAACAGCGGGATGATCATCACGAACCAGCTCGCCGTCCACCACGCCGCATGGGGCTGCGGTGCCCAGGGCACCACCTGCGGACGGCCGTCCACCACCACGATCTGGTACAGCAGGCAGTGGAAGGTGACCACCACGACCACGGACAGGGCCCTGGAGAGGTCGATCAGGTGATTGCGCGGGGACATCGGCGGTCATGCTACGTGACCGTCCGTCGCGCACAGGGCTAGGTTGGACGCGTGGACGACCCGAACAACGCCAGCGAGGTATACGGCTTCGACCTGGAACGCAGCACCGACGAATCGTGGTCGGAGTTCGCCGGACGCCTCGGCGAGGTGATCTCGCACATGGATCCCGACGCCTCGCTGCGGATCGGATCGCTGGCCACCGAACAGGAGGGCACCGCGCCGTTCGTGGTGTTCCGCTGCTCGGCCGGCGGCGTGCTGACCGTCGAGGCCGCCGGCAACGCCGAACTGAGCGAAGAGTTCCAGTTGACCGCCGACCAGTTGGCGGCCCTTGAGGAACTGGGCTGGGAGCCGCCGAACGTGGACGGCGCGCACCCCACCGCCAACTTCTGGCGGACCGGCAGCCAGGAAGACGCCGCCGAGCTGGCCCAAGCTGCCGCGCAGGTGCTCCGCGAGGTGTATCAGGTGCCGCATCCGGCGTTCCTGGCGCCCGACCAGCTCGCCGAGATCCTGACTCCGCCCGGGGCCCGCGAGGCGCCCGCCACCACCTTCGACGACGACGATCTCGCGGCCCGGCTGGTCGCCACCAAAGCCGGCTTGGACCGGCTGATCGGTGCCGAACTCACCGAGCTGCTGGGGCATCAACCCTTGCAGGACGCCGACGGCGACTTCGCGCTGCGGGTCGGCTCGACCATGGTGTTCGTCCGGGCCACCACCGACGCCCAGGAGGTGCTGGTGTTCTCGGCCGTCGTCCACGACGTCGAAGGACGCAGCCGGGCGATGGAGGTGCTCAGCGACCTGAACACCGAGGCCCGTTTCGTCCGGTTCATGCTGATCAAGGACCGGGTGTTCGTGTCGTTGTCGATCTTCGCCCAGCCGTTCGTCCCGGCCCACCTGCAGCAGGCGTTGCGGACAGTGTCGGTGGTCGCCGACGAGATCGACGAGCATCTGGCGTCCAAGCTGCGGGGTCGCACCACCTTCGCCTCGGAGGCCTGAGAAGCTTCACCACCGCTGATCGAGCTTGTCGAGATCCTTCCGAGGGGTCTCGACAAGCTCGACCAACCAGCGGCGAAAGATGAACTTCTCGCAAACTCCGTTTGTGTTCGGTCGATGGTGGCTAGCGTGGAGGCCATGTCAGTAACCCTCCCCGAACTCACCGAGTCCGAGCTCGCCGGCATTGATGCCTGGTGGCGGGCGAACAACTACCTGACCGTCGGGCAGATCTACCTGATGGCCAATCCGCTGCTGCACGAGCCGCTCGCCCCTGAGCACATCAAGCCGCGACTGCTGGGCCACTGGGGCACCAGCCCCGGGCTGGCGTTCGTCTACGCCCACGTCTCTCGGCTGATCCGGCACACCGGCCAGGATTGCCTCTACATCACCGGTCCGGGCCACGGCGGCCCGGCACTCGTCGGCGCCTCGTACCTCGAGGGCACCTACACCGACGCGTTCCCGAGGATCACCCAGGACACCGAGGGCATGCTGCGGTTCTTCCGGCAGTTCTCCGCGCCGGGCGGCATCCCCAGCCACGTCTCGGTCACCACGCCCGGCTCGATCCACGAGGGCGGCGAACTCGGCTACGCGCTGATCCACGCCTTCGGCTCGGTCTTCGACAACCCCGACCTGCTCACCATCGCCATGGTCGGCGACGGCGAAGCCGAGACCGGCCCGCTCGAGGGATCCTGGAAGGGCATCTCGTTCCTCAACCCGGCCCACGACGGTGCCGTGCTTCCCGTGCTGCACCTCAACGGCGGCAAGATCGCCGCCCCCACCGTGCTGTCCCGCAAACCGCGCGAGGAAGTGCGCGAACTGTTCGAGGGCCACGGCTACGAGGTGATCGAGGTCGAAGGCCACGACCAGCCCGGCATGCACCACCGCTTCGCCGAGGCGCTCGGCCGCGCCTACGCGTCCATCAAGGAGATCCAGCGCAAGGCCCGTGCCGGTGAGGCCGCGCCGGGACGTCCGCGCTGGCCGATGATCGTGCTGCGTACCCCGAAGGGCTGGACGGGCCCGCACATCGTCGACGGCCAGTTGGTGGAGGGTACCTGGCGTGCCCACCAGGTGCCGCTGTCGGGGGTGAAGACCAACCTCGACCACCTGAAACAACTCGAGGAGTGGATGCGGTCGTACCGCCCCGAGGAGTTGTTCGACGACAACGGGCATCCGGTCGAGTTGGTGCGCAGCGCGAACCCCGACAAGTCCAAGTCGATGTCCGGGACGCCCTACGCCAACGGCGGTCTGCTGTCGGTGCCGCTCGACCTGCCCGACTTCCGCGACCTGGCCGTCCCGGTCGAGCAGCGCGCCACCGAGAAGCTGGAATCGACCCGCAAGCTGGGCGAGTTCATGCGTGAGGCGTACCGCCGCAATCCGGACAACTTCCGGCTGTTCTGCCCCGATGAGACCAACTCCAACCGCCTCGGCGCCGTCTTCGAGGCGTCTGACCGGGCCTGGATGGAAGAGGTCAACGAGAACGACGTCAAACTCGGCCCGGACGGCCGGGTGATGGAGGTGCTCAGCGAGCACAACTGCCACGGTTGGCTGGAGGCCTACAACCTGACCGGACGGCACGGCCTGTTCGCCACCTACGAGGCCTTTGCGATGGTGTCGGCGAGCCAGACCATCCAGCACGGCAAATGGCTGCAGGAGGCGTCCCATCTGCCGTGGCGCGCTGACATTCCGAGCCTGAACATCCTGGTCAGCTCGACCGCGTGGCGCAACGATCACAACGGCTTCAGCCACCAGGGCCCGGGCCTGATCCAGGTGGTGCTGAACGGCGGCTCGGAGCATTCCCGGATCTACCTGCCGCCGGACGCCAACTGCCTGCTGAGCGTCGCCGACCACTGCTTCCGCAGCAAGAACTACGTCAACCTGATCGTCCAGGACAAGCAGCCGCAGCCGCAGTGGCTGACCATGGACGAGGCGGTCGAGCACTGCACCCGCGGCGCCTCGATCTGGGAATGGGCCGGGACGCCCGAGGACGCGGCGGAGCCCGACATCGTGATGGCCTGCGCCGGCGACATCATGACGATGGAGACGGTGGCCGCGGCCGAGCTGATCAAGAAGCACCTGCCGGACATCCGGTTGCGGGTGGTCAACGTCGTGGACCTGATGACGCTGAAGCGGCCCAAGGATCATCCGCACGGTATGAGCGAGCTCTACTTCAACGAGTTGTTCACCGACAACCGCGACGTGATCTTCGCCTTCCACGGCTACCCGGGTGCCATCCATCAGCTGGTGCACGGACGCCCGGACGCCGACCGCTTCCGGGTCCGCGGCTTCATCGAGCAGGGCACCACCACGACGCCGTTCGACATGGTGGTGCGGAACCGGGCCTCGCGCTATCACCTGGTGATGGACGTACTGAACAACATGAAGGTGACGCGGCGCGGATCCGGCGACCTGATGCGGTTCTGCCAGGCTCAGTTGGCGCGGCACGAGGCCTACATCGTGGAACACCTGGAAGACATGCCGGAAGTGCGGGACTGGGAACTGGGGGAGGCGTCCGAAAGGCAGTAGGGTCATCTCTATGGCGCAGTACGGGCACCTGACCACCCTTGATGCGACGGAGTGTCGGCTGTTGCTGGCCACCCGCAATTTCGGCCGTGTCGGCTGGAACTCGCCGTCCGGTGTGCAGATTCTGCCCGTCAGCTACGGCTTGGTCGACGACCTGATCGTCTTCCGTACCGCGGCCGGCTCGCCGTTGGCTCAACTGGTCCATCCGGTCGAGGTCTCCTTCCAGGTCGACGACCTGGACGCCGAGACCGAGACCGGATGGAGCGTGCTGGTGCACGGCATGTCCGGCGCGCCGGTGGCGACGCTGCCCCAGGAGATGCCCGACCCGTGGGCGCCCGGCGACCGGCCGATCGTGATCGGCGTGCTGCCCGATCACTACGCGGGGCGCTCGATCGCCAAGCTCTGAAGGAGGAGGCGCGATGCCGAAGCCCTACGCCGGTCCGCCCCCCATCCTGGTCGGCTATGACGCGTCCGACGACGCGGTGCGGGCATTGGAGTACGCGGCCCGAATCGCCGCGGCGACGAAAACCATGCTGCACCTGGTGTACGTGGCCGACGACACGGTGGTGAGCAGTCCCTGGGGCGTGGTGTTCGATGCCAACGCCGTCCAGGCGACGGCCCGCAAGCTGCTCGCCGAGGCGGCCGCCACCGCCCATTCGCTCGGCGCGGCCAAGAAGCGGATCCGGATCAAGGTCGCGGTCGGCACGCCGGTCGGGGTGCTGACCCAGTTGAGCCAGAACTGTTCGATGGTCGTGGTGGGACGCCGGGCGCACACCAGCCGGAACCGTCCGTTCTCCGGGTCGACCTCGGTCGGCCTGGCGGGTGCGGTGCGTTGCCCGCTGGTGGTGGTCGCCGACGTCCCCACCCAGGAGGATGCCCCGATCGGTGTCGCGCTCGACGCGGACGGCCCCGGTGCGCTCGCGCTGGAGTGGGCGCTCAGCAATCCGCTGTTCGCCGGACGGCCGGTGAAGGTGGTCAGCGTCTGCCGCGCGCCACAGAGCCGGATCTTCTGGCTGAACGTCAGCCAGGACCAGGTGGACGCCGCGATCGAGAGCGCCGAGGCGCACCAGGCGGCCCAGGTCGAGCAGGTGGTCGCTCGGCACATCAGCCTTCCCGAGATCACCACCGAGGTCCGCTACGGTTCGCCGGTCGATGAGCTGGCCTCGTTCAGCGAGAACGTCTCGGTGCTGGTCATCGAGGCCGACGTCCGATTCCCCACCTATTCGGTGGGCAGCGTGGCACGGGGTCTGATGACCTTCGCCAATTGCCCGGTGATCCTGGTCAAGTAACCCCCGGTACGTGGTGTGGTTTCTCCCGTCGATGTGACCAGAGGAACCGTCCCCGCGGTCGCCAGGGACGGTTCTTTCGGTCGCCGGGAGGGTTCCTTTGGTCACTGGGGACGGTTCCCTTGGTCACCGGCGAGCGGTTGGCGTATTAGGCTGGGCGCCCGTGTCCGGGGAGCAGTTGAAGCTGGCGGTCGATGCCGCGCTGCCGATCGCTGCCTGGGCCGACGACATCGTGGCCGCCATCCGCGACAACCAGGTGGTGATCGTGGCCGGCGAGACCGGTTCGGGCAAGACTACCCAGCTGCCGAAGCTCTGCCTGGCCGCCGGACGGGAACGCATCGGCCACACCCAGCCGCGCCGGATCGCCGCCCGCAGCCTGGCCGAACGGATCGCCGAGGAGATCGGGACGCCGCTGGGCGAGGTGGTCGGCTATCAGGTCCGGTTCACCGCCAAGACCAGCCGGCAGACCAAGGTCAAGGTGATGACCGACGGCATCCTGCTCGCCGAGATCGGCCACGACCGTGACCTGCGCCGCTACGACACCCTGATCATCGACGAGGCACACGAACGCAGCCTGAACATCGACTTCCTGCTCGGCTACCTGAAACAGCTGTTGCCGCGGCGTCCGGACCTGAAGGTGATCGTCACCTCGGCCACCATCGACACCGCCCGGTTCAGCGAACACTTCGGCGGCGCCCCGATCATCGAGGTCTCCGGCCGCACCTACCCGGTCGAGGTGCGCTGGCGTCCGGTCATCGAGTCCGGCACCGACCGGGACGTCATCGACGGCATCTGCGACGCCGTCACCGAGTTGATGCTGGACGGCCCGGACGGCGACATCCTGGTGTTCTGCTCGGGAGAGCGCGAGATCCGGGACGCCGCGGACGCCATCGCCGGCCTGGACTGGCCGCAGCTGACCCGCCGCGAGGTGGAGATCCTGCCACTGTTCGCCCGGCTGTCGGCACACGAACAGCATCGGGTGTTCGCCCGGCACACCACGATGCGGGTGGTGCTGGCCACCAACGTCGCCGAAACCTCGCTGACCGTGCCCGGCATCCGCTCGGTGATCGATCCCGGTTTCGCCCGCATCTCCCGGTGGTCGGCCCGCACCAAGGTGCAGCGGCTGCCGATCGAGCCGATCTCGCAGGCCTCGGCCAACCAGCGTGCCGGACGCTGCGGCCGCGTCGCGCCCGGCGTCTGCATCAGGCTCTACGACGAGGAGGACTTCGCCGCCCGTCCCGAGTTCACCGAACCCGAGATCCTGCGCACCAACCTGGCCTCGGTCATCCTGCAGATGGCCCAGGCCCGGCTCGGCGACATCGCCCGCTTCCCGTTCGTCGAACCCCCGGACGCCGCCCAGATCGGCGACGGACTGCGGCTGCTCACCGAACTGGGCGCGATCGAATCCGACCGCGATCGAGGGTTGAGCTTGTCGAAACCCGGTCAGGCTGCCCAGGGGGTCTCGACAAGCTCGACCAACGGTGGCGGGGCCTCGACTGACCGAGGGTTGAGCTTGTCGAAACCCGGCGGGGCGGCTGGTGAGGTCTCGACCAGCGGCCGCCGGCGACGGGGCGGACGCAACGACCGCGTCCGGCTGACCCCGATCGGGCACCAGCTGGCTCGGCTGCCGGTCGACCCACGGCTGGGCCGGATGCTGGTCGAGGCCGAACGCCAGGGCTGCCTGCGCGAGGCGCAGGCGGTGGTGGCCGGGCTGACCGTGCCCGACGTCCGGGAAAGGCCTGCTGACAAGCAGGAACAGGCCGATCAGCTGCACCGCCGGTTCTTCAGCGAGTCGCCCGAACAGGGCAAGGACGCCCCGCGCGACCCGTCCGATATCGCCGCGCTGCTGCGGTTGTGGCGTTACCTGCGGACCGCCCGCAAGGAGCGCTCCGGCAACGCCTTCCGCCGGATGTGCCGCGCGGAGTACCTGAACTTCCTGCGGGTCCGGGAATGGGAAGACCTCAACGAGCAGCTGAAGACCGTCTGCCGTGACCTGGGCATGTCCCGCAACGCCGAACCGGCCGGCGTCGACCGGGTGCACCTCGCGGTGCTGTCCGGGCTGCTGTCGCATGTCGGCCTGCTGGACGAACGCACCACGTCCAGGCCGGGCGACAAACGGCCCGCTGACAAGCGCCGACGCGGTCCGCGGGAGTACCTGGGCGCCCGCGGCAGCCGGTTCGCGATCAGTCCCGGCTCGGCCGCGGCGCGGATCAACCCACCGCTGGTGATGGCTGTTGAACTCGTCGAAACCACCCGACTCTGGGCCCGCACGGTCGCACCGATCGAGGAGGCCTGGGTCGAGGAGGTGGGCAGCCACCTGCTCAGCCGCAGCTACTCCGAGCCGCGCTGGTCGGCCCGCTCCGGACAGGTGGTCGCCACCGAACGG
>NZ_JAPUED010000198.1 GCF_027492755.1 Micropruina sp. | reverse complement strand
CCGCGATCGAGCCGATGAACCGCCCGGACGCCGTGTCGGCGAGCAGCTGGAAGGCGCGGTACAGGTTCGACTTGCCGACCCCGTTGGCTCCGGTGACAACGGTCAACCGTTCCAACGGCAGCACGACGTCTCGCAGCGATCGGTAGCCGTGCACGGCAAGCGTGGTGATCATGGCCGTGAGCGTAGGAACCGCCACCGACACTTTCTGCGCGCCCACCCACCAGCTTCGCTGGGAGTGGAACGAAAGGAACCGTCCCCCCGTCCCACTTCTGGAACGAAAAGAACCGTCCCTCCGTACCACTTCCTCGCGCGGGCTCCCGGGTGTTGGCTGGAGACATGACCACACAGATCCCCACCCGCACCCTCGGCTCGGACGCCGCGGCACTGACCGTCTCGGCGCTCGGCCTGGGCTGCATGGGTATGTCGGAGTTCTACGGAACCCCCGATCACGCCGGCGGCGTCGCGACCATCCAGCACGCGCTCGATCTCGGCGTCACCTTCCTCGACACCGCCGACATGTACGGCCCGTTCACCAACGAGAAACTGGTCGGCGAGGCGATCCACGGACGCCGCGACGAGGTGCAACTCGCCACCAAGTTCGGCAACGAACGGCGTCCGGACGGCACCCGGCTCGGCGTGAACGGACGGCCCGAGTACGTCCGCGCCGCCTGCGACGCCTCGCTGCAGCGGCTCGGCGTCGACCACATCGACCTCTACTACCAGCACCGGGTCGACTTCAGCGTGCCGATCGAAGAGACCGTCGGCGCCATGAAGGAACTGGTGGACGCCGGGAAGGTGCGCTTCCTCGGGCTTTCCGAAGCGTCGGCCGACACCATTCGCCGGGCCCACGCGGTGCATCCGATCACGGCGCTGCAGACCGAATACTCCCTGTTCACCCGCGATGTCGAGGACGTCATCCTGCCCACGCTGCGCGAGCTGGGCATCGGGTTGGTGCCCTACTCGCCGCTGGGTCGGGGGCTGCTCACCGGGCGGGTCAGCCGCGAGTCGCTGGCCGCGGGCGACAGCCGCAACACCACCTACTTCCCCCGCTTCCAGGGAGCCGCACTGGAGACCAACCTGGGTCTGGTCAACCGCGTCCGTGACCTGGCCGACCGGCACGACTGCACCCCCGGGCAACTCGCCCTGGCCTGGGTGCTGGCCCAGGGTGACGACATCGTGCCGATCCCGGGCACCAAGCGGGTCCGGTACCTGGTCGAGAACGTGGCCGCATTGCGGGTGCGGCTGTCCGAGGACGACCTCCTTGAGCTCACCCAGGCCGTTCCCCGCGACGAGGTGGCAGGTGCCCGGTACGGCGATATGAGCACGATCGACGGCTGACCAGCGGCGCGATGGGCCCGGGTGTGGTTGGTAGTCTCCTGCCGTCCGCAACCTCCAGGCATGAAGGGTCACGATGAGTCCGATCATCTACACGCATACCGACGAGGCGCCGCTGCTGGCGACGTACTCCTTCCTGCCGATCATCCGGGCCTACGCCGCGGCCGCCGGAGTCGAGGTGGAGACCCGCGACATCTCCCTGGCCGGACGCATCATCGCCCTGTTCCCCGAGCGGCTCCGCGAGGACCAGCGGCTGCCGAACGCGCTGGCCGAGCTCGGTGAGCTGGCCAAGACCCCGGACGCGAACATCATCAAGCTGCCCAACGTGAGTGCGTCGATGCCGCAGCTCAAGGCCGCGATCGCCGAGCTGCAGAGCAAGGGCTACGACCTGCCGGACTACCCCGACAACCCGGCCGATGAGTCCGAGGCCGAGATCAAGGCCCGCTACGACAAGGTCAAGGGCAGCGCGGTCAACCCGGTGCTGCGCGAGGGCAACTCCGACCGCCGCGCCCCCGAGTCGGTGAAGAACTACGCCCGGCAGCACCCGCACTCGATGGGTGCCTGGAACTCCGATTCGAAGACGAACGTGGCGACCATGGACGCCGACGACTTCCGGCACAACGAGAAGTCGGTGGTGGTGGAGGCCGACGACGAGCTGCGCATCGAGCTGGCGCCGTCCGACGGCGGCGAGGTCGTCGTGCTCAAGGCGTCGATGCCGGTGCTGGCCGGTGAGGTCGTCGACGGCACCGTGATGCGCGCCGAGTCGCTGCAGCGCTTCCTGAGCGAGCAGATCACCCGCGCCAAGGAGGCCGGGGTGCTGTTCTCGGTGCATCTCAAGGCCACCATGATGAAGGTCTCCGACCCGATCATCTTCGGCCACGTGGTGCGAGCCTTCTTCCCCGCCACCTTCGCCCAGTACGGCGACGCGCTGGCCGCGGCCGGGCTGAGCCCCAACAACGGCCTGGGCGGCATCCTCGCCGGCCTGGACGCGCTGCCGAACGGCGCCGCCATCAAGGCGTCCTTCAAGCAGGAACTGGCCGATGGCCCGGCACTGGCGATGGTCGATTCCGACCGCGGCATCACCAACCTGCACGTGCCGTCCGATGTGATCGTGGACGCGTCCATGCCGGCGATGATCCGGATCGGCGGCCACATGTGGGGTCCGGACGGCAAGGAGGCCGACACCCTGGCGGTCATCCCCGACTCGTCGTACGCCGGCGTCTACCAGGCCGTCATCGACGACTGCCGCGCCCACGGCGCCTACGACCCGGCGACGATGGGCTCAGTGCCCAACGTCGGGCTGATGGCGCAGGCGGCCGAGGAGTACGGCTCGCACGACAAGACCTTCGAGATCGGCCAGGCCGGCACGGTGCGCGTGGTGAACCGGGCCGGCGACGTGCTGCTCGAGCATGCCGTCCAGCCGGGCGACATCTGGCGCGCCTGCCAGACCAAGGACGTCCCGATCCGCGACTGGGTGAAGCTGGCGGTGACCCGGGCGCGCGCCAGCGGCGATCCGGCGATCTTCTGGCTGGACGAGAGCCGCGCCCACGACCGCAACCTGATGGCCAAGGTCGAGACCTACCTGAGCGATCCGGAACTCGTCGGTGACACCACCGGGCTGGACATCACCATCGCCTCGCCGATCGAGGCGACCAAGGTGTCGGTGGAGCGCATCCGGCAGGGCAAGAACACCATCTCGGTGACCGGCAACGTGCTGCGTGACTACAACACCGACCTGTTCCCCATCCTCGAGGTGGGGACGTCGGCCAAGATGCTGTCGGTGGTTCCGCTGATCAACGGCGGCGGGCTGTTCGAGACCGGCGCCGGCGGCTCGGCCCCCAAGCACGTCCAGCAGCTGGTCAAGGAGAACTACCTGCGCTGGGACAGCCTGGGCGAGTTCCTGGCGCTGGCCGAGAGCTTCGCCAAGTACGCCGAGGTGACCGGCAACGCCTCCGCCAAGGTGCTGAGCGAGACCCTGGACCGGGCCACCGGCACGTTCCTCAACGAGAACAAGTCGCCGGGCCGCCGGCTGGGCACCATCGACAACCGCGGCAGCCACTTCTACCTGGCGTTGTTCTGGGCCGAGGAGCTGGCCGGGCAGACCGCCGATCCGGCGCTGGCGGCACGATTCGCGCCGCTCGCCGCGACGTTGCGCGAGCAGGAGGCGACGATCAACGCCGAACTGCTCGCGGTGCAGGGCTCCGCCGTCGACCTGGGCGGCTACTACCGGCCCGACGACGCCCTGACCAGTGCGGTGATGCGTCCCTCGACGACGCTGAACGCGGCGATCGAGGCGCTCGCCCGGTGATCGACTCCACCCACTGGCTGCTCACCCTGGCCTGCGACGACCGGCCGGGCATCGTCCATGCCGTCACCGGCGCGATCGCGCAGGCCTACGGCAACATCACCGAACTGCAGCAGTTCAGTTCGCCGGAGTCGAACCGGTTCTTCATGCGGGTCCAGGTGCAGTCCGGTTTCGACCGTTCGGTGTTCGAGCACGCGATCACCCCGATCGCCAATTCGCTGGATGCCGAATGGGTGCTTGACTACGTCGGACGCCCGCGGCGCACGCTGATCCTGGCGTCCAAGGCCGGCCACTGCCTCAACGACCTGCTGTTCCGGGCCCGCTCCGGCTACCTGCAGATCGAGATCCCGCTGATCCTCGCCAACCATCCCGATCTGGGCGACCTGGCCGGCTTCTACGGCGTCCCGTTCGAGAACCATGTGGTGCTGCCGCACACCAAGGCCGCGTTCGAGGCGCGCGTGCTGGACGCCGTCGAGGAGCACGACATCGAACTGGTGGTGTTGGCCCGCTACATGCAGATCCTGTCGCCCGAGCTGTGCGAGCGGATGGCCGGCCGGGCGATCAACATCCACCACTCCTTCCTGCCCGGCTTCAAGGGCGCCAACCCGTACCGTCAGGCGCACAGCCGCGGGGTGAAGCTGATCGGGGCCACCGCACATTTCGTCACCGCCGACCTGGACGAGGGCCCGATCATCGAGCAGAACGTCCGCCGCGTCGACCACACCGTCGACGTCCCCGAACTGGTGGCGATCGGTCAGGAGCAGGAGTCCCGCACTCTCACCGACGCGGTGAAGCTGTTCGCCGAGCACCGCATCATGGCCGACGGCCAGCGCACCGTGATCTTCCGCTGACCCCCTCTCAACACTCGCCCAACTATCTAGGGCTCACCGAACTCGGCGAGCGGTAAGTAGTTCGGGGAGCGCTCAGCATCGAAGCCACCCCGGTTGAGCTCGCAGACGGAGCCGCTCAGTCGGATTCGCCCTGGACGCCGTTCACCGGCGGCAGCGCCGACCAGGGGAAGACGATCCAATCGGCGGTGTCCTTCCAGACGAAGTCGACCTGGTAGACCGAGGTGGGCTTGGTGTAGAGCACGGCGGTGCGTACCTCGGCGCCGTGCTTGAGCAGGATGTCCATCACCAGTTGCAGGGTGCGACCCGAGTCGGCGACGTCATCGGCGACCAGCACCCGGCGTCCGGCGATGCTGTCGATGTCGAGCAACGGCGCCAGCAGCACCGGGTCGGGCAGGGTCTCGGAGACGTCGGTGTAGAACTCGACGTTCATCGCGTCGGCGAGCTTGACGCCCAGGGCGTAGGCGAGCGCGCCGCCGACGATCAGTCCACCCCGCGCGACCGCCACGATCACGTCCGGACGGAAGCCGCTCGCGGCGACCTGTTCGGCCAGTTCGCGGCTGGCGTCGCCGAAGCCCGCCCAGGTGAGGACCTCTTTGCCGTCGAGGTCGGGCGTGTCCGCGTGGTAGGCCGTCATGGGACGGCAGCCTAATGGTCTAGCGCGGTCTGCCCAGCGCGGCGAACCCGTCGTCGGGATCGGGGGCGGGAAGGTCGATGCCGCGCAGCGTCCAGCCGGAATCGGGGTCGCCATCGGCGACGATCACCGTGGTGTTGGGCATCCCGCGGGCACCCAGCGCGACGTGCACCTGGGGCATCGCGAACCCGGCCCAGGTCCGGATCGCCGCGCCATGGCTGATCACCAGCGCCGCCTCATGCCCCGCTTCGGCGACCGCCCGGATGCCGTCGCCGAACCGCTCCAGGAACTCGGCGCCGTCCTCACCACCCGGGATCCGGACGCGATGGTCGCCCTCGCCCCAGGAGCGCAGGGCGGTCAGATAGCGCTGCAGGTCGGCCGACATCTCGTCCTCGCCGGCCCCGATCTCACGCAGTTGCGACAGCTCGGCGGCCGGCACCTCGAACGCGCGGACGGCGGGCGCTCCGGTCTGCACGGCTCGCACCAGATCGGAGGTGTAGACGCCCCCGATACGCTGCCCGGCCAGGCGCTCGGCCAGCGCCGCCGCCTGGGCGCGTCCGACCAGATCGAGCTCCGGCCCGGGCGGTGCGGTGTCGAGCAGCGCAGCCACGTTGGACGCGGTTCGGGCATGTCGGGCCAGCAGCAGTCGCACGGTCGGGAGCCTAGCCGTTGGTCGCTGAGGGGAGGCGTCCGATGGATCGCCGGACGACTGTCAGTCACCGCTGATAGCGTGAAAACCGTCACCACTCGTCGTTGAGGAGAACCACCGTGAGCACACCCGTGAAGGTTGCCGTGACCGGCGCGGCCGGCCAGATCTGCTACAGCCTGCTGTTCCGCATCGCCAGCGGCGCCCTGCTCGGTCCCGACCAGAGCGTCGAACTGCGGCTGCTCGAGATCACCCCCGCCTTGAAGGCACTCGAGGGCGTGGTGATGGAACTCGACGACTGCGCCTTCCCGACGCTGGCCAAGGTCGAGATCGGCGACGATCCGGCCAAGGTGTTCGACGGGGTGAACCTGGCGATGCTGGTGGGTGCCCGGCCGCGCACCGCCGGCATGGAGCGCGGTGATCTGCTGAGCGCCAACGGCGCCATCTTCACCGCCCAGGGCAAGGCCCTCAACAACGTTGCCGCCGACGACATCAAGGTGCTGGTGACCGGCAACCCGGCCAACACCAACGCCCTGATCGCGATGAAGAACGCGCCCGACATCCCCATCGAGCGGTTCAACGCACTCACCCGGCTCGATCACAACCGGGCGATCAGTCAGCTCGCCGCGAAGACCGGCGTGCCAGTGACCAGCGTGAAGAAGATGACCATCTGGGGCAATCACTCCGCCACTCAGTACCCCGATGTGTTCCACGCCGAGGTCGACGGCAAGAACGCCGCCGAGCTGGTCAACGACCAGGCCTGGGTCGAGAACGACTTCATCCCGACCGTCGCCAAGCGCGGCGCGGCCATCATCGCGGC
>NZ_JAPUED010000197.1 GCF_027492755.1 Micropruina sp. | reverse complement strand
CGCCGAATTCCCGGTTGAGTCGTTGCTGCAACTCGTTGCCGCCGGTGAGGTGGCCACCGACGACGATCTCGACTGGCGAGGTGAGGTTGGCGCGCACCGTGTAGCTGACCGGGAATCCGAGCGTCCTGATCAGGGCCAGGTGTGCGCGGGCGGTGGCTTCCATGAGGTCGGGCGTTTCCGCCCAGACCGCGAGCTTCAGAGCAGGCCCGGTCGACGGGTCATAGGTGGCCGACCATTGCCCGTCCGTCGCCAAACGGCTGATCAGGGAGAAGACCTCCGACACCGGATATCGCGAACCCAGCAGGTCGAGCCGCAGCCGCCGCCAGCGAATGATCCAGTGTCTGTCGGCCAGATCATCGGCGTGCCGCGCGAGCAACTCCGGCAGCGCTGCCAGCAGGGCCGGATCGCCCGTCCGTGCGGGCCGATCGAGCACCAGTTCGATGCTGCCGGATCCTCTGGTGGTGTCCGAGTGCGCCGCCCAATCGACCGCGCCGGGCAACTCGTGAGTCAACCGGAGCCAACGCTCGGTCTCGGTAATGGGCGAGGTCCGATGCCGGTCATCGCTGAACACCCGCAGCACGTGGGCGCCTTGCCGAACGACGAACCGCGAGGTATGCCGGGCGAATTCCCTAGTGAAGCTGCTGTAGTACCACCCGGCCACGTCCAGCGCATTCTCACCGGTGGCGTCGTCGGTCAGCGTGACGTCGACGTTGTACGAGTAGCCCATGGTCGGTTCGCGGTTGTAGCGGCCGTCGACGCGGGCAACACCCGGAAGCGAACGTAGCTCCTCCGAGAGCGCGGACGCCTCGACCGACCGGTCCGGCACCCCCGACCACGCAGCCAACGCCGCGCCCACCCAGTCCGTCAGGTTCATCCGACGATGATGCCCCGATCCGGGTGCTCGAGGGTTCCGCCGGCAAGACGTAGGGACCTGGCCCCGCCACCGACGCTCGCCCGCTGCGCGACGCCCGGGCGGTGCCTCGCTGCGTTCTCCTCCGTGGCCGTGCGAGCAGGTGACTCGCTGTCGGCGCTGCGCGACATCCGATCGGACACCCCTCGCCAAGGCGGGCGTCGATGGTGGGCACTAGCAGCCGAACCCCGAACCTTGCCGTCCCTCGAAGTCAGGAGCAGGATGGAAAGTTGACCGAAGGAGAACTGCATGCGTCGCACCCCAGCCGCCCTGACCGTCGCTCTGATCACCGTCGTGGGCTGGCTACCCGCAGCCGCGCCGCTAGCTACGGCGCAACCGCTGGAATGTGAGTACCCGGCCTACGGCGACATCAACGCCGACGGCACCCCTGAACTGGTGGTCGGCGTGCCCAACGCGAACGGGGGAGCCGGCGCGGTCGACATCTTCTACGACAGAGCCAAGGCGCCGACCCGGGTGACCGCCGCCTCGCTCGGCTTCACCGCGAGTGCCGGGGAAGAGTTCGGCAGTTCGGCGCTGATCACCGATCTGGACGGCGACGGCTGCAGCGAACTCGTCGTCGGCGCGCCCGGCGCAGACGCCGGTGCCGGACGGGTCTACATCGCCAAAGGCACGCCGTCCGGGCTGAGCGACACGCCGACCTACGCCCCGATCTCGTCGCCCAGCGCGGGTGCGCGGTTCGGCGCGACGCTGTCCGAGACCAGCACCGCCAAACAGCAGGACGTGCTGATGATCGGCGCCCCCGGCTACGACCATCCGGTCAAGGACGCCGGCGCGGTCGCCCTGGTCGAACTCAACCGCAGCACCGGCACTCACAAGGCCCCGATCATGGTCAACCAGGCGACCCCTGGGGTGGCGGGTTCGGCGAAGGCCGGTGACGGCTTCGGCTCGGTGCTGGCCGGCAACATCGTCGGCGTCCCCGCCAAAGACGTCGGTGCCGCGAAGGACGCCGGCGCCGTCGTCCGGCTGCTACTGAAGTCGACCAGCCCGAAGCTGGAGGTGACCGGGCAGGAATGGACGCAGAACAGTCCCGGCGTCTCGGGAACAGCCGAAGCCGGCGACCGGTTCGGCGCCAGCCTCACCGGCGGCGGCTTCGTCGCGGTCGGCGTCCCCGGTGAGGATGTCGGATCGGCCAAGGACGCCGGCATGGTGCATCTGTTCCGGCAGACCGACATCGCCGGGGCGAACGCCTTCAAGCAAGACCACGCCTACACCCAGAACACGGCCGGCGTCCCGGGCACGGCCGAGCAGGGCGACCGGTTCGGTGCCGCGGTGGCGTTCGGCGACATGGAGTCAGGCGAGAGCGGCTACAACCTGTGGATCGGCGCCCCGGGCGAGAGCATCGGCGCAACCGCGCGGGCCGGTTCGGTGACCCGGCTCGGACTGGGCGGCTCCCGGCTGCCCAACACCGCGCTGTACTCCGGCCACGGACTGCCCGGAACCCCCGAGAGAGGCGATCAGCTGGGTGCCACGCTGGGCACGGTGGGCGACGACTACAACATGGAAGAGGACGGCTCGACCAGCCTGCTGATCGGCGTCCCGGGCGAAGACCGTGGAACCGCACGCGACTCGGGCTGGGTGATCTTCTCCCGGTACTCGTTCGATGCTTCGCCGCGAACCAAGGGACTGGCCAACAAGGCGGTGGCCGGCGAGCGCTACGGTCAGGTCTTCGGTTCCTGACCCCGCGCTCGCCGCGCGCGCCCACACCGGGAGCCGCTCCTCGCGAGCCGGGGGTTACCCGCGAAGCCCGAACGAGGCCTACCTCTGGTCGTCGGGCCGCACCACGCCCTCGGCCATCGCCTGCTGAATGTCGTGCGGCAGCGCCTTGCCAGTGGCCAGCCGTGCGTTCCGGTAGCCGTAAGCGGCGTAGATCAGGAAGCCCAGCGCCATCCACACCAGGAACCGCACCCAGGTCTCCAGCGACAGGTTGAGCGTCAGGTAGAAGCAGATCAGCGCGGAGAGGATCGGCAGCACCGGCGAGAACGGCACCTTGAAGGCCCGCGGCAGGTCCGGACGCTTCCGGCGCAGCACCACCACCGCCAGCGACACCAGGATGAATGCCGACAGCGTTCCGATGTTGACCATCTCTTCCAGCATGCCGATCGGGGTCAGACCGGCGAAGATCAGGCAGGCCATCGTGACCACGATCGAGATGCGCCACGGCGTCCGGTACTTGGGGTGCACCCGGGCCAGGCCGACGGGCAGCAGGTTGTCCCGCGACATCGCGAAGATGATTCGGGTGGCACCGATCATCAGGGTCAGCACGACGGTGGTCAGACCGGCGACGGCACCGGCCGAGATCAGCGTGGCCATCCAGCCCTGACCGTGATGGGCGAACGCATTCGCCAGCGCCGCGCTGGGGTCGATGTCGGCGTAGTTGACCATGCCGACGACGACCAGCGCGACCGCGCAGTAGAGCACGGTGCAGATGATCAGCGAGGCGATGATGCCGATCGGCAGATCGCGCTGCGGATTCCGGGTCTCCTCAGCGGTGGTCGCCACCACGTCGAAACCGATGTAGGCGAAGAAGACCAGGGCCGCGCCGGCGAAGACACCGCTCCAACCGAAGGCTGCGGGGGCCGCGCCGGTGAGCCACTGGATCAGCGGCTGGGTCCAGCTGAAGCCCTCGGACGCCGCTGAGGGCACCGAGTCGGGAATGAACGGGGTGTAGTTGGCCGGATTGACGAACATCAGTCCGGCGACGATCACGAACAGGACGATGAACAGCTTCACGCCGACCAGCACCATGTTGACCCGCAGCGACTCCTTGATGCCCACCGTGATCAGGACGCCGAGCGCGATGATCAGCAGGATCGCCATCAGGTCGAAGCCTTTGGTCTCACTGAACGGGCTGGCCCCATAGGCCAGGAACTCGGGCAGGGCTATGCCGAACTTGCCGAGCAGCACGCCGAGATAGGCACTCCAACCCTGAGCCACCACGCTCGCGCCGAGGAACATCTCCAGGATCAGATCCCAGCCGATGATCCAGGCGAAGACTTCGCCCAGCGAGGCATAGCTGAAGGTGTAGGCCGAACCCGAGACGGGCACGGTCGAGGCGAACTCCGCGTAGCACATGGCCGCCAGGGCACAGCACACTGCCGCCACCACGAAGCTGATCACGATGCCGGGACCGGTCATCTCGTGCGCCACGCGTCCGGTCAGGGTGAAGATGCCGGCGCCGATCACCACGCCCACCCCGAAGACGGTGAGGTCGAGCGCGGTCAGGGACTTCTTGAGTTGGTATTCAGGCTCGTCGGTGTCAGCGATCGACTGCTCGATCGACTTGGTACGGAACACGCTCATCGGAATCCTCCTGTGGCTTCCCCGTAGTGGTTGTCACAAGCTAGTACAGGGGGTCGGTGTCGCACAGGAATTGGACACGCCAGGCCGACAATCGTCACCAGAACGCACGGGCCCTGTGGTCCAGCTCCCTTTGACTCGCAGTCCGGGGCCGCTCCCCGCGACCGTCAGCGAATTTCGGGCGTCGTCTCCCCGCAAGGGGTGAATGCGGGCCGTCTCAGGGGGTGCTGCTGCGCCGCGAACCAGACCCGGCCCCTACCCTTGACCGCGTGACACAGTGGTTCACCGACGCCTTCAGGGCCGAATTCGAGAAGCAGGCCGCCCAGATCGGACGGTTCAACCTGGCGATCTTCGGCAAGACCGGCGTCGGCAAGTCGACGCTGATCAACGCGATCTTCGGCCAGAACGTGGCCGCCACCGGCATCGGCGACCCGGTCACCCTGGACGCCCACCTGTACCTCGACACCCGCGGCACCCTCGGCCTGATCGACACCCGCGGCCTCGAGATCGGACGCGACGACGGCGAACTGATCAAAGAGGTCACCAAGTACGTGAAGCAGATGCGCAGCAAACCTGTGCACGAGCAGATCCACGTGGCCTGGTATTGCGTGCGCGGCATGGACCGCCGCTTCGAAGAAGTCGAAGCCACCTTCATCAAGACGCTGCACGAACTCGGCATTCCGGTACTACTGGTGTTCACCCAGGTGCCGATGCGCGATGGCCAGTACCACCCGGACGCCGTCGAACTCGCCCGGCAGGTCGAGGCCAAGCAGCTGCCGATCATCGGCGGCCGTCCGTTCATGACCTACGCGATGAGGGACCAGTTCACCGGTCAGCCGCCCCACGGCTTGATGGACGTCCTGCAGGCGACCTTTCACGTTGTTCCTGAGGCTGTCCACTCAGCTCTCGCAGCCGCCCAAACGATCGATCTGGAAGCGAAGGCCAAAGCAGCCCAGCGGCACATCGGCGCGACGGTAGCCGCTGCCGGCGCGGCCGCCGCGGTGCCGATCCCGTTCTCGTCCGCGGCGCTGCTGGTGCCGTTGCAGCTCGGCATGATGGGCCGGATCGCGCACCTGTACCAGTTGCCGTTCGACAAGGCCGCGCTGCTCGCCGTCGCCTCCACCTCGGTGGCCACCACCCTGGGCCGGACAGCGGCCGCCAACGCTCTCAAATTCCTGCCCGGCGCGGGCAGTGTGGCCGGTGGCGTGATCAACGCCTCGGTGGCCTCCGGCTTCACCCTGGCGATGGGTCAGGCCTGGCTGACCGTCTGCCAGAAGGCCGCCGGAGGGCAGCTGCCGAAACTCAACGGCGTGGTCGACACCAAGGCCGTCCGTGACATGTTCGAATCTGAGTTCCGCAAGCGGATGCCGACGATCCGGCACAAACAGGACTGAGCCGCCCACTCGTAGCAACTTCGTCATCCCGGCGAACGCCGGGATCTCAACGCGGCCGAGATCCCGGATGTTATGTCGCAGGACATCGGTGACCGAGATCCCGGACGTAGAGATCCCGGATCAAGTCCGGGATGACGGATCCGGGAGGACGGGGTCTGGGACGACGGGGTCCGGGAGGACGGGGAATCCCGGTTCTGAGACGCATCCTCCCGAGGGGCAGGATTTCCACGATCTACGACACGCAGTAGTAGACCGGTGCCACGATTGATTCCATGAGTCAGCGAACCATTGGCGTGACCGAGGTCGCTCTCCGGGACGCCCACCAGTCCCTGATGGCGACCCGGATGGCACTCGAAGACATGGTGGACGCCTGCGCCGACATCGACGCGGCCGGCTACTGGAGCGTCGAATGCTGGGGCGGAGCCACCTACGACGCGTGCATCCGATTCCTCAACGAGGACCCCTGGGTGCGGCTGCGCACCTTCCGCGAGCTGTTGCCCAACAGCCGCCTGCAGATGTTGCTGCGCGGCCAGAACCTGCTCGGCTACCGGCACTACGAGGACGACGTCGTCCGGCGATTCGTCGACAAATCGGCCGAGAACGGCATGGACGTGTTCCGCGTCTTCGACGCCCTCAACGACCCGCGCAACATGGAGGTCGCGATGCGGGCCGTCACCGCGACCGGCAAGCACGCCCAGGGCACCATCTGCTACACCATCTCGCCGCTGCACACCGTCGAGGGGTACGTGCAGCTCGCCGGGCAACTGCTCGACATGGGCGCCGAATCGCTGGCCCTGAAGGACATGGCCGCGTTGCTGCAGCCGCAGCCCGCCTACGACATCATCCGCGGCATCAAGGACACCTACGGCGAGGACACCCAGGTCAACGTGCACTGCCACGCCACCACCGGCGTCACCCTGGTCACCCTGATGAAGGCGATCGAAGCCGGTGCCGACGTGGTCGACACCGCGATCAG
>NZ_JAPUED010000196.1 GCF_027492755.1 Micropruina sp. | reverse complement strand
CAGGCCGGGCTGCGCACCGACTACCTGTTCCGGCTGGCCAACCAGCGCGGCGGCATCGTGCTCGGCACCGGCGACCTCTCCGAGCTGGCGCTGGGCTGGTGCACCTACGGCGTCGGCGATCAGATGAGCCACTACAACGTCAACGGCGGGGTGCCGAAGACACTGATGCAGCACCTGATCCGCTGGGTGAGCGCGTCCGGGCAGTTCAGCGACGAGGTGGGCGAGGTGCTGCACGCCATCCTGGACACCGAGATCACCCCGGAGCTGGTGCCCACCACGCCGGGCGAGAAGCCGCAGTCGACCGAGGCGTCGATCGGGCCCTACAACCTGCAGGACTTCACGCTCTATCACGTGCTGCGGCACGGCACCGCCCCCTCGACGATCGCGTTCCTCGCGCTACATGCCTGGTCGGACGCCGCCCGCGGCGACTGGCCGGAGGGTTTCCCCGACGACAAGCGGGTCGCCTACGACCTGCCGACGATCAAGAAGTGGCTGGAGGTGTTCCTGCGCCGGTTCTTCGGGTTCGCCCAGTTCAAGCGCTCGGCGCTGCCGAACGGGCCGAAGGTGGTGCGCGGCGGCTCGCTGTCCCCGCGCGGCGACTGGCGGATGCCGTCCGACGTCTCGGCAGCACTGTGGCTGGACGAGTTGCAGCGCAACGTGCCATGACAACAGGAGCAGTGACAAGCGTCGTCTTCGACATCGCCAACGTGATCGTCGACTGGGATCCGCGGCGCACCCTGCCCGGAGCGCTCCCCCAGCCCGAGGTGGACGCGTTCTTCGCCTCGACGGAGTTCTGGGAGCTCAACGAGGCCTGGGACCACGGCCTGCCGGTGGCCGAAGCCGTCGCCGAGATGGACCGCCGGGCACCCCACCTGGGTGCCGCCTTCCGGCTCTACGTCGACCGGTACGCCCGCTCGGTGACCGGGCTCGTACCGGGCACCACCGAAGTGATCCGCGAACTGCAGGCGGCCGGTGTGCCCTGCTTCGGGCTGTCCAACTGGCCCAAGGAGACGTTCGACGTCGCCCGGGCGGCCGGCCCGATCATCGGCGAGTTGGACGACGTGGTCGTCTCGGGCGAGGTGGGCCTGACCAAGCCCGATCCCGAGATCTACCGGGTGAGCCTGCACCGGTTCGGCCTGGCCGCGGAATCGACGGTGTTCGTCGACGATCGGCAGAACAACGTTGACGCCTCGATCGAGGTCGGCATGACCGGGCTGCTGTTCACCGATGCGGCCCGGCTGCGCGCTGATCTGACCCGGCTGGGACTGTGGTGAGGAGCAGTCGGTGACTGTCGAGAAGCCCCGGGTGAACCCGCCCCAACTGCCTCCGCTGATCGGGCGCGAACTCGGCCCGGACGCCGACGGCGCCAGCCTCAGCGAGGCACGGCTGTCCTGGCATGCGGAGGAGGCGTCCGCGGTGGGAGCGACGATCAGTGACTCGCGGCTGGTTCAGTTGCCGGGACAGCGGTTGGCCGCGCGCCGCGTCCGGCTGGCCGAGGTGGAGGTGGACGACCCGGTCACCATCACCTGGGACGCTCCCCGTTCGGAGTGGCGTGGCGTCGTGGTCAGCGGCGGCAGCATCGGCGTGCTGGACGCCTCGGGCGCCCGCTGGAACAACGTGCTGCTGAGCGGCGTCCGGATCGGTTACCTCAACCTGCGCGAGGCCGTCGTCTCGGACGTCCAACTCACCGGCTGCCGGATCGGCACGCTCGATCTGGCCGGTGCGAACGTGACTCGGTCGGCGCTCGCCGAGTGCCTGGTCGAGGATCTCGATCTGCACAACCGCAAGGGGGAACACCTTGACCTGCGGGGCCTGGACATGGTGCGGTTGAATCGTCTGGACGGTGTCGACGGCATGGCCGGAGCCATCATCACCGACGAGCAGGCACACGGGCTCGGGCCGACCCTGGCCCAGGCTCTGCGGATCAGGATCGCCGAGGAGGATCTGTGACCACCGCCCTCATCTTCGACGTCGCCAACGTGATCGTGGACTGGGACCCGATCCGGGCATTGGAGGGCGTCGTGGACGCCGCCCGGATCGACGACTTCCTCACCTCGGAGGTGTTCTGGGAACTCAACGCCCGCACCGACGCCGGCATGCCGTTGCGCGACGCGCTGGTCGAGATGGATGACCAAGCCCCGCAACTGGCCGAGATCTACCGGGTCTACCTGGACCGCTTCCCGTTGACGGTCAGCGGACCAGTGCCGGGAACCGCCGCGGTGATCGACGACCTGCTGGCGGCCGGTGTGCCGTGCTTCGGGTTGTCCAACTGGGCCAAGGAGAACTTCAACATCGCCCGCCGTGCCAACCCGGTGATCGACCGACTGGCCGACGTGATCGTCTCCGGCGAGGTCGGCCTCGCCAAGCCCGACGCCGACATCTTCCGCTACGCCCTGGAACGCTTCGGCCTCGAAGCCGACGACACGGTGATGATCGACGACACTCAGGAGAACCTGGACTCGGCCTCCACCGTGGGGCTGGGCACCATCCTGTTCAGCAGCGCCGTCCAACTACGAACGGATCTGCAGGCGCGCCAGTTGCTCTGAGTCGCCAGACCACCTTCCGTGGGCCACCGTCGGTCGAGCTTGTCGAGACCCTTCCAACGCCAGCAAACCCGGTTTCGACAGGCTCAACCAGCGGGGATCCGGTGGAATCAGGGACGCAGCGGACGTCCGGCGCTATCACGGGGCTGCCCGGCCAGCAGCACGATGCCGTCGATCAACGGCCACAGCGCACCCACGCCGAGGGTGAACCAGGTCACCAGAATCTGCGCGATCGCCATGCCGGGATTGCCGAGGTAGAACCGGCCGACGCCGAAGCTGCCCAGGAAGATCTGCAGCAGGCCGGCCACCACCTTGCTCTTGTCCGAATACGGCAGGCCGGTCAGCGGATCGATGCCGAACGGCGCCAGCGCCTGCGGCGCATACGGATTCAACTGCGGCACGACCGGCAGCCCATAGGCCGGTGCCGGCGGCTGAGGCGGATAGCTGTTGTACTGCTGCTGCGGCGGGTACGGCGTGTACTGGTAGCCGCCACCGGCATGCTGGTGAGGCTCCGGCTGCGTGGGTGGGTAGGGGTTCTGGCTCATCACGTACTCCTGGGTGCTTCACCTCAGGATAAGGCGCAGCCACCGTACCTCGACGCCATCGTGTCGCTGAACACAGCGATGATCATTCACGTCATCCCGGGCTCCGACCCGGGATCGCAGGCGAGAGAGATCCCGGATCAAGTCCGCGATGACGATGGAGGGCTTTGATCGGCGCTTCCCTAGCCGACGTCCGGCTACTGCTGGAATCCTGGGCGGGTGTCGATCGCAACGATGTCACCGGCCGATCAGGAACGCGCGTCCCGGCTACGGCGAATGAAGCTGATCGCGCTCGGATTGTTGGTGCTCGCGGCGGCGGTCTATCTGAGCACGCTGCGGGTGGCCCATGACGGCGTCTGGGGCTTTGTCAACGCCGGCGCCGAGGCGGCCATGGTCGGTGCCCTGGCCGACTGGTTCGCAGTCACCGCGTTGTTCCGCCATCCGCTAGGGATTCCGGTGCCGCACACCGCGATCATTCCGCGCCGCAAAGACGACATCGCCCGCAACCTGCAGTCCTTCTTCACCGAGAATTTCCTTACCGAGGCGATCGTCCGCGAGCGGGTGGCGGCGACCCGGGTCGGCACCCGGCTCGGCGAATGGCTGCAGGTCGAGACCAACGCCGTCCGGGTGGTGGCCGAGGGATCCCGGCTGGCCCGGGTGGGTTTGGCCCGGATCTCCGACGACGACGTGAATCACCTGGTCAGCGAGGTGATCGTGCCGCGGCTGCGCTCCGAACCGCTGGCCGGCGCCGCAGGCGATCTGCTGGACGCCATCGTCACCGACGGGGCGCACCACGGGCTGGTCGACCTGGTCGTCGGCGAGGTGCACGACTGGCTGCGACGCCACCCCGACACCTTCGACGGGATCGTCGGCGAGCGCGCGCCGCGGTGGGCACCGGGATTCGTCAACCGCCGGATCGTCCGTTGGACCTACGACCAGGCGATGGAATGGCTGTGGGCGATCCGCCGCGACCGGGACCATCCGACCCGGGCCGCCCTGGACGACCTGCTGCGGCAGATCGCCGGCGACCTGCAACACAACCCGGTGGTGGCCGAGCGCGCCGAGAAGCTCAAAGACCGGCTGCTCAGCCATCCGCAGACCGCCGAGACGATCGTCAGCCTGTGGCGCACGGTGCAGGGATCGCTCGACTCGGCGCTCGCCGCCGAGTCGTCGGAACTGAAGCAGCGCGCCGTCCGTGCCGTCCAGCGGTTCGGCGACTCGCTGCTCGACGACGACGCCCTCCGCGCCCGCTTGGAGGGACGGCTGGAGGACGCCTCCGCGTTCGTCGTCCGCACCTACGGCGCCGAGCTGTCGACGGTGATCAGCCACACCATCGAGCGCTGGGACGGCGAGCAGGCCGCCCGCCGCATCGAGTTGCACGTCGGCCGCGACCTCCAGTTCATCCGGATCAACGGCACCGTCGTCGGCTGCCTGGCCGGCCTCGGCATCCACGCCATCAGCCTGCTGGTGCGCTGACCCCCGCCCCGTCGGTCGAGCTTGTCCAGACCTTGGGCAGCCAGCGCCGAGCTCACGTCATCCCGGACTTGATCCGGGACCCCGGCAGCACAATCGGCCTCATCAGATCCCGGCGTTCGCCGGGATGACGAAAGCCCCCGTCGGTCGGGCTTGTCGAGACCCGGCCAATCGGTGACCGAGGGGAGCCGTCCCCACGATCACCGGGGACGGTCCTCTTGGTCACCGGAGACGGGCGCCAACTACCTCGAGCTCGTCTTCGACGGACGCCGCCGAGTAGTCGGTGTCCTTGGTCTCACGGCTGAGGAAGAGCGCGATCAGGGTGAGAACGCCCGCGCCGGCCAGGTAGACGCCGACCAGCCACGTGCTGCCGCCGGCCTGTGCCCACAGGGCGACAGCGATGATCGGGGCCACCGCGGCACCCAGGATGCTCGACACGTTGTAGGCGATCGCCGAACCGGTGTAGCGCACGTTGGTCGGGAAGAGCTCGGGCAGCAGTGCCCCCATCGGGCCGAAGGTGGCTCCCATCAGCGTGAAGCCGATGATCAGGCCGGCCTGCGCCATCGCGCCGGTGAACAACGGATCCGCTTGGCCGGAGAACCACAACGGGAAGGCCAAGCCGAACACGATGATCACCGCCGTGACCCCGAGCAGCAGCTTGCGGCGTCCGATCGAGTCGGCGAGCGGGCCGGAGAGCAGCGTGAACAGGCCGAAGAAGATCACACCGATGATCTGCATCAACACGAACTGGGTGTAACCGATGCCCAGGCCGGCGGGCGTCGCGCTCGCCTTCGCGGTGCCGTAGGTGAGGGTGAAGCTGCTCATCAGGTAGAACAGCACGTAGGTGGCGAGCATGATGAAAGTGCCCAGCACCACCTCGCGCCAATGGAAGCGGAACGTGGTGCTCAGCGGCAGCTTGCGGATCGCGCCGCGCTTCTCGGCGTCCGTGAACGCCGCGGATTCGACCAGCTTCAGCCGCACCCAGAGCCCGACGATGACCATCACGGCCGAGAACAGGAACGGCACCCGCCAGCCCCAGTTCAGGAAGGCCTCGGACTGCAGCGCGCCGGCGGTGGGCGGGAGTGCCGCGTTGATCGACAGGAAGATCCCGTTCGCGATGATGAAGCCCAGCGGTGCGCCCACCTGCGGGAACGTGCCGTACCAGGCGCGCTTGCCCTCGGGGGCGTTCTCGGTCGCCACCAGCGCGGCGCCCGACCATTCACCGCCGAGCGCGAAGCCCTGCGCGAGGCGCAGCACCAGCAGCAGGATCGGCGCGAGCAGGCCGGCGCTGTGGAAGGTGGGCAGCAGGCCGATCAGGAAGGTGGCGATGCCCATCGTCAGCAGGCTCACCACCAGGGTGGTCTTGCGTCCTCGCTTGTCGCCGAGATGGCCGAAGAAGATCGCGCCGATCGGACGGGCGATCATCGCCGCACCGAACACGCCGAACGACGCGATCAGCGCGGTCGTGGTGTTGCCGGTGGGAAAGAACAGTTGCGGAAAGACCAGGACCGCCGCGGTGGCGTAGACGTAGAAGTCGTAGAACTCGATCGTCGTCCCGATCATGCTCGCGGTGATCACCCGCGCTGGAGAGTTCAGCGGGGCCGGAGTCGTTGGGGTAGCAGTCATGGGGTGTCTCCTTCCAACGGAGAACCCTATGACCGGCTCGGCCGCCGGCGTCCGTCATCCACGGGTGTCGCGCGAGTCAGCCGGCAGGTTGATCGTGCTGGAGCCGTCCCCTGGCATCCAGGACGAGTCATCCTGGGCTTGATCCGGGATCTCGGGGCCGCGGTCGGCACGCGAGATCCCGGCGTTCGCCGGGATGACGGATGTGGCAGGCAACGGCTCGGGTCTCGACAAGCTCGACCAGCGATGGCACCAGCTTGTCGAAACCACGTCCGACGGACGGCTCAGTGGCGCCGGCGACGCCCGTGCTCGCGCTCGCCGCCGTCGGCGGGAGCCTGGGAGTCGACCGGGGTGTCGTGGCGGTGGTAACCGCGTCCGTGACAGGTCTCGCAGGTGACGGTGAACGCCTCGGCCAGGCCGGTACCGATCTTCTTGCG
>NZ_JAPUED010000195.1 GCF_027492755.1 Micropruina sp. | reverse complement strand
TCGGGGGACGGTTCTTTGACGTTCGAATTTCGCACGCGGAAGAACCGTCCCCCGGCGTGCGCGAGAGCCGGGGTTGGTGCGGGCGAACTAGAGTCGCAAGAGTGACCGTAGGCCACCCGCCCCTGACCTCGGACCGATCAGCCCCGAGCGACGCCCGCACGGAACGGTTCGGTGCGCCCACTCTGCGCCTCGCCGGGCTCATCGGCCTGCTCGCCTTCGTTCTCAACGCCATCGCCGTCGGTGTACCACGGCCCTGGCGGGACGAGGCCGCCACCCATATGGCCAACGAGCGCACCCTGCCCCAGTTGTGGTCGATGCTCGAGCGCATCGACGCCGTGCACGGCACCTACTATCTGCTCGTCCGGGTCTGGCAGCAGCTGTTCGGCGAAGCCATTCTGAGCCTGCGGATGCTCTCGGTGCTCGCGGTCGCGGTCGGTGCGGCCCTGATGACCCTGCTCGGCGCCGAGCTGTTCGACCGCGCCACCGGGTTGTGGGCCGGGCTCGGCTACGCGCTGCTGCCGCCACTCACCGGAGCCGCGGTCGAAGCCCGCTCCTACGCGCTCGCCACGGCGCTGGTCACCGGGGCGATGCTCGCGTTCCGGCTGGCGACCCGGCGGCGGGGTTACCTCTGGTGGGTCTGTTACACGGTGCTGGCGGCGGCCAGCATCTACGTGTTCCTCTACGCCGCGCTGGCCTACGTGGTGCTCGCGGCGATGCTGATCTGGTTGCCGGCGCGCGCCCGGGTGTCGGCCTGTGTCTCGACCGCCGCGGCCGCCGGACTGTCAGTGCCGCTGCTGATCAGGGTCAGCGGGCAATCCGCTCAGGTGTCCTGGCTCGAGGAGTATCACTACGGCTTGCCACAGATCGTCGCGGACGCCTTCTGGGGCCAGGTCGACTGGCTGGCCTGGCTGGGCGTCGGGTTGTCCCTGGTCGCTCTCGGGCACGCCGTCCGGTTGTTGAGGGAGCCGGCGCTGCGGGCACCGGTGGTCTGGGTGCTCGGCTGGCTGGTGCTGCCGAGTGTCATCCTCTGCACGGTGGGCGCCTTCGCCGCCGTCTACCATCCGCGCTATCTGGGCTTCTCGGTGCCGGCGCTCGCCCTGCTGATCGGCCTGTTGCTGAGCCGGCTGTCCGGACGGCGGCTGATCGCAGCGCTCGTCGTCTACGCGGTGGCCTGTGTGCCGCCGCTGGTGGCCTCGCGACTGCCGAACGCGAAACCCACCGTGGCGGCTGCTGTGGCCGTGCTCGCCGAGAACAGCCGGCCCGGTGACGCGCTGTACATCGTCCGGTACGACCGGCACGCGCTGGCCTGGTCGTTCCCGGACGCGGTGCAGCAGCTCAACAATGTGGGTGCCGACACCGGTGACGGATGGCGTGCGGAGGAGTTGAAGCAGCCATCGCTGGGCGTCCGCAAGATCGCCGACCGGCTGACCTCGGTGCAGCGAGTCTGGATCTTCGCCGACAAGGGTTGGCGACTGCCCGAGACCGAGGCGGCCTTCGCACACCTCGGATTCCACCCGCTGCGGACCGTGAGCGTCGATCCGGGCTATCCGGTCACCCTGGTGCTGCTGGAACGCACCGGCTGAGCCCGACCACCCCACCGATCATCCACAGGCCGATCATCCACAGGCCGGTCATCTACAGGCCGGTCCACCCACCGGCCCGCGCCGTGCGGTTCCGCCGATGAGGCAGGATGGGCGCGTGCTCTTGTCCATCCCGTCCCCGCCGATCAGCGGCTGGCAGATCGGCCCCTTCTTCCTGCACATCTATGCGCTGTGCCTGATCGCCGGCATGGTCGCCGCCTGGATGATCGGCAACCGGCGCTGGCAGGCTCGCGGCGGCAAACCCGAACAGTTCGAGACGATCGTGCTGGTCGCGATCCCGGTGGGCATCGTCGGCGCCCGCATCTACCACGTGCTGACCCACCTCGGCGACTACTTCGCGCCCGGCATCGACCCGTGGAGCGCGCTGCGGATCTGGGAGGGCGGCATCGCCATCTACGGCGCCATCGGTGGCGGCGCGCTGGCGGCCTGGCTGATGTGCCGGCGCTACGGCGTCCGGTTCAGCTCCCTGGCCGACTCGCTGGCGCCGGGCATCGCTGTGGGTCAGGCGCTCGGCCGGTTCGGCAACTGGTTCAACCAGGAGTTGTACGGTCTGCCCACCGACCTGCCCTGGGGTCTGGAGATCGACCCGGCGCACCGGGTCCCCGGCTTCGAGCAGTACGCCACATTCCAGCCGACATTCGCCTACGAATCGCTGTGGAACCTGCTGGTCGCGTTCACCCTGATCTGGGCCGATCGGCGTTTCCGCCTCGGCCGCGGCAAGGTCTTCGCCCTCTACATCGCGCTGTACGGATTCGGCCGCTTCTTCACCGAAGGCATCCGGCTGGACTTCTCCTACGACACCTTCGGCCCGATCCGGTTCAACCAGGCCGTCGCCGCGCTGATCTGCCTGATCGGTGTCGCGCTGCTGATCTGGCTGGTGAAGAACCGTCCCGGACGCGAGGAGTCGGTCACGCTGACCGCTCCCACCGACGGGAATCCGCCCCCGGCGGACGGCACCGAGGCGGCCGCGGAGGATGAGGTTGACGCCGCCGCTGATGAGTCGGACGCCGAGGTGCCGGCCTCGGAGAGCAAGGGCACTTCGAGCAGCTGAGGGTCTGTTGGCTGCGGAAGGGTCTCGACAAGCTCGACCAGCGGTGTCGGAGGGGTCTCGACCAGCGGTGTACTCCGACAAGCTCGACCAGCGCCGCTGCGTCAGCGGCGGATCTGACCCTCCTGGAAGTCGTCGGGGTTCAGCCCGGCGGCCCGGAAGTCGTTGGCGTCCACCGACCCGGAGGCGCCCACCCAGCGCCGGTTGCGTTCGTCCATGAAGTAGCGGTCGGCGCCCGCGTCGACCTGGACGTCCTCCCCGGATGTCGTGCGCACCGTCTCTTCCTCACGCATCATGTTGACCCAGGAGTGCTGCGCGTCCAGCCCCGGCGATTCGGTCCCGCCGCCGGCGACAGGCTGGTTCAGCCGATTCAGGAAGGCAGCGGTGCTCGCCTCGCCCATCGCGACCCGTTGCTCGTGAATCGCCGTGTTGGCCGCACCTGCCGCGGCGATGTCGCCCATCCGCTGGTTGTGCATGGTCTGGTTGAGGTTGGTCCACATCGCGCTCTGCTGGGCGTTGATCGCCTGCTGGTTCGCGAACAACTGATTCTGGCCGGCCCGCCACTGCTGGCTGGTCCGCTCCGAGTACATGGCCCGGTGCAGCAGCGCCCGGTCTGGCTCGCCGCCGGTGGCGAAGAGCACGCACACGTCGGCCATCCAACTGGGGCCGAACGAGTTCGTCGAGAGGATCGCGAGCGCTTCCACAGCACGACCCTGGTCGGTGAACCCGAACCGCGCCGCGGCGGCGCTGCACCGCACCTGAACCCCGTACTCGACGGCCCTTCGCTGCGTCGCCTCGACCAGCTCCGGTTCGGCTTGGACGGGGTCGACGCGGAGACCGGGCGCCGCGCCGAAGCGCTGGCTCAGATACTGCGGCAGGAACACCTCAGCACCGACGTACCCGGCCAACTGGTGCACGCCCTGCTGGACGAACATGCCCGACCACGGCTCGTAGAAGTCCGGCAGATCGGGATCGTGCAGGCTCAACCGCAGGGAGCCGTCCGGGGAGACCGCTCGCACGACCCGTCGCAGCGCCGGCCCGACCCGCAGCAACCGGACGTCGTGGCTCCAGCCGGCCGGCAGATCGACCGTGAAGGAACCCTCGTTGGCGTCGGTCACCGACTGCCATTCCAGGCCTGTCATGGAGACAGGGTAGGAGAGCTGGACGGCGGCGTCGAGGCCTGTCTGCATGTGACGGTGATGTGAAGATTTGTCGTCCTGGTGGTCATTTCCACCTTGCCGCGACAAACTTGACTGCCAGGCCCGTCGGCTGACGTCCGCGCTTGCTCGTCCAGAATGCAAGCGTTCGTAACTTTGCCGAAACGTTGGCGTCTGTATGCTGCGCAGGCGTGCAGCGTCGACGCCGGGCGGCGGACGTTCCTTTTCGCACCCCGGCTGTGAGCCTGCGCACCCGGAATGATGAGGAGAACGCCGTATGGCCGAAACATCGATGCCCGCGAGACCCGCTCAGGGTCTTTACGACCCATCCTTCGAGCATGACGCCTGTGGCGTCGCCTTCGTCGCCCAGCTCAGCGGCGAGGCCAGCCACGACATCGTGGCCAAGGGCCTGACCGCCCTGGAGAATCTTGATCATCGCGGCGCTACCGGCGCGGACGCGGCCGCGGGCGACGGTGCCGGCATGCTGCTGCAGGTTCCGGACGCCTTCCTGCGCGCCGTCGCGGACTTCGAGCTGCCCGAGGCCGGCAGCTACGCCATGGGCATGGCGTTCCTGCCCACCTCGCCGGTCAAGCGGGCGGGTGCCAAGCGCACCATCGAGTACATCGCCATCGAGGAAGGCCTGGACGTCCTCGGCTGGCGTCCGGTGCCGACCGACGACTCCACGCTGAGCCCCATCTCGCGGGAGGCGATGCCGGTCTTCGAGCAGCTCTTCCTGTCCTCGCCCGGCGGCGAGACCGGTATCGACCTCGACCGGCTGGCCTACCCGTTGCGGCAGCGTGCCCGCAACGAGGCCGGCACCTACTTCGCCTCGCTGTCCGCCCGGACCACGGTCTACAAGGGCATGCTGACCACCCAGCAGCTGGCCGAGGTGTTCCCCGACCTGACCGACGAGCGGATCACGTCGGCGCTGGCGTTGGTGCACTCGCGGTTCTCCACCAACACCTTCCCCGCCTGGGAACTCAGCCATCCGTACCGGCTGATCGCCCACAACGGCGAGATCAACACCGTCAAGGGCAACCGCAACTGGATGCGGGCCCGTGAGGCGCTGCTGGCCAGCGACCTGATCCCTGGCGACCTGGAGCGGCTCTTCCCGATCTGCACCCCGGGCGGCTCCGACTCGGCGTCCTTCGACGAGGTGCTGGAGTTGCTGCATCTGGGCGGGCGGTCACTGCCGCACGCGGTGATGATGATGATCCCGGAGCCCTGGGAGAACAACACCGAGATGGATCCGGCTCGCCGGGCCTTCTACTCGTTCCACTCCTCGCTGATGGAGCCCTGGGACGGCCCGGCCGCGGTCTGTTTCACCGACGGTTCGCTGATCGGTGCGACGCTGGACCGCAACGGTCTTCGTCCGGGTCGCTACTGGGTGACCGACGACGGCCTGGTGGTCTTCGCGTCGGAGGCCGGTGTCCTCGATCTGCCGCAGGAGTCGGTGATCGCGAAGGGACGGCTGCAGCCCGGCCGGATGCTGCTGGTCGACCTGGCCGAACACCGGTTGATCGACGACGCCGAGATCAAGTCGTCGCTGGCGGCCGCCCACCCGTACCAGGAATGGCTCGAGCAGGGTCGGGTCGACCTCGACGACCTGCCGGAACGCCAGCACGTGGTGCACAGCGCCGCCTCGGTGCTGCGCCGCCAGCAGATGTTCGGCTACACCCACGAGGAACTGAAGCTGATCCTGGCGCCGATGGCGAACAACGGCGCCGAACCGATCGGTTCGATGGGCACCGACACGCCGCTGGCGGTGCTCAGCAAGCGGCCACGGCTGATCTTCGACTACTTCGCGCAGCTGTTCGCCCAGGTCACCAACCCGCCGCTGGACGCCATCCGCGAAGAGCTGGTCACCTCGCTCAGTTCGACGTTCGGACCCGAGGGCAACCTGCTGGAGCCCGGTCCGGATTCGTGCAAGCAGATCGTGATCGGCTACCCGGTGCTCGACTCCGACCAGCTGGCCAAGCTGGTCCGGATCAACCGCGACGGCACCATGCCCGCCTACGACACCCATGTGGTGCGCGGGCTCTACCCGGTCGAGGAGGGCGCCGAGGGTCTCAAGGCCGCCCTGGACGAGCTCTGCCAGGAGGTGACCAACTCGATCGAGCGCGGCTGCCGGACGATCATCCTGTCCGACCGGCACTCCAACGCCGACCTGGCGCCGATCCCGTCGCTGCTGCTCACCGCGGCCGTCCACCACCATCTGGTGCGCGAGAAGAAGCGCAGCCACGTCGGCCTGATCGTCGAGGCGGGCGACGTGCGCGAGGTGCACCACCTGGCGCTGCTGATCGGCTACGGCGCGGCGGCGGTCAACCCGTACCTGGCTTTCGAGTCGGCCGAGGACCTGGCCCGTCGCGAGTGGCTGGTGAAGGTCGATCCCGACAAGGCGGTCGCCAACGTTCGCAAGGCGCTCGGCAAGGGCGTCCTGAAGGTGATGTCGAAGATGGGCGTCTCGACCATCGCGTCGTACACCGGTGCGCAGATCTTCGAGGCGCTCGGGCTCAGCTCGGAGTTCGTCGACAGCTACTTCACCGGCACCCCGAGCCGGGTCGAGGGCATCGGGCTGAACGAGATCGCCCAGGGCATCGCCGCACGGCACGCCCAGGCGTACCCGCCCGACCGGATCACCCTGCCGCACCGCACCCTGAACGTCGGCGGCGAGTACCAGTGGCGACGCGAGGGCGAACCGCACCTGTTCGATCCCGAGACGGTGTTCCGGCTGCAGCACGCTACCCGGTCGAAGCGCTACGACATCTTCAAGGCCTACACCGAGCGGGTGAACGACCAGGCCGAGCGGCTGATGACGCTGCGCGGGCTGCTCGAGTTCGCGTCCGACCGCAAGCCGGTGCCGATCGACGAGGT
>NZ_JAPUED010000194.1 GCF_027492755.1 Micropruina sp. | reverse complement strand
ACTCGTGAAAGGAGTCGCCATGACCCTCACCAAGAACGTCCGTCGGATCGCCGCCGGAACCCTCGCCGCCGCCGCACTCGGCGTCGCAGCCGCCACCAACGCCCACGCGCACACCACGTCCGGCTGCACCGTCGAACCGCTGACGCCGGTCTACTCCTACACCCAGTCCAACGGGGTGAAGGTGCTCAACTACCGGATCTCGGTCAACTGCCAGTCCGGGCGCACCGCCTACATCACCCAGGAACGGTACGAGGAGGACGGCTGGCCCAACCCCGACGACCACGTCGGCACCAGCACCTTCTCGGCGCGCGGCGTCACCACGCTGGACAACTACCGCACCCTGGTCGACACCGAGTCCGGCCAGGAGGAGATGTACCAGCAGATCCGCTTCTACGTGCGCAGCGACAACGGCGTCACGTCGGGCTGGACGGGCTGGCACAAGTCCGGCGTCCGCTCGTTCTACAACTGATCCGGCCTCGGCCCCAGTTGCGCAGTTCCCACACCCAATCGCTCGCCTGACTATTTCGGGCTCGCTGAATTCAGCGAGCGGCAAACAGTTAGGCGAGCGTTGGTGTGTCCGCGGGCTCAGTCCAGCCGGCGGTAGTCGTGCTGCAGCACCCGCTCACGCCACTGCGTCCACGGGTGGGCGGAGTGGGTCAGCCCCTGGTACACCTCCGGGTCGACATCGAGGTAGTCGTAGCCGCCCCCGCTGCGGAAGATGAGCCGCAGGGTGCGACTGTCGGCGTCGTAGCCGATCTCGCTGACCGCCTTGGACGTCCACAGCCGGGTCATCTCCATGTCCCAGTCCTACATCAACTCGGGCAGCGAGCCGGCCAACTGCTCCCAGCCCTCGTGCGCACCGCGTTCCACGATGCCGAATTGGGAGATCAGCGCGACCCTGCGTTCGGTGTGGTCGTACAGCTCAAGGGACGAGGTGGGGCCGTGCGGGCCGTGCAACCGCAGCAGCAGGCAGTGCTGCACGTCCGCCGGACGGATCTCGAGAATCGCCTCCTCGGTACCGACCGCCGCGACCCCGGCGGCATGCGCCACCGACTGCACGGTGTTCTGCACCGCGTGCATCGCGGCGTCGGAGAACACCGCGATGCCCAACGGCAACCCGATCGCGCAGGCGTGCTCGAACACGTCGACGACCGCGCCCGGATCGATGTGCCGGTGCGGCAGGAACGGCGTCCGGTTGGTCGTCCAGGTGAGCAGGTCGTCGATGCGTTGCAGCTGGTCGGGAACCTCAGCGCCGCTCGTGGTGCCGTCGGGGTAGACGTCGAGCCGCGAGCCCGGCAGGCCGCCGCCGAGGCGGACCAGTCCCTCGATCACCAGCCGGTCCTGGGGCAGCAGCGGATGGCAGCGGTGCACCGGACGTCCGTCGGCGCCGCACAATCTGAGCTCGGGCACCGGAGCTTCGCCGGGCTCGGCGTGTGGCGGTTCGATCAGCATGGCGCCGGTCAGGGCGTCCGGATCCAGCCGGAGCGACACCCAGCCGGGCTGCACCCGGAACGGTCCGCCGGGCACGCCCGGGTCGGCGTAGGCCGCCACCTGGGTGAGCCGGGCCACCTGATTCTCGGTGATGGCCGCCGGGTGTTCGAGCAGTGCCAGCGTGCGCAGCACGTCGTCCATCGCCACCGAGAGCCGACGCAGCGAACAGCCGTGCTCGCAGCGTCCGGCACGGCAAGCCGGGCTTTGCCCCTCGCGGTTGGGGGGCATCGGGTCAGTCATCTCAGTACACGTCCCTCAGGTAGCGCTTGTCTCTCTTCAGCGCGGCCACGTACTCGGCCGCGTCGTCGTCGCCGCGGCCGCGTTGCCCGGCGATCAGCTCGATCAGTGCCCGGTCGACGTCGCGCGCCATCCGGGACGCGTCGCCGCAGACATAGATGTGGCCGCCGTCCTGCAGCCAGCCGTAGAACTCGGACGCCTGCTCGCGCATCCGGGTCTGCACGTAGATCTTCTGCGCCTGGTCGCGGGAGAAGGCGAGGTCGAGCCGGGTCAGCAGCCCGCTCGCCCGGTAGCTCTCGATCTCGTCGGCGTAGATGAAGTCGCTGGCCCGGTGCTGGTCGCCGAAGAACAGCCAGTTCTTCCCGGACGCGCCGCGCGCGGCCCGCTCCTGCAGGAAGGCCCGGAACGGTGCGACGCCGGTGCCCGGGCCGATCATGATGACCGGCGCCGAGTCGTCGGCGGGCAGCCGGAAGGCCGCGTTCGGCTGCGGGAAGATGCCGAACTCGGCGTCCTCGGCCCGGTCGGACAGGAACGTCGAGCACACCCCGTGATGCACCCGCGGCCCCCCGTGCCGGACGGCGGCCACGGTCAGGTGGATGCGGTCCGGGCTGTGCAGCGGACTCGACGAGATCGAGTAGGCGCGATGCTGCAGCGGCCGGAACACCCTGGTCAGGGCATCGATGTCGAGGTTCACCTCGGGTAGCAGGTGCAGCAGATCGAGGGTGTCCTTGCCCCACAGCCACGAGTCGAGCGCGTCGCGTTCAGCCCGGACGACGAGTTCACCCAGCTCGCTGCCCGGTGCCCGCTCGGCCAGCAGCGTGAGCAGATCCTTGGACGGCGTGGCGATCTCCCAGCCGCGCTCCAGCTGGGCCCGCAGCGTCGACTCGCCCACCACGGTGTCGGGGTCGTGTCCGAGCCGCTCCAGCAGCAACTCGACCAGTGCGGCGTCGTTGAGCGGGACCACGGCCAGCGCGTCCCCGGCCTGATAGTCGATGCCGCTGTCGGCCAGGGCGATCTCGAAGTGCCGGATCTCCTTGGCACTGTCCGGCCCGGACAGCAGCCGGTTGGCGACCAGCCGGGTCGGGAACGGCGTCTTGCGGTTCCACCGCGGGCGCTCCCGGGCCGGCGCAGGGGTCAGGGACGCGGCCGCCGGCACGGCACCCGCGGACGGGGCTTCGGCGGCCAGCAGGTCGAGGACCTGCTCGATCCAGGCGGCCGCCGGTGCGTCGTAGTCGGTGTCGCAGTCGACCCGAGGCAGCAGCCGGGTGGCGCCGAGCTGCTCGAAGCGCAGGTCGATCAGCTTGCCGGCCTGGCAGAAGTCGTCGTAGGCGGTGTCGCCGAGCGCCAGCACCGCGAAGCGGACGTCCTCCAACCGGGGCGCGGCCTCGGAGCCGAAGTCGTCCCAGAACAGCCCGGCGTTGTCGGGCAGCTCGCCGTCGCCGTAGGTGGAGGTGATCACCAGCACCCGTTCCAGCTGCGTCAGGTCGTCGAGTTCGACGTCGTTCAGCACCCGCAGAGTGGGCGCCATCCCACGGGCCTGAGCGGCATTGACCAGATCTTCGGCGAGCAGCTCACTGCAGCCGGTCTGGCTGCCGTAGAGCACGTCGAAGGTGAGGGTGGCGATGGCGGACGCTCCGCCCTCGTCGCGTTTCGCAGCGACCAGGCCGGTGAGGAAGCCGTCCAGCCAGGCCCGCTGGCCGGGGCTGAACGGGGCGTCGACGGTGAGGTGCGTCATCATGCCGTCCGATCCAGGCTGCGGACGGCGTCGGCGGCCAGGTCGTTCAGCGCCGCCTCGGCCAGCAGCCGGTCGAACCGGGCCCGGTCGGTGCGCGCCTCGTTGCGGGCGCGCTGGTGCAGGATCCAGCCGTAGGTACCCGGCGCGTCCATGCCGCGCACGTTCCGCAGCTCCAGCGAGCGGGTGTAGTCGGTCAGCCGACGCGATGAGATCAGGGTGGCCAGCTCGGCGTCGGTGAGCGGGTCGAGCCGGTCGCGCAGGTACTTCATCACCTTCTGCATCACGAAGAAGTCCTCGGTGAGGATCAGGGTGCGTGCCGTGGTGTGCCCACGCTGCTGGGCGATCTGGTTCGCGATCGAGAACACCGTGTACGACGACAGCAGGCCGAACATGTCGTCGGCTTCACCAGCCGGGACGCGTCCGTCGAGCACCGGACGCCCGTCGCGGTAGTGCCCCTTGAGCACCCGGACCTGTTCGCTAGCCACTGAGGTGGCCAGTTCGTCGAGCAGCTGCCGCCGGGTGGACGCGGCCAGGATCGCGTCGGCGTCCTGGGTGAGCAGCAGCGCCCGCGGCATGCCGCAGAAGATGTGCTCGCGGGCCACCTCCCAGTCGGCGAGCAGCTGCGCCGCGAGCCTGGAGCCGGTGGCCTCGTGGTGCCAGCGGATCAGCAGCCGGGCCGCCTCGGCGTGGAAGCCGCCGTACTCCTGGTCGGTGATGCCGAAGACCAGCAGCGAATCGTGGCTGACCCGGCCGCGTACCGTGCCGTCCGGGTCGTACTGGTAGAGGAAACCGCCGCTCATCCCGTTGCCGAGGCCCTTGCCGGCCGAGCCTAGGTTGAGCACCGCGCCGTTGGTCATGTACTCGCAGCCGAAGTCGCCGATGCCCTCGACGACCGCGGTGGCACCCGAGTTGCGGACGGCGAACCGGTCGCCGGCCTCGCCCTGGACGAACGTTCGCCCGCCGGTGGCGCCGAACAGCGCGAAGTTGCCGATCAGCACATTGCCGCCCGGCTCAGCGCTGCCGCCGCCCGGGGTGCGGACCACGATCCGGCCGCCGCACTGGCTCTTGCCGACGCCGTCGTTGGCGGTGCCGGTGTGCACCAGTTCGAGGCCGTCGTTGCAGAAGGCGCCGTACGACTGTCCCGCCGAGCCGTTGGTACGGATCCGCACCGCACCGTCGTCGAGATAACTGCGCCCGCGCTCGTCGGTGAACACCGCGGGCAGTCCGGCCAGCACGTCGGGGTCCAACTCGTGGTTGAGCATCCGTTCGGCGTCGATCGAAAGCTGCCCGCCGACCGATTTGTCGCTGTTGTGCAGCCTGCCGGCGTCCAGTTCGACACTCGGCTCGGCACGGTCGATCAATGCGGTTCTGACCTCCTCGATCAGGGCGTCGTCGACCGCGTAGCTCTTCTCCAGGTAGACCGGATCGTCGACCCGACGCTCCGGTACCCGGGCCAGCATGGCCCGGACGTCGAGGCGTCCGACACTGGCCGGGTGGTCGAGCAGCTGGGCCAGGTCGGAGCGTCCGCGGGCCGCCCGCAGCGAGCGCAGCCCGAGCCGGGCCAGGATCTCCCGGACGTCGTGGGCGACGTTCAGCAGGTACTGGGCGAGGGCCCGCGGGTCACCGTCGAAGACCTCCGGGTTGGTGGTCAGCCCGGCGGGGCATTTGACGTTGCAATTCTTCGCCATCACGCACTTGAGCATCATCAGCGCGGTGGTGCCGAACTCGAAGCTGTCACCGCCCAGCAGCGCCGACATCACCACGTCGCGTCCGGTCTGGTGGGCGCCGGAGCAGCGCAGCACGATCTTGTCGCGCAGCCCGTTGGCGACCAGCGCCTGGTGCACCTCGGCGACGCCGATCTCGGCGGACCGGCCGGCGTACTTCAGGCTGGTCACCGCCGCCGCGCCGGTGCCGCCGGTGTTGCCGGCGACGTTGATCACGTCGGCGCCCGCCTTGGCCACGCCGACCGCGATGGTGCCGATGCCCTCGGACGACACCAGCTTGACGATCACCCGCACCCGGGCGGCCTTGCAGTCGTGGATCAGCTGCGCCAGGTCCTCGATCGAATAGGTGTCGTGATGCGGTGGCGGGGAGATCAACTCGACGCCGGGCGTCCCGCCGCGGGCCGCGGCGATCTCGACGGTCACCTTGGCGGCCGGCAGCTGACCGCCCTCGCCCGGCTTGGCGCCCTGGCCGATCTTGATCTCCAGTTCTTCGAGCATCGGGTCGGCGAGGTAGCCGGCCCAGATACCGAACCGGCCGGACGCGAACTGCTTGATCCGCGAGCCGCGGATGGTGCCGTAGCGGGAGAGGTGCTCGCCGCCCTCGCCGCAGTTCGACATGCCGCCGACCATGTTGGTGCCGTGCGCGACCGCCTCGTGCGCGGTGGCCACCAGGGCGCCGTGGCTCATCGCGCCGGACGCCAGCGTCCGGGCGATCTGGTGTGCGGGCTGGACGTCGTCCAGACCGATGCTGGCCGGGGCCGGCGCGAGCAGGCCGAGGAAGGACGCCGTCCGGCCGGTCACCTGAACCTCCAGCGCGTCGGCGTTCACCGTCACGCTGAGGACGCCGCCCGGGTCGTGGCCGGTCAGGAAGTCGGCGAACGCCGCATAGCGGTCGGCGTCGCCGCCGGCGACGTCGGTGAACCGGATCAGGTACCGGTCAGAACCGACCGGCTCGACGGCCAGCCCGCGGACCAGGATGCTGGCGTTGCCGTCGATCGAGAACCGGGCCAGCTCATGCTCGAAATCGGACGCCGTGTGCAGCCCGGCGACATCGGCGGGAAGCGCCAGCACGTCGCGCAAAGCGGAGGGCCGGCGGGCCCGCTCGGCCCGGGTCGCGGCCAGGAACTCGCGGTAGCCGGGGGTGATCCGGAAGGTGTCGATCTGCTCGTGGGTGAGCGCGGCCAGGCCGTTGTTGGCGTACGCCTCGTCGCTGATCCCGAAGGCGCCCTCCAGCTGATCGAGGGTGAGCCGGGCCAGGGTCGCGTCTTCTTCGGAACCGTCGTCGAAACGCCGCGGCTCCTCGGTCATCCCGGCGAAGCCACGCACCGCGGTGGTACCGAACGAATGCCCGGCCCCCTCGGAACGCTCCTTGAACAGGCCCAGCAGCGGCACCTGTGATTCGGTCTGGACGACGCAGCCGCGGGCGTGCCATTGAGCGGCCGCCTGCGCGATCCGGCTGAACCCGACCCCGCCGACCGGGGCCGCCATGTGCGGGAAGCA
>NZ_JAPUED010000193.1:2008-6692 GCF_027492755.1 Micropruina sp. | reverse complement strand
CCAGCTGCCCGTGCTGCAGCTCGACATGTGGGAGCACGCCTTCTACCTGCAGTACCTCAACGTGAAGGGCGACTACGTGAAGGCGTGGTGGAACGTGGTCAACTGGACCGACGTCACCGAGCGCTTCACCAAGGCCCGCGAGGCCAGCTCCGGCCTGTTCTGAGCGACGCCGTCCGAACGGCCCCCGGGTACTCCCGGGGGCCGTTTCGCGTTCCGGCGCCACATCCGCTCGGGGAGCGATTGGACGTGAGACCCAGCGAAACGGCGCTGACTACTGAACCCATGGCGTGGATTCCCATCCCTCCCTGAGAGATTTGCAGGTTTTCTCAGTTTCATGGACACTGGTTCTCAGGTTGTTCTTATGAACGCCTCAAGATCCCCAACTTGGAGCTATACCTATCGTGATCTGGTCCTGGAAGCTGACCGCCCTCGCCGGCGCCGTCGTCCTCGCCGGTGGAGGCCTCGCCGCCACCTCGCTCGACAAATCGGTGACGCTGAACGTCGACGGACAGACCTCGGTGAGCACCAGCTACGCCGGCACCGTCGGTGACGTGCTGAAGGCCAACAACATCGAACTCGGCCCTCGCGACCTGGTCTTCCCGTCCGTTGACTCACCGGTCAGCGACGGCAGCACCGTTCAGGTGCAGTACTCCCGCAAGGTCACCCTGCTGGTCGACGGTAAGCCGACCGAGTTCTACACCACCGCCACCACCCTGGACGGCGCACTGGCCACCGCCGAGGTGCGCGGCCTGAACGGTGCCGCCTTCTCGCTCTCCCGCTCGGCCGGGATCGGACGCGAGGGCCTCACCGTCGACGTCCGGACGCCCAAGCAGGTCAAGCTGAAGGTCGGCGGCAAGTCGGTCACGCTGACCACCACCGCCGGCACGGTCGCCGACCTGCTGGCCGAGCGGAAGCTGACCGTCGGCACCACCGACCGGGTCAAGCCCGCGCTGACCACCGCGATCGCCGACAAGCAGAAGGTCACCCTCGACCGGGTCAAGGTCAAGACCCGCACGGTGAACGAGAAGATCGGCTACGGCACGGTCAAGTCCACCTCGAAGTCGATGTACGTCGGCCAGAAGAAGGTCACCAAGGCCGGCAAGAACGGCAAGGCCACGGTCACCTACGAATACACCACCGTCAACGACGGCAAGGCCTCCAAGAAGGTGCTCAAGCGCGTGGTGATCACCTCGCCGGTGAGCCAGAAGGTCGTCGTCGGCACCAAGAAGCGGCCCTCTTCCTCCTCCGGCAGCAGCGGCCGGGGCGGCGCGCTGAACCTGGCCCGCGCCGCGATGTGGGACCGGATCGCCCAGTGCGAGTCGAGCGGCAACTGGCACATCAACACCGGCAACGGCTACTACGGCGGGCTGCAGTTCGACTACGGCTCCTGGCGCGCCAACGGCGGTGCCGACTTCGCCCCGCGCGCCGATCTGGCCAGCCGCGCCGAACAGATCACCGTCGCCAACCGCTACTACGCCAAGGCCGGCCTCCGTCCTTGGGGCTGCCGCCACGCGGCGTGAGCCACCCGATCAACGAAACAAGGAGAAGCTGATGTCGTCCTTCACCAAGGGTGCTGCCCTCACCGCCTGTGGAACACTGCTGCTCGCCGGCCTGACCGCGTTGCCGGCCCACGCCGCCGGTGACACCCTCACCCTGAACCTGCGCTACGCGGGCGTCGCCCGGACCGTCGAGGTCAGCGGTGCCGCCACCGTCGCGGACGCCATCGCCCAGCTGAAGCTGAAGGTGGACGGCAACGACCGGGTGGCCCCGGGCGTCACCGCTCCGCTCAGCAACGGCATGGACGTGGTGATCGACAAGGTCAGCACCAAGACCACCACCAAGAAGGTCACCCTCAAGTACAAGACGGTCAAGAAGAAGACCAAGTCGCTGTACAAGGGCGACAAGAAGACGGTCAAGAAGGGCCGCAACGGCAAGGCCACCCGCACCTACCAGACCACCACCGTCAACGGGAAGTCGACGACGGTCGTGGTGAAGCAGAAGATCACCAAGAAGGTGATCAACAAGGTGGTCAAGGTCGGCACCAACGGCAAGCGCACGCTCAACCTGGCCCGGCTGGCCAAGTGGAACAAGATCGCCAAGTGCGAGTCCGGCAACCGCTGGCACATCAACACCGGCAACGGCTACTACGGCGGCCTGCAGTTCAACCTGGCCACCTGGCGCTCGGTGAAGGGCCAGCACTTCGCCAAGTACCCGCACAAGGCCACCAAGGCCGAGCAGATCACGGTCGCCAACCGGCTCTACGCCAAGCGCGGCTTCCAGCCGTGGAGCTGCCGCCGGGTGCTCTGAACCTCCGCGTCGGCCGTTCCCTCCCCCGGTCTGGCCGTCGAGGATCGGGCTCTCCTCTGAGAGAGCCCGGGAGGACGCCTCACACCGAGGCTTCCTCACACCAGCACAGAAGAACGGGGCTCCCGATGAAGGGAGCCCCGTTCTGGTTGTCTCAGTCCACTTGTCCGGCTGCCGGAATGCCCAGGCGGGGCAACGGCAGCGGGTTCTCGCCCGGGTCGAGCCGGTCGATCCGTTCGGCCGGCCAGGTGACACCGGACGGCTGCGCCTCCGGCTCGCGCCAGGCGCGGTAACTCAGGGCCTCAGGTGCGGCGATCCGGTACACCTCGCGCAAGGCGGTCACGCACCGGTCGGCGAGGGCCGCGTATTCGGCGGTGAGCGCCGGCAGTACCAGCGGCGCGGACCAGTTCGGCACTGCACCGGTGGGTGCCGTCCAGCCGGCCGCCAGCATGGTCGGGTCGTCGGCGCCATGGGCCGCCGGACCGGCGGTGAACTCCGGACCGGCAGCCTCGGCGGTCAGTTCGGCGTCCGCCACGGCGAACTGGACGTAGCCGCCGCGTCCGGGCGCGGCCACCACCAGCACACACCGGTCGGTCAGCTCGCGCAGCGTCGCGCGCAGGCGCTCGCGGAAGTCGTCCCAGGTCATCGGCTCACTCCCCCAACTCGCGCAGCACCTGGGCGTACTGCGGCGTGGTGAAATCCACCGTCACCGAGCGCTTGCCCCGTGCCACCACCGTCCGGGCACCATCGGCGTGGTCCCATTGCGCGCTGCGGCCGCCGCTGTCGCTCAGCACAGCTTCTCCCCAACGCCGGACGCCCTCGCGAACGACCAGCGCGTACTGATCGTCGAGGAACTCCTCGCCCTCGTCGCCCAGGTCGCGCACGATGTCGGTGACCCAGAAGTTCAGCGACGCGGTCTCACCGGTGGGCATCGAGACGATCGCCACCGCGGGCTCGCTGAGTCCGTCCGCGCCGTTCTCCATCATCTCGTCGTCGTCGGGCGTCCAGCCGATCCCCTCGCCCAACTGCTGGACCTGCGCCGGGGTCTGCGGCCAGCCGGCGGCGAGCCAGAAGTCGACGATGTCGGCGGCCCGCTGAGCGCTCATCGCTTTCCACGTCATGCGAATGACCCTATCTACTTGAGGTTGGGCAGCTTGAGTGCGGCAGGATCGAGGACGAACGGCGTCACCCTGATCTGGCCACCGGGCAGGGCCTGCACCAGGTCGTACTCGATCCTGATGGTGCCGTCCTTCAGGGATCTGGTGATCGGCGAGTCCGGATTGGCCTCCATGAACTGCCGCAGCGAGTCACCCAGCCGCGGGTCGGTCTTCATGATGTCGTTGACGTAGCTGGTGGAGCCCTGCTGGGCCCGGACGCCGTCCACCGTCCGCTCGCCGAGCTGTGAGGTCCCACCCTTCGCCTCGTAGAACTTCAGCGTGGGCGGATTGCCATGGATGGTCGCCTGGTCGAACCGGCCGGCGCCCGCCCCGCCCGAGTCGATCAGGGTGAACTCGCCGCGGATCTTCGCGATAGCGGCAGCCGCCTTGTCGCCGAGCCGCTCCGAGATCGAACGCAGTATGTTCGCCGAGATGCGGTCGTTGACCAGGGCGTTGCGCAGAGACTTGCCCTGTTTGGCGGTGAGCACCCCGTCGTCGATCAGGTCGCCGATCTTCTGCTCGGCGACGGCTCGGGTGGATCCCTGCAACTCCTTCGGGTCGATGCCGAGGTGTTCCATCAGCCGGTGGAGCCTGCCGCTCGCCTCGTGGGAGTTCGCCAGCGCCTGCTCGCGCTGTTCCACCCGCGCGTCGTGGGCGGCCGTCTCGGCGTCACTCACGCGCTCGTCGACGGGCGCACCCTTCTCGGCCTTCTCGACCGGCAGGTCGGCGTCGGGCGTGTTCGGATCGGGGGCGAACCGTCCGGTCTCGGCGTTGTGCAGACTGCCGTTGCGATCGCGGTAGGTGTGCGCCGCGTCATCGCCCGGCAGGTGCGCCCTGCCGTCGGAGTCGAAGTGGAACTCGCGTCCGTGCTTGTCATGGGCGGGGAACCCGTCCGGACGCGGGTGCGAGTCGGGTGCGGGCGTCCCGTCCGGGGCGCCGTCACCGTGGTGGGTGGCCGCATGATCGGAGGGCGCCTCGGAGTGGTGGGAGGGCGACTCGGGGTGGGTAGCGGGCTCCGCCGGATGTGCGGTGTGCTCCGCGCCCGGGTCGACCGGGACGTCGTCGTGCGGTTGCGGCTTGCCGGTGGCAGCTTCCGGTTCGGGCTTGGCCGTCTCGGGTTCCGGCTTCGCCGGCTCAGGCTTGGCCGCCTCGGGTTCGGGCTTCGCCGGCTCAGGCTTGGCGGCCTCCGGCTCAGGCTTGGCGGTCTCGGGTTCCGGCTTCGC
>NZ_JAPUED010000193.1:0-1908 GCF_027492755.1 Micropruina sp. | reverse complement strand
TCCGGGTGCGGCTTGGTCGTCGTACCGGCCGGCTCGCCACCCTGTGGCCTGGTGGCCGGCTCGGGCGTCACGTCGGGGGTCGAACTCCCGTTCCGCGGCCGCGGATCGATCGCCGGTCCGTCGCCCACGTGGGCGGCAGGCTTCGGATTCGTCACGCCACCCAGGTCGTCGACCACCGAGACCGGGTTGATGCCCGGCGCCTTGAGGCCGGGCTTGGCGGCGTCGTCGAGCAGGTTCATCGGCACGTCGTCGCCGAGTTTGAAGACGTTCTTCAGCACCGGGATGGCGTGCGCGCCACCCTTGACCAGCCACGAGCCGCCCGGCACCGCGAAGTCCGCGACCGTGCCGCCGACCTTCAGCACCTTCGAGCCCAGGCCGACCACCTTGACGGCGGCGCCGGCCTGGCCGGCGCCCGGAATGAACATCGTGCCGACGTTCAGCGCCGACTCGGTGAGGGTGGCGATGCCGTCCTCCTTCCACTTGTGGAAGGGGTCCTCGGCGTTCAGGTCGATGCCGACCAGGCTGGTGGCGACGGTGGCCGTCACCTGGTTGCGTTCGTCGATCCACTTCGACACCGCGTTGTCACCCTGACCGGAGAGCTTCATGCTGGCGTTGAACCACTGGACCATCGGGTTGGCGGTGACCACCAGCGACAGCACCACGTTGCCGGTGCCCAGCCAGGCCTGGCCGGCGTGCTCCCAGTCACCCCATTGGCCGGTCTCGGGGTTGTAGCTGATCAGCTGGCCGAGGCCCTCGACGGTGCTCTTGCCGAACTGGTAGGCGCCGTGGCCGACCGATTCGGCACAGTTGCGGTCCTCGTCGCCGGCCGAGCCCCACGGCATCGGTGCCTCCGGGTTGTAGAAGGCCTCCTTGGCGATGCCGTCGACCTTCTTCTTGTCCGGCGGCAGGCTGCTGAGCCCGTTGATGCTGGTGGCGCAGGCGGCCGCGGCGGCCGAGACGTCCGCGTAGATCCCGCCGATCTCCTTGATGAAGGCCTCGTTCTTCTCCCAGGTCTCGGTGTCCTGGTCCCACGGCACCTTCTTGCGCTTCTGGTCCTGCCCGGTGGCCCAATTCCAGCCGGCCTCGAGGTAGGTTCCGACGTTGGCGTCCGCGGCCTCGGTGGCGTCCACCCAGACGCCGTCCTTCACCTCGTCGCGGAACTCCTGGGCACGCTTCTCGAAATCGGCGAGCTTGGGCTTGATCTCGTCCAGCTTCCCGGCGTAGGTGTCGAGGTGGTCGGCCACCTTGGAGAAGGTGGTCTTGACGTCCTCGGACGCCGTAGCGGCGCTGTCCATCAGCGCGTAGACCTGATCCTGCTCGGGAGCCTTGTAGCAGCCGGTCAGTCCGCCCCAGGAGGTCTTGATCTCGTCGGTCTGGGTGTCGACGGTGGTGCCCATGGTGCGCAGATCCTCGGCGGCGCCGGTGATCGCGGCGGTGTCCAGGTCGGCCGCCTTCGCCGGCAGCAGGGCCGGGTTGATCAAGCCGCCGTCGGTCGGGACGGTGCTGCCGCCGCCTCCGCCGTCGGCGACGCACATGGTCATCGGGCTCATCGACGCCTCACCCCTGGTAGCCGTGGTCGACGAAGTACTGGAAGTCGCCCGATTCGGCCGCCTTGGTCATCTCCGTCTGGAAGGTGGTGGCCATGTCGTACTGGCCGTTGTTGTAGGCGATGGTCGCGTTCGAGACCCCGTTCATGCCGGCGCCGATGTGGTTCTGGATCACCGTCAGGTTCTTGTTCTGGTCGGTCATCACCTGCCCGACCGCTTTGCTGACCTCGGCGGTCAGGCCGCCGCCCCAGCTGATGCCGGTGCCGATCGCGGTGAACTTCTCCTCGGTCAGTGCCTTGCCCAGCGTCTCTGACTTGGTCTGGACGTCGGTCAGGATCTTCTGCACCTCACCGGGCTGGAT
>NZ_JAPUED010000192.1:3593-6905 GCF_027492755.1 Micropruina sp. | reverse complement strand
GGGTCCTCCCCGGCGTCCAGCGCCTTCCAGGCATCGAGCGCCGGATCGGGCGTCGCTTTGACCCGTGCCGTCGGACGTCCGGCAAACTGCAGCAGGATCGCACCGGCCGCCGCGAGCACACAGCCGGCCAGGTAGACCCAGCGCCACGGCGTCGCCACCAGCGTGAAGGCATCGCCCAGCGTGCTGCCCGGCAGTGTCGGCACGACGGCGTTGATCGCCACCATCACGCCACCGGCCGCCAGCAGCGCGACGATGCCCAGCACGATCCGCCGCGCCAGCGGCCGCAACCAGTTGCCCAGGAACGCCCCGGCGGCCGCGGCCAGGATCACCGCCAGCGCGGCACCCGAGGTCGCCTGGGTGCCGCTGACCGAGGTCCGCTCGCCCGCCGACCACCACGGCTGGGTGGTGCCGAGTAGCGCGGCAGCGCAGCCGAGCCACAGCACCACATTCGCCCATCTGCGCATGTCAGTCCCGGTCGAGCCGACGCAGCCGATGCGCGCCCTCAATGGCCCGGATCACGGCCGCCGCCTTGTTGCGCACCTCGAGCTCCTCGTTGCGCGGAATCGAGTCGGCGACGATGCCCGCGCCGGCCTGGACGTGGGCCACCCCGCCGGCCAGCACCGCCGTCCGGATGGCGATCGCTACATCGGAGTTGCCGGCGAAGTCGAAATAGCCGACACCGCCGCCGTACAGGCCGCGCCGCGACACCTCGAGTTCGTCGATGATCTCCATCGCCCGCACTTTGGGCGCCCCGGACAGCGTGCCGGCCGGGAAACAGGACAGCGTCACATCGAGCGCGGTACGACCCGGCGACAGCTCGCCGACCACGGCGGCTTCGAGATGCATGATGTGGCTGTAGCGCCGCACCTTCATGAACTCGACCACCTCGACCGACCCCGGACGGCACACCCGGCCCAGATCGTTGCGGCCCAGGTCGACCAGCATCAGGTGCTCGGCGCGTTCCTTCGGATCGGCCAGCAGTTCGGCCTCCATCGCGGCGTCCTCGGTCGCGGAACTGCCCCGGGGCCGGGAGCCGGCGATCGGGTGCGTTTCGGCGCGTCCGTTGCTGACCGTGACCAGCGCCTCGGGGCTGGAGCCGACCACTGCCAGGCCCGGCAACCGCAGCAGGTACAGATACGGGCTGGGGTTGGTGCGGCGCAGAATGCGGTAGACGTCGAGCGCATCCGCGTCGGTGTCGATGTCGAATCGCTGACTGGGCACGATCTGGAAGGCCTCACCGGCCTTGATCTCCTCGACGGCTGCCAGTACCGCCGCCTCGTACTCCTCCGGACTCCGCTGCCGCCGGATCTCGGGAGCGGACGCCTCCGGGTCGACCACTGCGACCGCAGGGGTCAACGGCTCGGACAGTTGCGCCGCCATCGCCAGCACCCGGTCGCGGGCATCGGCCCAGGCGGCGTCGGCCCGCTCGGCCGAATCGTCGAAGTTGAACGCGTTGGCCAGCAGCCACACCTCGCCGGTGTGGTGGTCGAGGATGGCCATGTCGCTGACCATCATCATCACCAACTCGGGCAATTTGAGGTCGTCGGGATTGCCGTCCGGCAGCACCTCGAGGCGCCGGACGACGTCATAGGCCAGATAGCCGACCATGCCGGACGTCAGCGGCGGCAGGTTCTCGTCGGCCGGCGTGTGCAGGATCTGCAGGGTCTCGGCGAGCACCTGCAGCGGATCGCCGCCGGTCGGCAGGCCTTCGAGGGGGCGTCCGGTCCAGTGCGCCTCGCCGCCGGACTCGGTCAGCGTGGCCACCGAATGCACGCCGACGAACGACCAACGCGACCACATGCCGTTGTCGGCCGACTCGAGCAGGAAGGTGTGATCGCGATCGCCGCACAGCCGGTGGTACAGCCCGACCGCGGTCAGGTCGTCGGCGAGCAGCCGGGTGTAGACCGAAATGACCCGGCGTTCACGGGCCAGGTCGAGGAACTCGGCCAGGTCTGGGGTGACGGGTAGGTCGGTCATCGGCCCTCCTCGCTCAACAGGGTGCGGTCGGTGAAGCAGGTCCGGGTGCCGGTGTGACAGGCCGGACCGGTCTGGTCGACGAGCACCAGCAGCGTGTCGCCGTCGCAGTCCAGCGACACCTGCCGGACGTGCTGGGTGTTGCCCGAGGTCTCGCCCTTCACCCAGTACTCATTGCGGCTGCGCGACCAGTAGGTGCCACGCCGGGTGGCCAGGGTGCGGGCCAGCGCTTCGTCGTCCATCCAGGCCAGCATCAGCACCTCGCGCGAGGTGGCGTCCTGGACGACGGCGGGCACCAGTTGGTCGGCATTCCGCTTGAGCCGTGCGGCGACGGCAGGGTCGAGACTCACCGGGTCATTGTGTCAGGGCCTGCGGATGATCCGCCCTGGGGCCCAAGCCGCGCAGCACCCACGGAGACACGCACTAGTCTGAGCGAATGCCAGCCGTGAACGAGCGAGCCCGGGTCGAACGAGGCCACACCTGCGACGCCCTGCTGGCGGTGGGGCCGACCGCCCCCACCCTGTGCGAGGGCTGGGCGGCCAACGATCTTCTCGCCCACCTGATCATCCGCGACGGTGAGGTTTCCAACGCGATCGGTGCCGTCATTCCGGCATTCGCCGGCCGCTACGAGTCCCGGGTGGCTGAGTTGAAGAGCAGCGACTACGCCGAGGTGGTCGAGAAGTTGCGCCAGGGTCCGCCGCGCGGATCGCTGTTCGCGATCCCGGCCATGGACGCCGTAGCCAACTCGACCGAGTTCCTGATCCACGGCATGGACGTCCGGCGCGCCAACGATCTACCCGAACCGGCCCGTGACGAGGAGTTCCAGTCCTGGGCATGGTCACAACTGGCCCGTGTCGGCAAGCTGATGCTGCGCCGTCCCCCGGTCGCGCTTGCCCTGGAATGGTCCGGACGCCCCGAGCGTGTCGTCCGGGCAGGTTCCGGCAATCGGGTGGTCACCGTGATCGGCGAACCGAGCGAACTGTTGCTCTACGCCTTCGGACGCCGGGCCGCGGCCGACGTCCGCTATGTCGGGTTGGAATCGGCTGTGGAGGAAGCGCGCCACTGAAGCCAATCGGGGCAACCTCCGTCGCCGGTCAGGTCGGCGCTGTAGGTCGGGTGCGCGCCACCGGTTGACGGAGTGCGGTGGCATTCCCGAGACCGCTCTACGCAACCCCGTCCGGCCTACTCGGAGCCAAGGTCGACACTCCCCCGCACCGTCTTGTCGGACATCTCGGAGTAGCGAAAGTCGAACAACTGACCGGCCCACAGACAGTCCAGCCCACCAGTTTGATCTGATGTCGCCTCAGGAACGGGCGTGCAATCCAGCGCCAAGACTTC
>NZ_JAPUED010000192.1:0-3493 GCF_027492755.1 Micropruina sp. | reverse complement strand
TCACTTCCAATTGCCTTCTATCAAGATTGAGGGAGTCCGAGCCGGCGACGAAACACGAGCGCCATTCCTGAGGCCGGGCAACTGCCGCAACTGTTCGATCGGTGTCCCCTTCGGCGACGAGCGGTGTCGGGGCTGGTCCTCAGGATCCGCAGCGGCCACGCGGGACCACGACCGCCTACTCACCATCGCCCCCCATGACCTGCCCGACAGGGGTGAATACCACCAGATACCTTTCAAGATTCTTGCGCGCCGTCGGCTTGAGCGCCAGATCACGGTTGACGCCGCGGCTCATCGCATAAACATCGACTCGGTGAGGGCCGCCGTGCGCCGGACGGAACATCACGAAAGGCTCCTTGCCATCCTCGTCGGTGGCGAGCGGTTCATGAATGGTGATGCAGGTTGATCCGTGCTCTTCCCAGGCCACGCCGTTGTCGTACTGGTCGGCAACGGCGACGAGGACTGGACCCATGTGAACGCCGGTAGCGATGGCGATCCCCGAGCCTGCGACGGTCGGCGCCACCAAAGGGGGCACCTCGGCATGCGCGGGCCAATCGGGGAATGGCGCAGCATCCGACACAGGCACTAAGTAGATCAGGGCCGCCTCTGCCCGAATACGCACGAAATCACGGGAACGAGACCTCGAATCCGTCATTCTTGTGCGTCCTCTCGCGCTTGCAGTGCGTCACCGACGCCGGCGCCAGGCCAGCCATACTGCCGTGGCCACCAGAACTCCGGTCAGGTCGGCGAGCGCGTCCCACACATCGCCGTCCCGATTCGGCAAGAACAGTCCCTGCACGATCTCGCTGATCACCGCGTGGGCTGCGAACACCAGGGCCGGCCACCAATGCCGGACCACCAGCATGGCCAGCAGGGTGGGCACGGCGAAGCCGAAGAAGTGCAGCAGTTTGTCCGAGTTCGGGAACCATTCCGAGGCGCCCGGCTCACCTGGTGTGTACAACCCGTACAGGTGGGCGGCCAGCGCCAGCACCAGCGCAACGACCAGGGCGATCCGCAGCCATGCCGGGCCGGACGGCGCGCTCAACCCCCCAGCACCCTCGGACACCTCGGAACGAGTGACTGGATTCGAGCGAGCACGCACCGGCCCAGTGTGCCAGGGTCACCGACGGGCGGCCGTCCGGGCCTGACCGAAAACGGCGGACTGGCGAAGCCCCACGCGCAACGCTGGAAGAATCGACTCATGCGCGTCTACAACTTCTCTGCCGGCCCCGCCATGCTTCCCGAGCCCGTTCTGCAGCGGGCCAAGGACGAGCTGCTCGACTGGGACGGCTCCGGGATGTCGGTGATGGAGGTGTCGCACCGCAGCAAGGAGTTCATCGCCTGCGCCGAGCACGCCGAAGCCACCCTGCGCGCCGTCATGGACATTCCGGACAACTACAAGGTGCTGTTCCTGCAGGGTGGCGCGATGGGACAGTTCGCCGCCGTCCCGCTGAACCTCGCGGCCGACGGAGACGCCGCCGACTACCTGAACACCGGCGACTGGTCGGCCAAGGCCATCGCCGAAGCCAACAAGTACGTCACCGCCCGGGTGATCGCCGACGAGAAGCCGGACAACTACATCCGGGTGCCTGCCGCTGGCTCGTTCCAGGTGAACGGTGATGCCGCCTACCTGCACTACACGCCGAACGAAACCATCCGCGGCGTCGAGTTCGGCTACATCCCGGACGCCGGCGACGTCCCGCTGGTCGCCGACCTGAGTTCGACGATCCTGTCCCGCCCGATCGACGTGTCGAAGTTCGGCCTGATCTATGCCGGCGCCCAGAAGAACATGGGGCCGTCCGGCATGTGCGTGGTGATCGTCCGCGACGATCTGCTGGAGCGTGCCCGGCCCAGCACGCCGTCGGTGTGGAACTACGCCAAGATGGCAGCCAACGGCTCGATGTTGAACACCCCGCCGACCTTCGGCTGGTACCTGCTCGGCCTGGTCTACGAGTGGGTGCAGGCCCAGGGCGGGCTGCCCGCGATGGCTGAGCGCAACAAGGCGAAGGCTGACGCGCTGTACGGCTTCATCGACGCCTCCGACTTCTACAGCAACCCCGTCCAGGCCGACAGCCGGTCGTGGATGAACGTGCCGTTCCTGGTCGCCAAGCCCGAGCTGGAGAAGACCTTCGTCGCCCAGGCCGCGCAGGCCGGTCTCACGAACCTGGCCGGCCACCGGAGCGTCGGCGGTATGCGGGCTAGCATCTACAACGCCATGCCCCTGGAGGGTGTCCTGGCACTCATCGACTTCATGAAGGAGTTCGAGCGCGCCAACGGCTGACGCTCACAGATCACCATGCCATTTCGCATTCGTACCCTGAACGCAATCAGCCAGGCGGGACTGTCACGGCTGCCCGGCGACCGCTACCTGGTCGGTCACGACATCACCCAGCCGGACGCCCTGCTGGTGCGGTCGGCGAGCCTGCACAACCAGCCGATCGACCCCTCCGTGCTCGCCGTCGCGCGGGCCGGTGCCGGCACCAACAACATTCCGATCGCCGAGTACTCCAAGCACGGCATCCCGGTGTTCAACACGCCCGGCGCCAACGCCAACGCGGTGAAGGAGCTGGTGGTGGCCGGGTTGTTCCTGGCCGCTCGGAACATCGTGGACGCCGCCGCCTTCGCTCACCGGCTCGAAGGCGACCACGCCACCATGGACAAGCTGGTCGAGGCCGGCAAGAAGAACTATGTCGGCTTCGAGCTGCCCGGCCGGGTGCTCGGCGTGATCGGTCTCGGTGCCGTCGGCGTCGAGGTGGCCAACGTGGCGATCTCGCTGGGCATGCATGTGCTCGGCTACGACCCGGGCATCACCGTGCAGCACGCGTGGGCGTTGTCGTCCGAGGTGGAGCATGTCACCTCGCTCGACGACCTGTTGCGGCGCTCGGACATCGTCACCCTGCACGTCCCGCTGGTGGCCGGCACCAAGGGTCTCATCGGCGCCGAGCAGTTCGCCGCGATGAAGACCTCGGCGGTGCTGCTCAACTTCGCCCGGGGACCGATCGTGGACGAGCCGAGCCTGCTGGCCGCGTTGGAGGCCAACCAGATCCGCGGCTACGTGTGCGACTTCCCCACTCCGACGCTGAACAAGCGGCCACGGGTGGTCACCCTGCCGCACCTCGGCGCCTCGACCAACGAGGCGGAGGAGAACTGCGCCCGGATGGCTGCCGACGAGCTGCGCTGGTACCTCGAGGACGGCACCATTCAGAACTCGGTGAACTTCCCCGACGCCCGGCTGCCCCGCGGCGAGGGCACCCGGCGGCTGGCGATCGCGAACAGCAACGTGCCGAACATGGTGGGTCAGATCTCCACCATGCTGGCCGAGGCCCAGCTGAACATCTCCGACCTGCTCAACAAGTCGCGCGGTGATCTGGCCTACACCCTGGTGGACGTCGAGGGCGCGGTTCCGGAGTCGCTGGTGGACCGCATCCGCAACATCGAAGGGGTGCTGTCGGCCCGGCTCCTGTGAGCCTTATGTTGGTCGAGCTTGTCGAGACCC
>NZ_JAPUED010000191.1 GCF_027492755.1 Micropruina sp. | reverse complement strand
GAGCCGATCTCGCTGCACACCCCGCTGGGCGAGGACGGCGACTCCGAGTTCGGTGACCTGATCGAGGACTCCGAGGCGGTCGTCCCGGCCGAGGCGGTCAACTTCACCCTGCTGCAGGAGCAGTTGCACGACGTCCTGGACACGCTCAGCGAGCGCGAGGCCGGCGTCGTCAGCATGCGCTTCGGCCTGACCGACGGCCAGCCCAAGACCCTGGACGAGATCGGCAAGGTCTACGGCGTCACCCGTGAGCGGATCCGGCAGATCGAGTCCAAGACCATGAGCAAGCTGCGGCACCCGTCGCGCTCTCAGGTTCTGCGCGACTACCTGGACTGAGTCAGTAAGCCCAAGCGCCCGGCATCCTCTGACAAGGATGTCGGGCGCTTCGCCGTTGGTTGAGCTTGTCGACGCCCTCGAGCGCGTGCGGGCAAGGGTCTCAACCGGCGACTGGTGTGTTGATCAGGGCCTTCTCTAGCCTGTGGACATGGCGTTCGCAGCAACGATCCGACCGGCGACGCCGGACGATCTGGACGTGCTGGCGCAGGTGCGGGCGACGGCTTGGCGCGAGGCCTACACCGGGCTGCTGCCGGAACCCGTCATCGCCGCCCAATGGGAGCGGATCCCGCGGGCGATCGAGTTGTGGCAGCGGGCGCTGGACGCCGGGGAGACGGTCTGGCTGGGCCTGCTGGACGGCGAGATCGTCGGCTACGCCCACGCGAGCGTGGACAGTTCCGAGCAGGCGCCGGTGCCGCTGGAACTGGTCGGGCTGTACCTGCTCCGCCGCGCGCAAGGGCTCGGTCTGGGCAAAGCCCTGGTTCGTACTGCGGTGGGTGATGCGGCCTGTCACCTGTGGGTGGTGGAGAGCAACGAGCAGGCGATCGGCTTCTACCGGTCCGTCGGTTTCGAACTGGACGGGGCACGGCAGGAGGTGGCGCCGGTCTTCGAGGGCGTCCTGCAGGCGCGGATGGTGCGCTTCTGAGTGGGTGTCCCGCGAGGACAGTGTCGAGAGGCTCGACCGACGCGGGATCAGTCGAGGGCCGCGCGGAAGGCGTCCAGCAGCCGGTTGCCGAACAGCACGAAGCGGACCAGTTCCACTCCGGGCGCCTGATGGCTGCGGACGGCACCGACGGCGATCCGCGCGACGTCGGCGGCGTCCCAGCCGTAGGCGCCGGCGCTGATCGCCGGGAACGCGATGCTGGTGGCGCCCAGTGCGGCGGCGACGTCGAGGCTGCGGGTGAAGCAGGACGCCAGCTGTGCCGGATCGGTCTGGCCGCGGTGGGCATTGGGCCCCACGGTGTGGATCACCCAGCGGCAGGGTAGGTCGAAGGCGTCCGTGGCGACCGCCTCGCCGACCGGCAGCCCGTCGCGCCACTCGGTGCGACGCAGCCGACGGCAGGCCTCGAGCAGGCGCGGCCCGGCGGCGGCATGGATGGCGCCGTCCACGCCGCCACCGCCGAGCAGGCTCGAATTCGCGGCGTTGACGATGGCGTCCACCTTCTCGGCGGTGAGGTCGCCCAGCGCGGCTTCGATGGTGGTCATCGCACCACGATGCCAGCGCCGGTGCCGTTTGCCCAGCAGGCGATGCTGCCCGTTGCCGTCCCGGCGGCCGTGGGCGGCTGGGGCGGGGCAGTAGTCTGGCGGCCATGCCGGATCTCACCCATGAGCGCTTCAACGAGGCCGTGGTGGCGCACGTTCCCGTCGCGATGGAAGCCCAGGAGGCTCTCGCCTCAGTCGTCGACCTCAATGGCGCCTACCAGGCCGATATCGAGCAGGGCGTCGTCACCATCGCCGGCCGTCCGCTGCGGGTGGTGCTGCTCGGCACGGTCTCCAAAGCCACCGGCACCTGGCTGTGGTCGTGGGCCAACCAGGGCTTCGCACCGATGCTGCCGGCGATCGCACCCGTCCGCAGGGCTGCCGAGATGGCCGGCTCGTGGGGGTTGTGGGAACTCGGCGAGCCCCAGTTCAGCCTGGCCGGGGTACTTGACACCGGGCTGGGCGCGGGGGCCAGCGTGGCGCTGGTCGCGGCACCGCTGGTCGGGGCGACCGCGTTCTACTCCGCCGACTACGGCGCCGGCATCGCCTATTTCGGGATCGTCGACCCGGCGGTTCCGCGTCCGGCGGCCCAGGCCGTGACTTTCCCGCGACGGATCATGGCCGCCGTCGACCTGCAGCCGGGCAACCCGCGCGCCCAGGTACTCACCTATGCCGCGGTGCACAACCTGCGGGTCACCGGCGACGACCGCCAACTGAGGGTGTACCTCGGGCCGGACGTGCTGACCGTGACGTTCGACGAGCAGGGCCGGATCACCAACATCAGCGGCACCGTGAGCCCGGGCGCGAGTCTCTGAACGACGAACGCCCCGGACTGTTGTCCGGGGCGTTCGCGAGATTTGGTGTGTGTCAGATCAACTTGTTCGTCTCGTCCTGAATGGTCAGTGCCACCTGCTTCAGCCGATCGGCGTGGGCTTTGCCATGGTGGGCACAGAAGAGGAGCTCGCCGGTGTGCAGGGTAACCCTCAGGTAAGCCTGCGCCCCGCAACGATCGCAACGGTCCGCTGCGGTCAGCTCCTCAACAGCTGTTGTGCTCATCCGCGTTCCCTTCTGTTCCGGGTTGAGTCTACCAATATCAACTCTTGATCCGGCCGGTTTGTTCCGTGGCGCGAGACTACCCCCGGAGATCAACCCCGGCTAGGGCAGGCACGCCGCGCGGAGGTTACCCGATCGTGTCGGTGCCGGGCGCTAGCCTCATCGCGTGACGATCAAAGGCAAACCCGCAGCCGAGGGGCGCGACTACGAGGCGCGTCATCTGCTCGTTCTCGAGGGGCTCGAGGCGGTCCGGAAGCGGCCGGCCATGTACATCGGTTCGACCGACACCCGCGGCCTGATGCACTGCCTGTGGGAGATCATCGACAACTCCGTCGACGAGGCACTGGCCGGGTTCGGCGATTCCATCCAGGTCGAACTGGCCCATGACGGCAGCATCGCGGTGGCCGACGTGGCCCGCGGTATTCCGGTCGACATCGAGCCACGGACCGGGCTGTCCGGCGTCGAGGTGGTCTTCACCAAGTTGCACGCGGGCGGCAAGTTCGGTGCCGGCTCGTACAACGCCACGGGTGGCCTGCACGGCGTGGGTGCTTCGGTGGTCAACGCCCTGGCGTCCCGCCTCGACGTCGAGGTCGATCGCAAGGGTGCCACCTGGGGCATGTCCTTCCGGCGTGGTGTCCCCGGCACGTTCGACGGCCCCGGGCCGGACGCCGCCTTCACCCCGGGCGGTCAGCTCGCCAAGATCGGACGGGCGGCGCGCGGCCGCACCGGCACCCGCGTCCGGTACTGGCCCGATCGGCAGATCTTCCTGCCCGACGCGCAACTGTCGCTGAGCCATCTGGTGGCTCGGGCCCGGCAGACCAGCTTCCTGGTGCCCGGGCTGGAGCTGGTGGTCACCGACGCCCGCGGCGACGAGCCGACCACCGAGGTGTTCAAGCACGACGGCGGCATCTCGGAGTTCTGTGAGTTCCTGGCCACCGACGCGCCGGTCACCGAGGTGCTGCGACTGCAGGGCAGCGACTCGTTCACCGAGACCGTGCCGATGCTCGACGACGACGGCGCGATGACGCCCACCGACGTCGACCGGACGCTCGAGGTCGACATCGCACTGCGCTGGGGCACCGGCTACGACAGCCACGTCCAGTCATTCGTGAACATCATCGCCACGCCCAAGGGCGGCACCCACGTGACCGGCTTCGAGCGCGGCCTGGTGCGCGCCTTCGGCAAGGCGCTGGAGGGCACCCGACTGCTCAAGTCCGGCGAAGAGGTGGCCAAGGACGACATTCTCGAAGGGCTCACCGCGGTGGTGACGGTGCGGCTGGCCGAGCCGCAATTCGAGGGCCAGACCAAGGAGGTCCTCGGCACGCCGCCGGTGGCCCGGCTGGCTGCTCGGATCGTCGAGTCGGAACTGACCGAATTCCTCACCTCGAACCGTGCAGCGCAACGTCCGCAGGCTCGTGCCGTGATGGAGAAGGTGGTTTCGGCGTCCCGCACCCGGGTCGCGGCCCGGGCCCACAAAGAGAACCAGCGCCGCAAGAACGCGCTCGAGTCGAGCACGCTGCCGTCCAAACTGGCCGACTGCCGCAGCACCGACGGCGAGCGCTCCGAGCTGTTCATCGTCGAGGGGGACTCGGCGATGGGGACGGCCAAGCTGGCCCGGAACTCGGAGTTCCAGGCATTGCTGCCGATCCGCGGCAAGATCCTCAACGTGCAGCGGGCCAGCGTCGGCGACATGCTGAAGAACGCCGAATGTGCCTCGATCATCCAGGTGGTCGGCGCCGGCTCGGGCCGCTCCTTCGAACTCGAGCAGGCCCGCTACGGCAAGGTGATCTTCATGGCCGACGCCGACTCCGACGGCGCCCACATCCGCACCCTGCTGACCACGCTGTTCTTCAAGTACATGCGGCCGATGATCGAGGCCGGCCGGGTGTACACCGCGGTGCCGCCGCTGCACCGGTTCGAGCTGACCAATCCCCGCAAGGGTCAGGACCGGTACATCTACACCTACAACGAGGCGGAATATCAGCGGAAGCTCGCCGAGCTCACCAAGCGCGGAGTGAACTTCAAGGAGCCGCAGCGGTACAAGGGTCTGGGCGAGATGGACGCCGATCAGCTCAAGGAGACCACGATGGACCCGCGGCACCGCACGCTGCGCCGGATCACGGTCGAGGAGGGCGAGTCGCTCGAGCAGGCGATGGCGACCTTCGAGAAGCTGATGGGCAATGACGTGGCTCCGCGCAAGGAATTCATCATCGCCGGTGCCTACGCGTTGGACGCCGAGCGCATCGACGCCTGAGCCGTCCGCCGAGAAGGACGCGGAAACGCGAAAGCCCGGCCCTCGGGCCATGGGGGCGGCGAGCGCCATCATGGGGTCGAAGGGCCGGGCTTTCGGACGGGGAACGGTGAGCTTACGCGTCGACCGGCTTCATCACGCCGGTGACGCCAGAGTGCCCGTCGCGCATGAAGGGATCGCCTTCGACGTCCTCGTCGTCCTTCTTGAGGGCGAAGAATGCCCAGACGCCCGAGCATGCGACCACGGCGGAGATGATGTAGAACGTCGGCTGGTAACCCAGCGCGTCGCGGATGTACCCGAACGGGGTCGAGAACAGCGCGCTGCCCAGCTGCGCGGCGATCTCGAAACCGACCATGTACAGCGTCGCGGAGAGCGCCGACGGAAAGTGCAGTGTGAGGTAGCGGAAGATGCCGAGCACGAACAGCGGCACCTCGATGGCATGCAGCATCTTGATGCACGACACGACGATGGGATCGGTGAAGACGGCGGAGCCCAGGATCCGGAAGGCCATCACCGTGACGCCCATGAGCAGGATGTTCCGCACGCCGACCTTGCGCATCAGGATCGGCACCAGCATCATGCAGAAGCCCTCGGCGAACACCTGCACGGAGTTCAGGATGCCGTAGGTGTGCAGGCCGATGTCCTCGTTCGGGAACAGCGCGCGGTAGAAGTTCGGGAACATCTGGTTGTCATAGAGGTTGTAGAACGTCCAGCTGAAGATGACGAAGCCGATGACGACCCAGAGGTGCTTGAACTTCAGCACCGAGACGATCTCGCGCAGCGTCGGTGCATGCGGATGGTTGGTGTGCCCAGGCGCCAGCGGCACCTTGTCGGTCTTCCAGAAGACCTGCACCAGCAGGCAGACGATGCCCAATGCGGAACCGAGGTAGAAGTTGATGTGCGGGTTGACGGTGAAGATGAAGCCCGTGAACAGGGCGGCAACGGCATAGCCGAGCGATCCCCAGCCGCGAGCCTGACCGTAGTCGAAGCCGTAGGTGCGGCTCAGTCGCTCGGAGAATGCTTCCAGCAGGCCGACCGCGGCGGTGTAGCCGAAGGGCAGGTAGATGGCACCCACCACGACACCCAGTGCGAACGAGTTCGTCAGTAGCGGCTCGTAGACGAAGATCGCGAACGGCGCCAGGCAAGCCATGACCGAGGACGCGAGGATGACCAGGTGTCGCCGCAGGACGAGGCGGTCCTGCGTCATGCCGTAGAACAGCAGCACCGCGATGGTGGTGAGCGAGTTCACCGAGTAGATCGTGCCGATCTGGCCGCCGTTGAGCCCGAGGCTCTTGTCGAGCCAGCTCGAGAAGAACGACCACCAGATGCCCCATGAGGCGAAGAAGACGAACAGGGTCGTCGAGCTCTGTAGGTATGCGCCGTTCTTGAACAGTTTGGAGTTGATGGCCACCCGGCCTCCTTTGGTCGTGCTGAATGCTTTCAGCGGTAAGATAGCTGCGCCAACCCTGCGATGCAAGACATGATGAATGGTTTTAGCTAGCGCGTAGCCCTTGTTGTCCGGTCTCTTCTGCGACTTGTGCTAAAACCGTTCAACAGCGCGGATGCTGAGATGGCGTCCTCACTGCGCGCGGCACTGAAACCAGCCGGAACCGAGAAAGAGATCGCCGATGCCCTTCGACCCGTCCATCCGCCCGCTCGCCCACTTCACGCCCCGCCGGAACTGGATGAACGACCCCAACGGCATGCTCTTCCATGGGGGTGAGTACCACTTGTTCTTCCAGCACAACACGACCGGACTGGTGGCGGGCACTCCCAGTTGGGGGCACGCAGTCACCACCAATCTGGTTGATTGGGTCGAGTTGCCGGTCGCGATCCCGAGTACCGCGACCGAGTGGGTGCTCTCGGGCAGCGCCGTCGTCGACGAACGGAACGTTTCCGGGCTCGGTACGCCCGCTGAGCCGGCAATGGTTGCCCTCTACACCAGTCACGACCCGGTCTCGAAGGTGCAGAGCCAGTCGGTGGCGTTCAGCCGCGACCGTGGACGAACCTGGCAGAAGTACGCGGGCAATCCGGTGCTCGACATCGGGTCGACGGAGTTCCGCGACCCGAAGATCCTTCGCGACGGCGACGAGTTCGTCATGGTGCTGGTGATGGCTGAGGATCGCGCCGTGCGGCTGTACCGCTCGACGAATCT
>NZ_JAPUED010000190.1:39323-44773 GCF_027492755.1 Micropruina sp. | reverse complement strand
CGGGCCGCGGTGGGTTCGCTGCCGTCCAGGTAGACCGCGACGGTGGCCTGCTCACCGGCCGCCAGGCTGCGTCCGAACCCGGACGGCACCAGCACCGCGATCCGCGCCTCGTTGTGGTCGAAGATCCGGTCCACGTCGGCCAGGCCATCCGCGGTGCCGACGACGTGGAAGAAGTCCGAGCTGGCGTAGCTGCGCAGGTAGGCGGCGCTGGCCGGCGTTCGGTCTTGGTCGATGACGATCGTGGAGACGTTCTTCACGTCGAAGCTGATCGCGTAGGCGAACAGGATCATCTGCAGCACCGGCAGGGCCAGCACGACCGCGAGGGTGCGGCGGTCCCGGCCGAGGTGGCGGAACTCCTTGGCGATCAGGGCACCGATCCGGTTCCAGGGGTTCATCCCGCCACTCGTTCCCGATCCGGTTCGGCCCGGTTCAGTTCGGCGAGCACGGCGAACGCGGTTTCCATGTCCACCTCAGCAGCCCGGACGGCGCCGCTGACCCCCGCCTGCTCCAGCACGGTTTCGGCCTGGGCGACGTCCTGAACATCGAGCACCACGCGGACGATGTCGCCGTACAGATGAGCGGCCAGCACACCGGGCAGACCCTCGATGATGGCCAGCGCGGCCCGCGGCTCGGCGGTGCGCAGTTCGAACAGCCGGCCGGGCACCAGCGCCTTGATCTGGGCCGGGCTGCCGTGGTGCCGGACGCGTCCGCCGTCCAGGAAGATCACGTCGGTGCAGCGTTCGGCCTCGTCCATGTACGGGGTGGCGACCAGCACGGTGGTGCCGGCCCGGTGCAGGTCGGCGAGGATCCGCCAGAACTCGCGCCGCGACACCGGGTCGACGCCGGTGGTCGGCTCGTCGAGCAGCAGCACCTCGGGCCGGTGCATCAGCGTGGTGGCCAGGAACAGCTTCTGTTTCATGCCGCCGGAGAGCCGTCCGGCCTGACGGTCGAGGAAGTCGGCCAGCCCCATGCCGGTGAGCAGTTGGTGCGAGCGTTCCTTGCGCTCACCAGCGGGAACACCGCGCAGCCGGGCGAAGAACTCGATGTTCTCGGCGACCGTCAGGTCGGGGTAGAGGGCGAACTTCTGCGACATGTAGCCGATCCGGGGCGTCACCTGGGCGGCCTGCCGGGTGACCGAGAAGCCCTGGACGCGGGCGTCGCCGGCGTCCGGTCGCAGCACGGTGGCGAGCATCCGGATCAGCGTCGATTTGCCGGCGCCGTCCGGGCCGAGCAGGCCGAGCACCGCGCCGGGCGGCACGCTCAACTCGACGCCGTCGACGGCCACGATGTCACCGAACGTCCGCCGCAGGCCGGACGCCTCGATGGCCGGCGCGACCCCGGGATCGGTGGTCATGACAGGCGCACATCCACCGGCATGCCGGACTTGAGCGTGCCGGACGGGTCGTCGACCCGGACCCGGATGGCGAACACCAGCTTGGTGCGCTGGTCGGCGGTGTCGATGGTGTTCGGGGTGAACTCGGCGGCGTCCGAGACGAACGAGACAGTGCCGGTGAAGTTCTCGGTGCTGGAGTTGGTGTTGATCGTGGCGCCGTGACCGACGACGACCTGACCGATCTGCGGTTCGGGCACGAACACCCGGACGAACAGGCTCGCCGGATCGGTCAAGGTGAGCACGGTGCGTCCTGGTGCCGCGTTGGCGCCGGCGTTGCCGACCACATTCACCACGGTGCCCGCGGCGGGCGCCTTGATGGTGGCGTAGCCGAGCTGCACCCGGGCCAGTTCCACGGCTGCCTCGGCCTGCGCCTGCCGGGCCTTCGCGGCCTTCACGTCGGCCTTGGTGCCGTCGTCCCTGGCGTTGGTGACGGCGGCTTTGGCCGCCTTGACGCCCTGTTTGGCCTGACTGAGCTGCAGCTTCAGTGCCGCCGTGTCGAGCTGGACGAGCACCTGGCCCTTCGTCACCTGATCACCCTCGGACACCTTGATCGCGGTGATCCGGCCGGCCATCGCGGGCGCGACGGCGATCTCGTCGGTCTCCACCTGCCCGCTCAGGGTGAGTCCGGCGTCCGGGGCGGGACGGGTGGCGCTCCACCACCACCACCCGCCCAGGCCGGCGAGCAGCACGACGACAACGATGATCACCGGAATCGGCGGACGCTTGTGCTTCATGGATTCACCTCATGGGTCGGGCAGGTCGCAAGTTGGAGGTCGGCGGGAACGCCGGGCGGCAGCGCGGAATCGACCGTGACCTCGACCGGGACGGCCCGGGTCAGGTGCACCTGGTCGGTGGTGTGGTAGCTGGGCGGATACTCGGCCAGCGGCAGGATGCGGCTGACTTTCCCGGCGACGGGAGCAGCGAGCGAATCGAGATGAACGGTCGCGGACGCGTCCAGGCACACCTGGGCGGCTTGCTCGGGGGCCAGCCAGGTGGTGACGACCCGCGCGGGACGAGCCACTTCGGCGACAGTGGCGCCGGGAGCCACCACCTCACCGACGGACGCCAGTGACGTCACCACACCGTCGGTGGGCGCCCGGACGACGGCCTGCTTCTTCGCCACCGACGCGGAGTCGACCGCGGTGGTGTCGCGGGCCGCGATCACGGCGAGCTTGCGGTTGCCCTTCAAAGTGGCCCGAGCGTCGGCGAGCTTGTTCAGCCCCTTGTCGATCTGCCTGATGCCGTCGCGGGCCTTGACCAGGTTGGCGTCGATGGTGCGGATCGCCTTGGTCAGCTGCGGAATGCCCTTCTTCAACTGCCGAATGGCGGCGGTGAGCTGGGCCTTCGCGGCGGTCAGCTTGCCGATCCCGGCCTTGAGCTGGGACTTGGCCGCGGTCAACTTGGCGATTCCGGTCTTGAGCTGGGCCCTGGCCGCGGTCAGTTTGCCGATCCCGCTCTTGAGCTCGGCCTTGGCCGCGGTCAGCGTGGCTTTCGCCTGAAGCAGCGGCTCTCGGACCTCAGGGGGCGCGTCAGGGGGCAGCGCGGCGAGAGCGGCGTCGACCTGGGCCAACTGCTTCTCAACCTCTGCCAGATTCGCCGTCAGTGTGCGTAGCTTCTGCTCGACCTCCGCCAGCTTCGGCGTCAGCATGCGCAGGTTCTTCTCCACCTCCGCCAGCTTCGGCGTCAGCGTGCGCAGGTTCTTCTCGACCGTGGCCAGCGTCTTCGGCAGCTTCGTGGCGGCCTTGCGGGCGTCGGCGAGCTTGCCGGCCAGATCCTTGCGCGCCCTTGTCGCCTTGGCGATCCCGTCGGTCACCTCACGGCGCTTGTCGCGCAGATCTCGTTGCTTGTCGGCGAGGGTTTCGAGGGCGCTGTCGATCACGCCGACCTGAGCTTTGGTGACGGCGTGATCGGCCCGCGCGATCTTCACCTGGGCACCCAGTCCCGCGTCGTCGAAGCGCACCAGCACGTCCCCCGCCTCAACGCTGTCACCCAGCTTCACCGCGACGGCGACCACCCGCTGAGCGGCGCCCAGCGACAGCACGGCAGGCACGTTCGAACTGGTCGCGGCTTGCCCGGGCGCGAGCTGGAAGCCGGCGTCCAGGCTGACCCGCGGCACACCCAGCGTCGGAGCCTGGACGCTGAGGGTGTCGGCGACCACGCGTCCGGTGGCGCTGAGGGTGGTCGGGGCGGGCTGGGTGCAGCCGGTGAATGCCAGCGCGATCGCCACGGTGGTGGCCAGTGCCGCGCCGGCGCGCCGGGTCATGCCGCGCCCCCGGCGTCGGGACTCTCGAGGTTCGGGGCTGTGGCGTCGGGAGTCGTGAAATCGAGGGTGCGCAGGTAGGCGTCGACCAGCCACTCGATCGTTTCGCCGCCCGGCCGCTGGGGTGCGTCGTTGCTCATCAGGCCGCCGAACACCACATAACTCATCAGCGGCCCCAGCAGCATCCGCACGCTGATCTCCGGGTGGTCGAGCACGATCACGCCGTTGGCCGCGGCCCCGGCAAGGATGGCGGTGCCGCGTCCGAGCAACTGGTAGGGCAACGCCTCCAGGAAGGTGCTGCGCAACTCGGGGACGTGTGCGGCCTCGCCCAGCAACAACCGCAGGATGGCGATCGACTCGTCACGGAGCATGGTGTCGAGCAGCCGCTCGCCGAAGCCGATCAACGTAGCCCGCAGCTCCTCCCGGGTGCGTGCGGGCGGGATGCCCTGCTGCGAACCCAGCGTCTGCAGCGCCTCGCCCACCACCGCGATCAGCAACTCGTCCTTGCTCGCGAAGTACGCGTACAGGGTCTGCTTGCTGACCCCCGCCTCGGCGGTGACCGCGTCCATCGAGGTGCGGGCGAAACCCTGGCTGAGGAACAGCGCGCGAGCGGCGTCGGTGATCTGCCGACGTTTCGCCTGAGCTCGCGGGCTCAACTCCTCCACAGGATCAAACTGTACGGTTCAGTTTGATCCTGTGCAAGAGGTTAGGGTTCGACTGTGATCAAGTACCTGGGCTCCAAACGAGCCCTGGCCGGCGTCCTGGGCACGTTGGCACAGGGCTCGGGAGCCCGGACGGCGGTGGACCTGTTCACCGGAACCACTCGGGTCGCCCAGGAGTTCAAACGGCGCGGGTTGGCGGTCACCGCAGCCGACCTGGCCAGCTACAGCGAGGTGCTGGCCCGCTGCTACATCGCCACCGACGCCGACGCGGTCGACGCCGACGAACTGGACGCCCTACTGGCCGAGCTGAACGCCTTGCCCGGACGCCGTGGCTACGTCACCGAGACCTTCTGCGAGCAGGCCCGGTTCTTCCAGCCGCACAACGGCGAGCGGATCGACGCGATCCGGGACTGCCTGGTGGGGCTGGCCGACCACCCGCTCTATCCGGTGTTGCTGACCGCCCTGATGGAGGCTGCCGACCGGGTGGACAACACCACCGGCCAGCACATGGCCTACCTGAAGAGCTGGGCACCCCGGTCGTCCAACGAGTTGCGGCTGCGGGCGCCGACGCTGCTGCCCGGCACCGGACTGGTGGTCCGTGGCGACGCGCTGCAGGTGGCGCAGCAGTTGCCGCCGTCGGATCTGGTGTATCTCGACCCGCCCTACAACCAGCACCGCTACTTCAGCTACTACCACATCTGGGAGACCCTGGTCCGGTGGGATTCCCCCTCCCACTACGGCGTGGCCTGCAAACGGGAGGACGCCAGGGGCGACGCCAACGCCAGCGCCTTCAACTCGCGCCGCCGGATGCCGGCCGCGTTGGCGGCATTGATCGGCGAGGTCCGGGCCGAGACCGTGGTGGTCTCCTACAACGACGAGGCCTGGGTGACGCCGGAGCAGATAGTCGGTTGGCTGCGCGACGCCGGGCATGCCACGGTCGAACTGCTGGCGTTCGACTCGCGGCGCTACGTCGGTTCGCGGATCGGCATCTACAACCATCTCGGCGAGAAGGTGGGCAAGGTCTCGCACACCCGCAACGTCGAATACGTGTTCGTCGCCGGGACGGCCGACCGGGTGGGTGCGGCGCTGGCCGCCCTGGCCGAACGCGATCCGGCCGAGGCCGGCGTCCGGTGAA
>NZ_JAPUED010000190.1:0-39223 GCF_027492755.1 Micropruina sp. | reverse complement strand
GTCACCGCCTACGATCCGGACTCGACCACGCCCGTCTATCAGGTCGGCGGCAAGTCCTTCGTCTTCTTCCGGACGCCCCGTCCGGACGCCGTCGACCCGGTCACCGGGGAACGCTACGACGACGTGGTGGTGTTCTGGGTGCCCGATCTGGCCGCCAAGGAGGCTCTGGTGCAGGATCCGTCGACGCCCTTCTTCACCACGCCGCACTTCGACGGGCATCCGTCCGTGCTGCTGCGGCTGAGCCGGGTGAGCGAGTTGAGCCGGGCCGAGTTGGCCGAGGTGATTGAGGACGCCTGGCTGTCCCGGGCGTCCGCCCGCCGTGGCCGGCTCTACATCGAGGGCCCGGACCGCATCACCGGGTAGCCGTCGCCGTTGGTCGAGCTTGTCGAGACTCCCTCCGTCCGGGAGCCCCCACTGTTGGTTGAGCTTGTCGAAACCCCGTCCCCGCGAGGGTCTCGACAAGCTCGACCGACGATGATCACCGCTCGCTTCTAGCCAGGAAGACATGCACCTCTCGGCTGGACGGGGAACCGCTGCTAGATTGGCCGCCATGCACACGAATGTGACGATGATCACCGCGCATGCCGTCCGCGCGCTGATGTGCATGTGTTGCTGTTGTCGACTCGGCTGAACGACCTCTTTCCACTGTTCGCCACTTCCGACCGCAACCACCTCTCCCCTTGAAAGGCATGCCATGCCGCACGATGAAATCTGGCGCCGAATCCGTTCCGAGGCCACCGCGGCCGCCGAGAGCGAGCCCGCGCTGGCCAGCTATCTGCACACCGTCGTCCTCGCCCACGACCGGCTCGAGGACGTGCTCAGCTACATGTTGGCGTCCAAACTCGGCAGCCCCACGATCACCTCGCTCAGCCTGCGCTCGCTGATCGACGAGGCCCTGGCCAAGGACCCGACGATCGGGCTGGCCTTCCGCGAAGACCTGCGCGCCGTGCTCAGCCGTGATCCGGCCTGCCGCGGGTACTCGATTCCGCTGCTGTACTTCAAGGGTTTCCATGCGCTGCAGTCGTACCGGGTGGCGCACTACTACTGGGTGAGCGGACGCGAACCGCTCGCGCTCTATCTGCAGAGCCGGATTTCCGAGGTGTTCGCCGTCGACATCCATCCGGGCGCACGGATCGGCAAGGGCATCCTGTTCGACCATGCCACCTCGATCGTGATCGGCGAGACCGCCGTGGTCGAGGACGACTTCTCGATGCTGCACGAGGTCACCCTCGGCGGCACCGGCAAGGTGGGCGGCGATCGGCACCCGAAGATCCGTCGCGGGGTGATGATCGGTGCCGGCGCGAAGGTGCTGGGCAACATCGAGGTCGGCGAGGGTGCCAAGATCGGCGCCGGTTCGGTGGTGCTCGAAGACGTCGCACCGTTCACCACGGTGGCCGGAGTTCCGGCCCGTCCGGTCAGCTACCCGGCACACGTCTTCCCCGAGGACCTGGTCGAACCGACCTCGGCTATCCCGACGCCGACTGAGCCGGGCGTTGGCGGCATAGCCTGAGGTCATGCTCGCCGCGTATGTGACCGTCGCCGATCCTGACCATCCGCTGGACGCGCTGCGAATCGGCGAGCGGCCCGAGCCGGACGCCGCCGAGGACTGGGTGGTCGTCCGGGTCGAGGCGTGTGCGCTGAACCGGCACGATCTGTGGTCGCTGGCCGGCGTGGGACTGCCGCCCGACCGGATGCCGATGATCCTGGGCACGGACGCCGCCGGCACCGTCGACGGCCGGCCGGTGATCGTGTCCGCCGTCATCAACTCACCGGGTTGGACCGGCGATGTGACCCTCGATCCGAAGCGCAGCCTGCTCTCGGAGTTGCACCAAGGCACGATGGCGCAGTTCGTCGCCGTGCCCCGCGCCAACCTGATCGACCGGCCGGCGTGGCTGAACACCGAGCAGGCCGCCTGCCTGCCCACCGCGTGGCTGACCGCCTATCGGATGCTCACCAACGACTCGGGGTTGAGCGCCGGCGACACGGTGCTGATCCAGGGCGCCTCCGGCGGGGTGGCGTCCGCGGCCACCGCGCTGGGAGCGGCGCTCGGGTTCCGGGTCTGGGCGACCGGCCGCACCGAGGCCAAACGTGCGGCGGCGCTGAGCCGTGGCGCGGACGCCGTCTTCGAGCCGGGTGCCCGGCTTCCGGAACGGGTGGACGCGGTCATCGAAACCGTCGGCGAAGCCACCTGGGCGCACTCGCTGCGCTGCCTGCGTCCGGGCGGCACCATCGTCTGCGCGGGCGCCACCAGCGGCCCGAACCCGCCGGCGGAACTGAACCGGGTGTTCTTCCAACAACTGCGGGTGATCGGCTCCACCATGGGCACGATCGAAGAGTTCCACGGCCTGCTCGCGCTGTTGGAGCGCACCGGCGTCCGGCCCACCATCGACCGGGTGCTGGACCTGCCGGACGCCGCGGAAGGCTTCCGCGCCATGGCCGAGGGCACGTTGGACGGCAAGATCGTCATCCGGCCGTGAGCGATTGCACTCAGAGTGCATACCACTGTTGATTTCGAGCATCGGAATCCACACCCTCGGACGGTTCAAGCCGACCATCCAGGAGCTGACGCGGGGTCAGCCGAGCTTGGCGAGTTCGGCTGCCAACTCGGCGTCGCCTGGACCGACGTGCACCCGGACGCCATCAGCAACAGCACAAGGGCATTTCGCAGCCTTCACCGGCGCAGGGTACGAGGCGCATCGGCCAGCGTGACAGGTGGCGATGTTGCCACTTGTGGAATGGAGCCGCCTTGGGGAATCGAACCCCAGACCTTCTCATTACGAGTGAGACGCTCTGCCGACTGAGCTAAGGCGGCCTGCCGGGCCTGAGCCCGGCGACGACCAACTATAGGACAGCGGCAACGGTGGACGCGATTCGGCCGGGACAGGGTGACCGAAAGAACCGTCCCCGGTGACCGAGAGAACCGTCCCCGGTGTCCTGGGGGTTACTGGCAGCGGGTGCCGTCCGCGGGGACCGTGCCGTGGGTCAGGTAGGCGATCACCGCGTTGTCGATGCAGGACGACTTGCCGCCGAAGGTGCCGTGGCCCTCGCCCTCGTAGGTGAGCAGCACGGCCGAGGTCAGCTGCTTCGCCATGGTGACTGCGTTCTGGTAGGGCGTCGCCGGGTCGCCGGTGGCACCCACCACGACGATCGGGGCGGCGCCCGAGCCGGTCGGCTGGAACTGCGGGGCGCTGCGCACCGGCCACAGTGCGCAGGTGTAGCCGGGGCCGAAGTACTTGCCGTAGATCGGCGCCTTCTTCTGGTCCTCGGCCCAGCGCCGCTCGGCCTCCACCACACCCAGATCCTTGGAGTCGGCGCAGCCGATCGCCGGGAACGAGTAGAACAGCGAGCCGTACCGGCCGTCCTGGCCGCGATCGTTGAGTCCGTCGGAGGAACGCAGCAGGTCGGCGCCGTCGCCGCCGATGGCCGCCTGCAGGTCGGCGGACAGCTCCTGCCAGGCCGGGATGCCGCCGTACAGGTAGCCGGCGATGCCGCTGGCGGCGAGGCTCTGGGTGAGTTTCCGATCGTCCACCGTGAGCGGTTCGGCGTCCAGCTTGTCCAGGAAGCCGGTGATGGTCTTGAGGACCTCGTCCTTCGAACTGCCCAGCGAACAGTTCTGCCGGGCGCACCAGGCCGCGAAGTTGCCCAGCGCCAGGTCGAAGCCCATCGCCTGGATCACGGTGTCGTCGTCGGTGATGTCGACGGCGGCGTCCAGTACCAGCCGTCCGACCCGCTGCGGGAACAGGTCGGCGTAGACGGCGCCGATCTGAGTGCCGTAGGAGTAGCCCAGGTACGAGAGCTTGTCGTCGCCGACCAGCCCCCGCATCAGGTCGAGATCGCGGGCGGTGTCGATCGTCGAGATGTGTTCCAGCAACTCGCCGCTGTGCTCCCAGCACGACTTCGCGAACTCGTAGGTGCCGACCAGCAGGGCGTTGGTCTCGGCGTCGTCGTCGGGCGAGGAGTCGAGCTGGTTGTAGGCGTCGGTCCGGCTGTCGTCGAAGCAGCGCACCGGGGTGGAGGCGTTGGTGCCACGCGGATCCCAGCCGACGATGTCGTACTGTTCGAGCCCCTTCGAGGCGAAGAAGGTGACCATATTGCGTCCGGAGGCACCCGGCCCGCCAGGGTTGATGAAGAGCGTGCCCAGCTTCGGGGTGGCGGTCGCCGGCTTGCGCGCCAGGGCGAGCGTGATCGCCTGGGCGGACGGGTTGGCGTAGTCGAGCGGCGCCACGATGCTCGCGCACTGGTACCGCTCGGCGCAGGTGCGCCATTGGACGGCCTGCTTCAGGTACCCGTTCATGCCACCGTCGGGTGCGTCGGTGAAACCGTCCGGACGTGCGGTGGACGGCGGCAGCTGCGGCCGATCCACTTCGAAGCCCGGGGTCTGCGAGATCCCGATCACCGGACCGGACGGCGTCGCGACCGGAGCGCTGGGCGCCGGCTGGGTCGGGCCCGCGCCCGGCACACACCCCGCGAGGACGAGGAGCGCGGCGACGCCGACGGCCCAGCGGGAGGAGATGCGCACGGGCACAATCTAGTGGCCGACTCCTACTGACCCCACCGAACAGGTCCGCCGCGGTCTCGACAAGCTCGGCCAACGGCACTCGGCCCGGCCGGCGAAAGCATCAGCTGCTGCTGCTCTCCCGGCTCTTGCGGAAGCTGCGGTCGAGGCTGAATCCGCCGCCGCCGACGCACAGGAACAGCAGACCGACCACGGCCAGCAGCAGCTCGAGCTCACCGACGAAGCCGGCCCGGCCGGCGACGAACGGGCTCCAGTTGCCCCACAGCACGAAGGTCAGCGCGCCGCCGGCGATCAGCAGCACGCCCAGCCCGGCGACCCGCGTCAGCAGGCCGAAGACCAGGGCCACCGCGATGGCCAGCGAGGCGAACCCGGTGATGGTGGCCATCAGCGCCGGCTCGGGAATGATCGTCGTGGCGAAGAGTTCCTGGGCGGCGACCGGGTCGGTCACGAAAGCCAGCCCGTGTACCGCCATGATCGCGGCGACGACGAGACGGACCAGGAACAGCGAGAAGGCGCCCAGGAAGCGGTCGGTGGTGCGCCGGGTGACCACCACGGGCTCCGGGGTCGGCTCAGGCCGGGCGTCCGGGGCGGCCAGCGCCGCCTCACGGGCCTCACGACGCGCCGCCCGTTCTGCGGCGAGCTTGCGTTCCTCCTCCGTCGGCTCGGCGGGCACCTCCATCACGGCGGTGGGTGCCACCGCCGGTGCTGCGGCGCCCGACCGGAAGATGCCGTCGTCGGGCGTCCGTGCCGTCCGTGCGTCGGGTGTGACGCTGGGCGGTGCCGGCAGCTTGGGTGCGCGGCGCCGGACGGGCTCTTCCTCTTCGGTGAAGCCGAACGGGAACGTGTGCTGATCCGTGTCGGTCATGGTCCTCCTACGCAGGGTGGATTCCATCGTGCCCGTTGAGGCGCTCCGGCCAGCCGACCGACACTCGCACGTCGGGCGATTGCGGGATCAGCGTCGGCCGGCGATGGTCACCAGCAGCGACTCCAACGCCAGCAGCGGCGCCACGTTGCCCTCAAGAGCCTCGCGGCAGGCCAGGATGGCGTCGATCCGGCGCAGCGTCGCCTCGGGGGCGTCGCGGCGCGCGACCGCTTCGATTTCGGCCCGCAGCTCGGCGTTGATCAGCTCGGCCGCCACCCCGGACTGCACCAGCAGCACGTCGCGGTAGTAGGTGGTGAGCTCGGTGAGCACCCGGTCGAGCGCGTCGCGCTGCAGCCGTTTGGCACGCGCCTTCTGCTGCTCGTCGAGTTCGCGCAGCGCCGCCTGAGCGTTGCGCGGCCGGGCGCCTTTGGTGCCGAAGCCGAGCGCCTCGGACAGCTCGGCCTTTTCGCGAGCGTCGAGTTCGGTGGTCGTGGCGGACGCCTCCTGGGTCGCGGAGTCGACCAGTTCGGCGGCCGCGGTCAGGCACTCGCCGAGCGAGCTGAGGCGTCCGGGCAGGGTGAGCAGCTCGGCGCGGCGGACGCGGGCCGCTTCGTTGCGGGCCAGCATCCTGGCCCGGCCGATGTGACCCTGCGCCACCCGGGCGGCGAACTCGGCCAGTTCGGGGGACGCTCCGTCGCGCCGCACCAGCAGCTCGGCGACCGCGGCCGCGCTGGGCGTGGAGAGTTCGATCCGCCGGCACCGCGAACGGATCGTCACCACCACGTCGTCGGGGGTGGGCGCGCACAACAGCCACACCGTCTTGGTGGCCGGCTCTTCGATGCTCTTCAGCAGCGCGTCGGCGCCACGCTCGGTGACCCGGTCGGCGTCCTCGACCACCAGCACCTGACAGCGGCCCAGCGTGGGCGACATGGCGGCTCGGCGGACCAGGTCACGCACCTCGTCGACACCGATCGACAGCTGCTCGGTGCGCACCAGCGTCACATCGGGATGGGCGCCCGACAGGCTCGTCCGGCAGGCTGAGCATTCGCCGCAGCCGCCCCGCTCGCACTGCAGCGCGGCCGCGAAGGCACGGGCCGCGTTCGACCGGCCCGAACCCGGCGGACCGGTGACCAGCCAGGCGTGCGTCATCGCGTGCGCGTCGCCCGCGACGGCCCGGCGCAGCACCTCGACCACCCGGTCCTGCCCGACCAGATCCGCCCACACCGTCATGGAGCGATCCTGCCAGTCGGCTCTGACAATGTCGGCTCCGACAGCAGTGCCACCACCTGCTCCTGCACCTGTTCGGCGATCCAGTCGGCCGGACGCCGCGCCGGCAGCACCAGGTAACGCTCGGGCGCCTGCGCCGCCAACTCCAGGAACAGTGCCCGGGCCCGCCGGTGGAACTCGGCGCCGGCACCCTCGACGCGGTCCGGGTCGGCGATGGTGCCCACCGCCCGCTCCGGTTCCAGGTCGAGCAGCACGGTCAGATCCGGCACCAGCCCTGCCGTGGCCCAGCGGGCGATCTCGGCCACCTCGGCCAGGTCGAGCACCCGTCCGGCACCCTGGTAGGCGAGCATCGAGTCGACGTAGCGGTCGCAGATCACCATCTCGCCGCGCTCGAGCGCCGGGCGCACCACCTCATACAGGTGATGTGCCTTGTCGGCGGCATACAGCAGGGCCTCCGCCCGCGGATCGAGATCACCGGTGGCAGGATCGAGGACGATCCTGCGGATCATCCGTCCGGCGGCGGTGTCGCCCGGCTCGAAGGTCAGCCGGGCCGGGACGCCGCGGCGGCGCGCCCACTCCGCCAGCAGTCGGCACTGGGTGGACTTGCCGACCCCGTCGCCGCCCTCGAAGACCACGAACAGCCCGCCGCTCATCGCGCCCTCGCTTCCATGCCCGCAGCAGCCCGTGGAGGCAGTTCAGCCGGCGTCGGTGGGTGGTAGTGCGGCGCGCGCGGCCGGATCACCCGGGTACGTAGCTTGTGCCACAACCCGGGCCACTCCCGGACGAACTGCTCCCGGGCGTAGTCGACGGCCAGCATCGTCCGTTCGTAGCCGCGTCCGGCCTCGAAGATCTCGGCCGCGGTCAGCCCGCGCAGGTCGCGGGCCAGCGCCGCCGGGTCGGGCCGGACCGTGGCGTCCAGCGGCGCCACGATCGCCGACAGCCGGCGGGTCAGCCGTTTGGCGTGCTTGCCGAAGACCCGGCGGGACAGCCGGGAGAGGGTCAGTGCGCGCCGGGCGATCTGGTCGGCGCGCGCCCAGCGGGCGTCGTCGCTGTAGCTGTCCAGGGTGTGGCACTGATCGCGCATGGTGCGGACGATCGCCTCGAGTTCCTGGGCCAGCACCGGGCCGGTGAGTCGTCCGGCGACCTGCGGCAGCGGGGGCTCGGTCGCGGCTTCGGCGAGCAGGTCCAGAATGCGTAGCCAGCGCTCGGTGCGGTACAGCGGACGCGGATCGAGCAGCGCCGCGTCCAGCCGCCGCTCCGCCGCCGCCAGCCATTCCGTGGCGAACAGCGGGCCCAGCGCGCCGAGTTCCTGCCGCAACGACCGGACGCCGTCGCGCAACTCGGCGTCGGTGCCGTCGGTGGTGCGGGCGACCAGGTCGGCACGCAACAGCCGCCGCCAGCGGGCATGCAGCTGGTCGGCGACGAAGGCCTCGATCGGCGTCCGCGGTGACGGCCTGCCCTCTGCCGGCCCCGAGTGGATCAATCCCATCCGGTCGGCGAGCGCCGGAGGCCGGTCGATCAGGGTGCCGCCGGCGTCCGCGAATGCGGCGAGGAAGACCTCACGGACGGCCGCGCCAACCGGGCCGGTGGTGGTCAGGGTGACGACCCGGAAGGCCTGCAGTTCGCCGGGGGGTTGCCCGACCCGGACCCGTTCATCGAGCAGGTCACCGAGCGCGCCGCCGTCCTGGCCGACGAGCGTGAACCGGCGCCGCACCGAGGCCGCCTCCAGCACCGGGGCGAGGATCCCGCTGCGCCGGAACGGCACCAGCAGCACCGCCAGTTCCGACGGAATGTCCTCCTCAGCCTGCGGCATCGTCCGATCGGCGCTCAGCACCGGCTCCCAGCCGGGCGCCCGCAGCGTCCACCGGCCCGTCTCGGCCACCCGGGACAGCTCCACGCCCCAGGACAGCAGCCGATGGTCGGCGGTGTCGATGACGGTCGCTGTCGACTCGGCGGGCGGGCGTCCGACCAGCCGATGGACGCCGGTCGCCGGCCCGGTCAGGCCGGTCACCACCGCGGTCATCGGCAGCTCGAACCGCAGCACCTCGCCGCGCCGGCGCACGGGTCAGCTCTTCTTGGCCGGCGCCCGCTTGGTCGTCGTGGCGCGCTTGGTGGTGGTCCGACGGGTGGTGGTGCGCTTCGGGGCCGGCCCTTTCGCCCGCTTCTCGGCCAGCAGTTCGGCGGCCCGTTCGGCGGTGATCGCCTCCACCGAGTCCGATTTGCGCAGGGTGGCGTTGATCTCGCCGTCGGTGACGTAGGCGCCGAAGCGTCCGTCCTTGATCACCATCGGCTTGCCGGTCGCCGGATCGGCCCCCAGCTCCTTGAGCGGACCGGCGGCGGCGCGAGCGCGCCCCCGGGTCTTGGGCTGGGCGTAGATCTCCTCGGCCTGCTCCAGGGTGATGTCGAAGATCTGCTCCTCCGACGTCAGCGAACGCGAGTCGGTGCCCTTCTTCAGGTACGGGCCGTAGCGGCCGTTCTGGGCGGTGATCTCCACCCCGTCGGCGGAGGTGCCGACCACCCGCGGCAAGCTGAGCAGCTTCAGCGCGTCGTCCAGACCGATGGTCTCCAGGCTCATCGAGGCGAACAACGAACCGGTGCGCGGCTTGGCCGACTTCGGCGCGCCCTCCTCGAGCACCTCGGTGACGTAGGGCCCGTAGCGGCCCGATTTCGCGACGATCTGCCGTCCGGTGGCCTCATCGACGCCCAGTTCGCGCTCCTCGCCGGCCGGCTGGTCGAGCAACTCCTTGGCGTGCTCGATGGTGAGTTCGTCGGGCGGCAGATCCTCGGGCACGTTGGCCCGCCGGCCTTCGGCGTCCTCGACATAGGTGCCGTAGCGGCCGACCCGCACCGCGATGCCGGAATCGCCCAGCGGGTAGGTGGAGAGTCCGCGGGCATCGATCTCGCCGAGCTCGTTGACCAGGGCGTGCAGGCCCTCGTGGGTGGCACCCTCGGCGCCGAAGTAGAAGTCGTTGAGCACCTGCAGCCGGGCGGCCTGGCCGCTGGCGATGTCGTCCAGGGTGTCCTCCAGCGCGGCGGTGAAAGTGTAGTCGACCAGCCGCGGGAAGTGTTCTTCGAGCAGCCGGGTGACCGCGAACGCCAGCCAGGTCGGGACCAGCGCCGAACCCTTCTTGAACACGTAGTCGCGGCTGGTGATGGTGCGGATGATCGACGCATAGGTCGAGGGCCGGCCGATCTCCAGCTCCTCCAGCTTCGCCACCAGCGACGGCTCGGTGTAGCGGGCCGGCGGACGGGTGTCGTGGCTGAGCGCCTTCAGTTCCTCAGGGGTGAGCGCGGCACCGGCGACGAGTTGCGGCAGTCGGGCCTGGGCGTCGTCGGAGGTTTCGTCGTCCTCGACGCCCACCACGTAGGCCTTGAGGAAGCCGGGGAAGGTGATGGTGCGGCCGGAGGCGCCGAAGGTGCAGCGTCCGGTCTCGGTGATCTCGCCGGTGGTGGCGTCGGTGACCGCGATCCGCTGCGGCAGGGTGGCGCCGATCCGGACGCTCACCGTCTCGCCCACGGCGTCCGCCATCTGCGAGGCGAGAGTGCGCTTCCAGATCAGCTCGTAGAGCCGGAACGCGTCACCGCTCAGCCCGGTCTCGGACGGGATCTGGAAGGTCTCACCGGCGGGTCGGATCGCCTCGTGCGCCTCTTGGGCGTTCTTCACCTTGGAGGTGTAGACGCGCGGCTTCTCGGGCAGGTACTTGCCGCCGAACAGCTGCTTGACCTGGGTGCGGGCGGCGTTGATCGCGGTCCCCGACAAGGTGACCGAGTCGGTACGCATATAGGTGATGAAGCCGCGCTCGTACAGGTCCTGGGCGACCCGCATGGTGCGCTCGGCGGTGAAGCCCAGCTTGCGCCCGGCGTCCTGCTGCAGCGTGGTGGTGCGGAACGGGGCGTACGGACGCCGGGTGTACGGCTTGGCCTCGACCGAGGCCACCGCGAACGCAGCCTGCTCCAGAGCGGTGGCCAGCATCTCGGCCTGCTCGGCGGAGAGATGGAACAGTCCCTTGCCGGTCAGGTTGCCCTGCGGGTCGAAGTCGCGGCCCTGGGCGACGCGCAGGTCGCTGATCTGCTGCAGGGTCGCACCGAAAACGGGCGGTTCGGCGTCCGCGCCGGCGTTCAGCTTGGCCTCGATGCCGGCATAGCTGGCGGAGCGGAACGCCATCCGCTGCCGCTCACGGTCGACCACCAGGCGGGTCGCCACCGACTGGACGCGGCCCGCGGACAGCCGCGGCATCACCTTCTTCCACAGCACCGGGGAGACCTCGTAGCCGTACAGCCGGTCGAGGATGCGCCGGGTCTCCTGGGCGTCCACCAGGTCGGTGTCGAGCTCGCGCGGGTTCGCCACCGCCTCGGCGATGGCCTGCGGGGTGATCTCGTGGAACACCATCCGGCGGACCGGCACCTTCGGCTTCAACTGCTGCATCAAGTGCCACGCGATGGCCTCGCCCTCGCGGTCCTCGTCGGTGGCCAGCAGGAGTTCATCGGCACCGGCCAGCTTCGCCTTCAGTTCGCGGATGGTGCCCTTCTTGTCAGCCGCCACCACATAGAGCGGCTCGAAGTTGTTCTCGACGTTGACGCCGGTGCGCGCCCACTTCTCGCCCTTGTACTTGGCAGGCACCTCGGCGGCGCCGGTGGGCAGATCCGCGACGTGGCCGCGGCTGGACTCGACGACGTAGCCGGTGCCGAGGAAGCTGGCGATCTTGGTCGCCTTGGCGGGTGACTCGACGATCACGAGCCGTGTCTTGCCTGCAGTTGCCACGTGGATTTCCTCGATGCGCGGGATGACGGGCCGCGACGGCGGCCTCACGGGGGAATGGTAACCACAAAGATCGAACCCTCGGCCACCTGCCCGGTTCGGCCGTGGGCTCAGCGGTGGTCGACGAGACGCAGGAAGCCGTCGGCGATCAGCGGGCGCAGTCGAGGTAGCAGGTCGGCCCGGAGCGCCGCGGCGTCGGCGTCCAACAGGTCGGCGACGGCGTCGATCAGGACGCCGAGCGGCAGCTCCCCGTCACAGGCGCCGGCCACTCCGGCCAGGGCGGTATCGACCTCGACGGCACGTCCGAAACCGGTACCGCGGCGGAAGACGATGTGCTCGGGGTCGGCCGCACCGGGGCGTCCGAGTGCTTCGGAGGTGACGGCCGGATCGAGGGTGAGGGTGCCGGCCGACAGTTGGTCGTCGGGCAGCTGGGCCGCGCGGGCGGCGTCCGGGAACTCGGCGAACGCCTCCCCCAGGCCGCTCTGCACCTGGTGAGGCCAGTCGTCGAAGCGCAACTCAGGTTGTGCGTTGCCGGTGTTGTAGAGGGTGAGCCAGCCAAGGCCGACTCCGACGATGCCCAGGGCGTCGAAGTAGTCGACCCATTCGGCGTAGCGTTTCGCGTAGTCAGGGGTACCGACCAGGCCGGCGTCGGCGAGCCAGATCTCGATGTACTCGAACGGGTCGAGCCGTTCCCGCTGCAGCACCAGGGCGTCGCAGCCGGTGGGCGCGATCCACGACGCCAGCCGGTCCTGCCAGGGCTGGTCGGCGGTGATCGCCCAGTTGCCCAGCACTTGCAGCGCTCCACCGGGATTGAGCTGGGTCGCCGCACCGGCGACGACCGCGCGGACCAGGCCGTCGGCGGTGAACGAGCCCTCCCGGTAGACCAGCCGGGAGGCGTCCGGTGGTGCCATCACATAGGGCGGGTTGGTGACGATCAGGTCGAAGCCCTCGCCGGCGACCGGTTCGTACAGCGAGCCTTGGCGGACGTCGACGGTGAGGCCGTTGAGGGCTGCGGTCAGGGCGGTCATCGCGCAGGCCCGCGGGTTGAGGTCGGTGGCGACGACCTGGTCGACGTGGGTGGCCAGGTGCACCGACTGGATGCCGCAGCCGGCGCCCAGGTCGAGGGCGCGTCCGCGGGGGTTGCGCATGGTGAGCTGGGCCAAGGTCACCGAGGCCGGCGAGAGGCCGAGGACGAAGTCGTCGCGCGGTGCGGCGAGGCGTCCGTCGAGGGTGGGGGTGAGGTCGGAGGCCAGCCAGCCGGAATGCTCGCCGTGATCGTCGGTGAAGGCGTAGGGCCGGATCTCGATGGCGGCCCGGACGGTGTCGTCGGAAGCGGCGTCCAGGATCGGGGTGAGGCGGTCCAGGTCCCCCAGTGCCGCTGCGAGGTCGGCGCACGCGACGTCCTGTTGCAGCGCGAAGGCCCTGATCAGGGTGGCTTGCGGATCGATCGCGCCGGCGAGGGCCCGGTCGGCGGGGACGGTGGCGTTGCGGGCCAGCCCGTCCAGGCCCGGCGTGCCGAGTCGTTCGGCGACCGCGTCATAGCTGTAGCCGGCGTCGCGCAGCCGCACGGCGAGGTCGTGGGCGACGAGGGGTTCGAGCACACCGGCAGCCTGCCACACCCGCGCTGCGACCCGTACGCTGCTGCGCGTGAACGGATCGGTGCTGGTGCGGCAGGTGCGGATCGTCGACCTGGACGACGCATCCCCGGCGTCCCAGGAACCGCGCGACGTGCTGATCTCGGACGGCGTGATCGCCGATGTCGGCACCCACCTGACACCGGTGGCCGGTGTCGAGGAGATCGACGGTCACGGCCGTTGGGCGATCCCCGGGTTGTGGGACGCCCATGTGCACGCCACGCAATGGGTGCGCACCGCCCGGATGGTGCAGCTGGGCGGCACCGCCGAGCCGGACGACGTGTTGGAGCGGCTCCGTGGACCGCTCGTCGAGCTGGCCCGGCGGCATCCTGACCGCACTCTGTTCGGGTTCGGGTTCCGCTCGGCCGGTTGGTCTCGGCAACCCACGGTCGCCGAACTGGACGCGATCAGCGGCGCGGCGCCGGTGGTGTTGATCTCGGGTGACGCGCACAGCGGCTGGCTGAACTCGGCAGCCCTGACCCTGCTCGGCGCTCCGGCCAGAGACGGCGCGGTGAGCGAGAACGAGTGGTTCGGCCTGTTGCGCCGGCTGGACGAACTCCCCGGCGCCGTGCCCGGACCGGCGGACTTCATCGATCCGATCGCCGCGTTGGCGGCCAAGGGCGTCACCGGCCTGGTCGATTTCGAGTTCGCCGACAGCTTCGTGGACTGGCCGCTCCGGCTCGCCGCCGGGGTGGGGCCGCTGCGGGTGCGCACCGCCGTCTACCCCCATCAGCTGGAGCAGGTGATCGCGGCCGGCCTGCGCACCGGCGACCCGCTGCCCGGCACCGGTGGGCTGGCCACCATGGCTCCGCTCAAGGTGATCACCGACGGTTCGCTGGGCACCCGCACCGCGTGGACCCACGAGCCGTACTCCGACGGTCCGGCCACCCCGGATCATCCCTGCGGCGTGGCCAACTACTCCGTGGCCGAGCTCGTCGAGTTCATCCGTCGGGCCACCGCCGCCGGCCTCGAGGTGGCACTGCACGCGATCGGGGATCGCGCCAACACCGCCGTGCTGGACGCCTTCGCCGCCGGCGGTGGGCGCGGCTCGGTGGAGCATGCGCAGCTGGTCACCCGGGGTGACGCCGACCGGATGGCTGCCCTGGGCCTGCGGGCCAGCGTGCAGCCAGCCCACCTGCTCGACGATCGCGACCTCACCGACCGGATCTGGGGCGCCGAGCGCGCTGAACGCTCCTTCCCGCTGCGCATGCTGGCAGACGCCGGAGTGCGGCTGGCGCTCGGTTCGGACGCCCCGGTGGCCGAACTCGACCCCTGGTTGGCGATGGCGTGCGCCGTCCATCGCAGCGGCGACGAGCGGCCCGGATGGCACCCCGAGCAGGCGCTCACTCCACGGGAGGCCCTCGCGGCCTCGGTCGACGGACGCCGCCTGCGGCCCGGCGAGCCCGGCGACCTGGTGCTGCTGGACGACGATCCGCTGTCCCCCGCGCCGCCGGCCGAGGCAGCGCACGCCCTGCGACACATGCAGGTGCAGCTGACGATCTGCGCCGGAACGGTGACCCACGCGACACACTGACGACGCCCCGACCAACGCGGGTTTCTGATCGCACCCACCCGCTGGTTGGGCCCGTCGACGCTTGCGCGTTGCGCTTGGGGTTAGCTTGTCGAAACCCCGTCTGCCCGGCCACAGGGTCTCGACAAGCTCGACCAACGCCACGCAGCGATTCCTCAACGGTTCTGTCCGGGGCTCGTGGCACCCTGAGGCAATGGCCGTTCCGGAGTGGATCGAGGGTGAGGCGCAGGTGCGCCATGTCCATCGACGTCCGGCCCGCCCGGGCGTGCTGGCACCTGTGCCCGATTGGGTGTCGCAGCCCGTTCGCGACACCCTCGCCGGGCAGGGCGTCCGGGCACTGTGGCAGCACCAGAGCCTGGCCGCGCAGGCGGCCTTCGAGGGCCGTCATGTCGCGCTCAGCACTGCCACCGGTTCGGGTAAGTCGTTGGCGTACCTGCTGCCGATCATCGCCGCCACCGCCGAGGGCCGGGTCGGTACCGATGCCGGGCGACATCGGTGGGCACGGCCCGACCGGGCCCACACCGCCCTCTACCTGGCACCCACCAAGGCACTCGCCCACGACCAGGCGAAACGAGCCGCCGCCCTGGGCGGGGCGTCGTGGCGGGTGTCCACCCTCGACGGCGATTCCGAGCCCGGCGAGCGCCGGTTCGCCCGCGATTTCGCCACCTTCGTGCTGACCAATCCCGACATGCTGCACCGCAGTGTGCTGCCGGCCCACGAGCGCTGGCAGGGTCTGCTGCGGTCGCTGCGCTATGTGGTCATCGACGAGGCGCACCGCTACCGCGGCGTGTTCGGCGCTCACGTGGCGAGCGTGCTGCGGCGGCTGCGGCGAATCTGCCGGCACTACGGCACCGACCCGGTCTTCATATCCGCTTCCGGCACCATCGCCGCACCGGCCGATCACCTCGCCCGGCTGGCCGGGATCGACGACGTGCTGGCGGTCGACAACGACACCTCCAGCCGCCCGGCACTCGACTTCGTCGTCTGGCAGGGCGACGGCGACCCACACCGTGAGGCGGCCGGCATGCTTGCCCGGCTGGTCGATTCGGGGGCGCAAGCGTTGGCGTTCACCACCTCGCGGGTGCAGGCGGAACTGGTCGCCGAACAGGCCCGCCGGCACTGCATCGCGCCTGACGAGATCGCCTCGTACCGGGCCGGCTACCTGGCCACCGACCGGCGCGAACTCGAGGCCGGCCTGTCCTCGGGACGGCTGCGCGGCGTGGCCTGCACCAACGCGCTCGAACTCGGCGTCGATGTCACCGGGATGGACGCCGTGCTGACCGTCGGGTTCCCGGGTTCGCTGGCCTCGCTGTGGCAGCAGGCCGGGCGGGCCGGCCGTGACGGACGGGACGCGCTGGCCGTGCTGCTCGCCAAACCCGACCCGCTGGACAGCTGGCTGTGCCAACACCCGGAGGCCCTGTTCGACACCGCGGTCGAGACGACGGTGCTGCACCCCGAACAGCCGGCCGTGCTCGGTGCGCACCTGGCTGCCGCCGCCCAGGAACTGCCGGTGACCACCGGCGACGAGGAATTCTTCGGGCCGACCATGACGGGGCTGCTGGACCGCCTGGTCGCCGGCCGCGTGTTGCGCCGCCGCGGCACCTCGTGGTTCTGGACTTCGCCCACCCGCGCCGTCGATCGCATCGACCTGCGTTCGATCGCGGGCAGCGGCGTGGAGATCATCGAGGTCGCCACCGGACGGGTGATCGGACAGGTCGATACTGCGGCCGCCGACCGCACCGTGCATGCCGGCGCGGTCTACCTGCATCAGGGCGAACAGTGGCTGGTCGACGACTATGACCTCGACGCCGGCGTCGCCATGTGCAGCAGGGTGCGAGCGGAATGGTTCACCCAGCCCTCCACGCAGCTGAGTGTGCGGGTACTGGGCACCGACCGGCGTCGTGAGCTGGCCGGCGGCTCTTTGTTCGCCGGCACCGTCGAACTCACCTCGCAGGTCATCGGCTACCTGCGCCGCGATGCTGGCACCGGAACGGTCTGGGATTCCACCCCGCTCGATCTGCCGGCCCGCACCTTCCGCACCCGCGCCCTGTGGTGGACGGCGCCGGACGCCATGGGCCTGGCCGAGCGTGACCTGGCGGGTGGACTGCATGCCGCCGAACATGCGGCGATCGCACTGCTGCCCCGCTTCACGGCGTGCGATGCGGGTGACGTCGGCGGTTTGTCCATCACCCACCACACCGACACCGGGGCCCCGACCGTGTTCGTCCACGACGGCTTGCCCGGTGGCTCCGGGTTCGCCGATCAGGCCTACGAACTCGCCGAACGCTGGCTCGGCGCGACCGCCGAACTGCTCGCCGCCTGCCGGTGCGAGCAGGGCTGCCCCCGTTGTGTGGTGTCGCCGCGGTGCGGTTCGGGCAACCAGCCGCTCGACCGGCGGACCGCCCTGACCCTGTTGCGCGGACTGCTTGCCGGTCACGGGGCACCCGTCACACTGCCGGCGTAGGCAGTCGCCGCGACCGTGTCGGGCAGGCCGGGCAACCGCCAGCCGACACCGTGGGACACCCGCACCTCGACCACGAAGTCGATCAGGTCGCCGGTCACCTCGCATTCGGCCATGTCGACCTGGTTGCGCCCGGCGATCCGCCGCGCCTCGTCGCACGCGTCGCCGCCGCGGGCGTAGGCCTGTGCGCCGGAGACCGCCACCAGGTCGGCGGCGGCCCGCACCGAGCGGGCGGTCGCCGAGTAGGCCAGCGCCAGCACCCCGACCGCGGCCAGTGTCACCAGCCCCATCACGGTGAGCACCACCAGCGGCGTCGCGACACCCGCCTCGCCAGGGGCGGCCCTTCTGGCACAGCGTGCTTGCCCGGCGTAGCCAGTCCGCCCAGTCTGAGCCACGCAGTAGCCGCAGATCGGTGGATCGAGGCTCAGTGCGCGCCGGATCATCTCAGACCTCCTTGGCCACGATGGCGCGGGCGTGCAGCGCAACACCGGGCAGCACCCCCGCCCAGGGTCGTGCCGGCAGCTCGACCTCGACGACCACATCGGCACCGCTGCCGCTCACCCGCACCCGAGTTCCGGCGGGTGCATCGGCCTGGGCCCGTTGTGCTGCCGCCGTGTCGCCCCGAGCCTGCTGACGAGCCACCTCACCGGCGACCGCCTGCAGTTGGCCCAGCTGCACCACAATCGCGATCAGGTAGCACAACCCCAGCGCCACCAGCACCGAGAGCAGGGCCCCGAAAGCCACCTCGACGCTCACCATGCCGCGTTCGCTACGCATCGTCCCTCCTCGGTCTCGGCCGCGGTGGGCGGGACGGCCACCCGCTCCACCCACCGCGCTCAGGTCGTCTACTTCCCGACGAAGCTCAGGATCCAGTCGGTGATCTGCTTGAAGATCACCGTGATCTGTGTGTCGAAGGTGTCACCGCTGACGTAGGCGATGACCGCAGCGACCAGGGCGATCACCGCGATCGTCCCGAGGGCGTACTCGGCCGTGGTCATCCCCCGCTCGTCGTGGGGACGGGCCACCAACTGGTTGGGCATGGTTCTCTCCTCTCACCCCCGGCTACCACCGGGTTCACTCTCACCTTGGGCACCTGGGCCGGAAAGTGTTCACTTCGGTGGCGGACCTGTGGATAACCTCAGCCGAACAGCCGGCTGAGCACCCCGCCGACCACCGGCACGACGCCGACCAGCAGGAACGCGGGCAGGAAGCACACCGCCAGCGGCAGCACGATGCTCACTCCGGCACGCCGGGCTCGTGATTCGGCTGTTGCGCGAACCACGGCGCGGGCTTCCGCGGCGTGCTGCCGCAGCGCGGGCGCGAGCGCGACGCCACCGGACGCCGCATGTCGCAGTTCCCGCGCCAACCCGGCCAGTTCGGGGTGCTGCTCGCCCACGTCGGCCCAGGCCCGCTCCTCCGGCACACCGAGCCGGACGGCGGCGTCCCAGCGGCGCAGCACCCGCGCCGGCTCGCCCCCGAGGCACTCGCCGAGCACCGCGACGGCGTTGCGCAACGGCAATCCGGCCTCCAAGCAGACCGCCAGCTGGGTGCAGATCACCGGCAGCGCGGACGCCAACTCGACCCGGACGGACGCCTCACCGGTGGACCCCAGCCGTCCGGCGGCGACGAACACGCCGGCACCGATCCCGATCGCGGCCACGACGCCCAGCGCACCCGAGAGCACGCCGGTCGCCATCAGCACCCCACCCGCCGCCGCGCCGAGCAACACCCGGACGCCCGCGCCGGGCGCACCCGGCACCGGAACGAGCAAGCCGGCACCAGGCAGCGTCACTCCTCGCCCTGGAACACCCGAGGGGTCGCCCGACCTCAGTCGATCGGGTGTCGCCACGAGGAACGCCGCAGCGGCCGACGCGGCCACCGCGATTCCGAGCAGCACCTCGGCCGTCATCGCAGCCGCCCCGCGCGGTCGGCCAGCGCATCGCTCCACACCAGCCCCACCGCCGCCAAGCCGCCACCGATCGCCAGGCAGGCCAGCCCGGTGGCTGAACCGGTGAGATAGCCGATCGGATCACCGCCGACCGCATACCCCAGACCGAGGCCGACCAGCGGCAGTCCGCCCAGCAGCCGTCCGGTCAAACGGGCGGCAGCCACCTCGGTGCCGACAGTGCGGGCCAGGTCGCGTTCGGCGGCCAGATTCGTCGCCAGGTCGTCCAGTGAGGTCGCCATCGCCGCGCCGGTCCGTTCCGCGATCGTCCAGCTGGCGGCCAGGCCGGCCAATCCGGAGGCGCCCGGACGCCGCGCGGCGGCACGCAAGGCCTCGGCCGCGTCGCCGCCCACCCGGCGATGGGCGGCGATCTCAGCCAGCAGCGGACTGTCGAGGCCGGCGATCTCCATGGCTCGACCCGGCGGATACCCGGCTCGCAACAAGCCCGCCAGTTCGCCGCACCCCCGAGCCACCTGATCCCGGACGGCAGACCGCTGCCGACCCGCGCGGGAACGCCGAACCGTCCACGCCATCGCGGCGCCCAGCACCCCGACCACCCAGCCCAGCGCGGCACCGCGGACGCCGTCCAGGACGATCCCCAGCACCGGCGGCACCAGCACAACAACACCCAGCACGACCGGCGCCCGCACCCTGGGCACTCCGCGGGATCGAACAGCCGGACGCAGCCGGTGCGCCGATGCCGGCGGCCACCACAGCCACACCGACCAGATCGCCAACAGCGCCGCCACGCCGGTCATCGCAACAACTCCTCGAGCCGGACCGCTCCCGGGCCGGCGACCGGCGCACCGTCGCGGCTGAACCGCCAGGCGGGCACCGGACGGCACAGCCCGGACGCCTCGTCCCAGGCCAGCACATGCAGCTCGCGCACCCAGCGGGTGCCGTCGGGCAGACGCGCGATGTGCACCAACACGTCCAGCGCCGCCGCGGCCTGCGCGTGCAGCGCTGCCCGCGGCAACCCGCCCAGCACGCCGAGCGCCTCGAGCCGCGCCGGGACATCGGCCGCCGAGTTGGCGTGCAAGGTGCCGCAACCCCCTTCGTGGCCGGTGTTCAGCGCGGTCAGCAGATCGCTCAGCTCGGCACCGCGGACCTCGCCGACCACCAGCCGATCGGGCCGCATCCGCAGCGCTTGACGCACCAACGCCACCAGCGGCACTGCGCCGGCGCCTTCCGGGTTGACCGGCCGAGCCTCCAGCCGCAGCACATGCGGATGCGCGGGCGCGAGTTCGCGCGAATCTTCCACGATGACGATGCGGTGGCAGGGATCGACCAGGCCGAGCAAACTCGCCAACAGGGTGGTCTTGCCCGACCCCGTCCCGCCGGAGACCAGGAACGCAACGCGCCGTTCCAGCACCTCACTCAGCAGCTCAGCCGCCCGCGGGTGCAGGCTGCCGCCCGCCACCCAATCGTCCAAGGTCAGCGCCTTTCGTGCCGGCACCCGCAGCGACAGGCAGGTACCGACGTCGGTGAGCACGCCGAGGACGGCATGCACCCGGGTGCCGTCGGGCAGCCGGGCATCGACGAACGGTGAGCCCTCGTCGAGCCGCCGGCCGACCGCCGCGGCCAGCCGCACGGCGAGTCGCCGCACCTCTTCCTCGTCGGCGAAGACCCCCTCCACCGGCTCCAGGCCGGCACCGCGGTCGACGAACACCTGCCGATGCCCGTTGACCAGGACGTCGGTCACGCCGCGCATCGCCAACAGTGGCTCCAGCGGCCCTGCGCCCGAACTCTCCCGGCGCAGCGCAGCCACCGTGTCGCGGACGGTGCCCTCCGAAACGAGCGCTCCCAACCCGCGCAGCGCAGCCGCGACCTCGACCGGGCCAGGGGTCGCGCCGGCCCGGCCCAGCACCGCCCGCACTTCGGCGACGCTGCCCGGAACGGACGCCGCCGGCTGGCTCACGACGCCTCCAGCAGCTGCTCGCAAACCCGCCCCAGCCCGCCGCGTCGACGAGACAGTCCCGGGCGCTCACCCCGCTCGGCCGCCACGGCCAGGCTCGGATCGTGCCGCAGCCAGGCGCTCACCGGCAGACCGAGCGACTCCTCCACCACATCGTCGGGCACCCGCAACCCCGGAATCCGGCGCACCACCGCCTCCGCGGCGGGCGGGGCCAGGGCACGCACCACCTGCCCGGCCGCTGCCACCCCGCGCACGCAACCGGCCACCACCACCAGGCTCCGGCCGGCTTGCCGCAGCGCCTCCCGGCAGACCGCCGAGCCGCCGCGCCCCGGGTCTATCACCACCAACTCGAAACTCCGGCGCAGGGAGCCCACCACGGCGGCCAGCGCCTCCCTGCCCAGTTCGACATCGGCGCCGCGGGCCATCGACACCACACTCACTCGGTCGACCACCGGCAGGAACTCGCGCAGATCACCCAGCACGCCGTCCGCAGCCGCGAATCGCGGCCACCGCCAGCCGGGTTCGCCCTCCGCCCCGACCAACAGGTCAATGCCGCCACCCAGCCGGTCGGCGTCCACCAACGCCACCGACCGCCCCGCATCAGCTGCCCGCCACGCCAGAGCCGCGGCCAGCGTCGAGGCTCCGACCCCGCCGGAGCCACCGAGCACCGCAACCACCTCGCCGGCACCGCCCACCCGATCTGCCAGCACCGACGACAGCCAGCCGCGGCCCTGCGGCAGCACGATCACCTCGGCCCCCAGCGGCACCGACCACAGCGCCGCGGCACCGGTGTCGGCACCGACTAGATACACCCGCTCACGCCGGGCCAGTTCGAGCGCCGCGACCTCGGCGGCAGAGTCGAGCCCGATGAAGATCGTGCCGGCGCTGGCCCAGCGGCCGGCCAATGATTCCGGCTCACACACTGTCGTGCCGTATCCGAGCGCGGCAGCAGCTGTTGTGACGAGGTCGCACACCTCGCCACCGCCGGACACCACGACCACTTCTGTCGCTTCCACGTCCTCACTGTGCGACCGGGCGTCCGGAATTGTTCAGAATCGTTGCGGGCTGTGGATGGCCCGTACGATGCCACCGTGAGCACCTCGACCCTGGCCGATGCCCTGACCTGGCTGGTCGGCGCGTCCGAAGGGCCCACCCTGATCCTGGGTCAGTCATCGGCAGCCTTCGCCTCGGGCCTGCGCGGCCGACACCGGCTGACCCTGGTCGACCGCGACCGTGACGCCGTCTCGGCGCTGCTGCGTCGCGCACCCTCCGGGCTGCCGATGGTTGCCGCGGCCGAGGCGCTGCCGCTGGCGCCGTGCTCGTTCGATCGGGTGCTGCTGGCGCAGAACTTCCACACCTTCGCGCCCGGCCTGGCGCTGTCGGAGTTCGCCCGGGTGCTGCGTCCGGGCGGCCGGCTGGGCATCGCCTACACCGTCCGCGACGACTCGGTGCCGTGGGTGAAGCGCCTTGTCCGCACCGTGCGACAGTACGATCCGGAGGCGATGAGTGGCGCCTACGGCACCGGGTCGCTGCAGGCACTGGAAGACAGCGCCTACTTCCCGCAGCTGCAGACCCGGTCATTCCGGCATTGGGTGCCGATCGATCGGCCCGGCCTGGTCGAGATGGTGACGCGGATGCCGACGGCCCAACAGCTCGACGAGTCGACCCGGGCCCAGTTGCTGGATGAGGTGGGCGGTGTGTACGACAACTCGGCCCGCCCCCCGGAGCCACTGCTGCTGCCCTACCGGGTGACCTGCTGGTCGGCCGAGGTCGATCACACCGAACTCACCGCACCGCTCGATCTGCCCGACGACGGTCTGCGCATTCCGCTCTGATTCGTCGGTCCGATACGGCGGCCCTGATGGTCGGGGCACAGTTCCCCCCGTTAGGGGTCCAGACACGCGGGGACGCGACCACTAGGCTGAACACGACAGGCGACGAAAGGCAGCCACCATGGCGAACCAGGCAGACATCGCGGATACCGTGAAGGCGATCCAGGCCGACCTGACCACCATCGTCCGCGGCGAGATCGAGCTGGCGAAGGCCGAACTGGTCCCGCAGGCGAAATCGGTGGGCATCGGCGCCGGCCTCCTCGGCGGCGCCGGCTATTTCGCGGTCAACGGCGTCTCGTTGTTGTTCCTGGGCCTGTCCGCCCTGGTGGGCTACTTCTTCGCCAATTCGCTCGGCTGGCAGCCGTTGCTGGCCGCAGCCGTCGGCCTGGGCATCGTTGCCGTGGTGATGTTCGTGATCGCCGGCATTCTCGCGTTGATCGGCAAGAACAAGGTGTCGGTGAAGGGCCCTGAGGCGACGGTGGCCGAGGGCCAGCGCTCGGTCGAGGCCGTCCAGCAAGCGCTCGAGCGGGGGGTTTCCGAGGCTGAGGCCGAGGCGGCCGCACGCAAGCAGGCCCGCAAGTCCGCTCCGAGCCTCACCTCGGCCGGCAACCCGGGCCCCGGCTACACCGCTCCCGGCAACTGAGTGCGGGTCAGCGCCGCCGGCCGATCCGGAACCGTTCCGGAATGTCAGAGAGGCGCTCGACGTCCCAAGGCACCGTCCAGCCGGCCAGGTCGAACAGGCCGTCCAGCAGGTAGGCGGTGAAGCCCCAGATGAACAGTTCGCCGACCACGAATCCGGGGCCGCTGAAGCCCGCCGGATGCGTCCAGGTGAGCCGGTTCGCCGGGTCGACCAGGACGTCCACCGCCACCGAATGCACCGCCGCGATCTCGGTGACGTCCACGGGCGCCAGCGGACGCGGTGTCGGCCAGCGCCCGACCACCGCGGTCACCGCGAAGTCGCTGGCCCGCACGTAGGCCGGCGGCAGGACACCCAGCACCTCGACCTCGCCGGGCGCCAGCCCGACCTCCTCGTCCGCCTCACGCAGCGCCCCGGCCACCGCAGACGCATCGGACGCCTCGATCGAGCCACCCGGAAAGGCGACCTGCCCGGCATGGGTGCGCAGCCGGGCGTCCTTCTCGACCAGCACGATGCGGGTGCCCTCGGCGTGCTCGGCCAACGCGATCAACACTGCCGCCGGACGCCCACCCTGGGCTGCCCGGCCAGCCACGCGAGCGGCCGCTTCGGGTCCGGCCAGTGCCGCCCGGAGCCGTTCCGCATCAACCGTGGTCACAGCGAGACTCCGAGCTTGTCGCGGGTCAGTTGGATCAGTTCGTCGTAGGACTGCAGCTTGCCGGCGACGGTATGCACCACTTTGCCGTCGGCATCGACGAACAGCGTGGTGGGAAGGCCGGGCACCGACATCTTCGTGCTCAGTCGGCGCTCCGGATCGGCGAGCTGCGGGTACTTCCAGCCGACCAGTCCGGCGAACTCGACCGCCAGTTCGGGCCGCGGGTCGTTGTAGTCGATGCCGAGCATGAACACCTTCCCCTTGCTGGCTTTGGCGAACTGCCGCAGGTAGGGCGACTCCTCGCGGCACGGCGGGCACCATTGCGCCCAGACGTTGACCAGCATCGGCTTGCCGCGCAGCCCGGCCAGCCGGACGGTGGAATCGCCGCCGAGGCAGTCCAGCGTCAGGTCCGGCAGCCCGTCGCTGCGCGCCGGCACGGTGGCCGACGATTTCGGGCAATCGGCGATCCCAGCCTGCTTGCGTGCGGCGACGACCGCCGCCGGATCGACCGGAGTGAAGCTCGGCGTGGGCGGCTCGGACGGCGTCGCCGTGCAACCGCCGAGCAGCAGCGCGGCGATCGCGACCAGCACTCCCAGTCGCCTCATCCGCGGGGTTCCCGGATCAGCTTCGCGGCGACCACCGGGTCGGTCGGGCCGATGCCGTACGACGGGCACAGCTTGGCCACCGGGCAGGCCCCGCAGGCCGGACGCCGCGCGTGGCAGCGGCGGCGTCCGTGCCAGATCACGTTGTGCGACAGCTGCGTCCATTCCTTGCGCGGGAACAGCGCCCCAACCTCGGCCTCCACCACCTCGGGTTTGGCCGAATCGGACCAGCCGAATCGCTCCGACAAGCGCAGGAAGTGGGTGTCGGTGGTGATGCCGGGAACACCGAAGGCGTTGCCGAGCACCACGTTGGCGGTCTTCCGGCCCACCCCGGGCAAGGTCACCAGCTGCTTCAAGGTGCCCGGCACCTCGCCGCCGTAACGCTCGACGAGTGCGGCGCCCAGTTTGATCAGCGAGTCGGTCTTGGCCCGGAAGAACCCGGTCGGATGGATCAGTTCCTCCAGCTCGGCCCGGTCGGCGGAAGCGTAGGCAGCGGCGTCGGGGTAGCGGGCGAAGATCACCGGCGTGACGGCGTTGACCCGGCGGTCGGTGGACTGCGCGCTGAGGATGGTGGCCACCAACAGCTCCAGCGGGTTGCCGAAGTCGAGTTCGCAGCGCGCGTCCGGATAGGTTGCGGCGAGCGTGCGGTTGATCGCCCGCGCCCGCCGCACCAGCGCCGTCCGAGACTCCGTCAGCGCCGTCGGAGCAGCCATCAGAAGGACGCCGCGCTGGCCTCGACGACCAGCTCCAGCTCCACCGGTGCGTCGAGCGGCAGCGACGCCACCCCGACCGCGGAGCGGACATGCCGGCCCAGCGGACCGAAGATCTCACCGAGCAGTTCGCTGGCACCGTTGGCCACCTGCGGCTGGGCGGTGAAGTCAGGGGTGCCGGCCACGTAGACGACCATCCGGACGACCCGCCGAATGTTGTCGATGCCGCCGACCTCGGACGCCGCAGCGGCCAGCGCGTTCAGCACGGCGACCCGGGCCGCCTGGGTGGCCTGCTCGACGGTGACCTCGGCGCCCACCTTGCCGGTGGCGACCAGCGCGCCCTGCACGGTCGGCAGCTGACCCGAGGTCAGCACCTGCCCGGCGGAGGCGATCGCCGGAATGTAGGCGGCCAGCGGTACGGCGACCGGCGGAAGGGTCAGCCCGAGTTCGGCCAGCCGCTGCGACGGTGCCGGGCCGGCGACCTCCTCGTTCACCCGTCCTCCAGCGGACGCTTCAGGTACGCCACCAGGTTCTGCGGGTTCGGGCCCGGAACGACCTGCACCAGCTCCCAGCCGTCGGCGCCCCACTGGTCCAGAATCTGCTTGGTCACGTGCACCAGAACGGGCACCGTCACATACTCCCACTTGGTCATGGGCCCAACATTAACGGCAGCCTCCGACAGCCGAGCCCGGTCGAGACCGGGCCCGCATCCCCGCACCTAAGCTGACCGCATGGCCGTCCGCGCTCCGTTGCACATCGTGACGGGCAAGGGCGGTGTCGGTAAGACCACCGTCGCACTCGCCCTGGCCCACCGGCTGGCCGCGGACGGCGCCCGGGTCGCGGTCGCCGAGGTCGAGGGACGCGGCGGGCTCCAACTGGCCACCGGCACCCGGATCGGGCCCGAACCGACACCGCTGCGGAGCGCCGTCCAACCAGGGCGCGGCCGCGTGTTCGGCATCCAGATCGATGCCCGCCGGGCGCTGGCCGGGTATCTGCAGCGCTATTACCGGCTCGGCTTCGCCGCCGAGGTGTTGCAGTTCGACCCGCTGGTCGACTTCGCCACCCGGATCGCGCCCGGGCTACGCGACATCCTGCTGATCGGCCAGCTGACCCATCTCACCGACGGCCATCCCGACATCGACGTGGTGGTCCTGGACGCCCCGCCGTCCGGCCGGATCGGGTCGTTCCTGGGCGCCGGTGAGGCCCTCACCGCACTCACCGACGGCAGCCCGATCGCCGGCCAGGCGGCGTCGGTGATGGACGACCTGCGGGACCCCGGCTGTCGGGTGCATGTGGTGACGCTGCTCGACGAGTTGCCGGTCACCGAGGCGATCGAAACCGTGACCGCGATCCGCGAGTTGGGCCTCACCCCGGGCGCGGTCGTCGCGAATCGCTGCCTCGACCAGCTCACGGTCCCCGACCCGCCGCCCACCGCCCCGAACAGCATCGACCCGGCGACCTGGGCCGCCCTCACTTCGCAGTTCACCGCCGACGCCGAGGCTGCCCGGGCCCAGACGGCGTGGGAGGCGCTGCTCAGCCACCGCACCGAACTGACCGTGGAGCGTCTTCCCGAGCTCGACCCCGAAATCCCGAGCGGTCAGCAGCCCGCCGCGCTGGCGCCCGCACTGGGAGCGTTGTGAGCGCCGGACTCGACGCCCTGCTGCGCGACGACGGCGTGCGCGTGTTGCTGTGCGTCGGCACCGGCGGGGTGGGCAAGACCACCCTGTCGGCCGCGGTCGCCGTCCGGGCCGCCCTGCTCGGACGCCGCGTCGTGGTGGTCACCATCGATCCGGCCCGGCGGCTGGCGCAGGCGATGGGCCTGGACGCCCTGGCCCACGACCCGACTCCGGTCGAGGTCCCGGACGCCGCCGGCAGCCTGCACGCGATGATGCTGGACGTCCGGCAGGCCTTCGACCTGGCGCTGGCTGCGCAGGTGGACGGCCCCGAGGCGGAGCGGATCCGCGCCAACCCCTTCTATACGGCGCTCACCGAGACCTTTTCGGGCACCCAGGAGTACGCGGCCATGGAGAAGATCGGCGAACTGCATCGCCGCGCCGCGGCCACCGGCGAGTGGGATCTGATCGTGGTCGACACCCCGCCCAGCGCGTCCGCCCTGGACTTCCTGGACGGCCCGAGCCGGCTGGAGGCACTGGCGCACAATCCGCTGCTGCGGGTGGTGCTGGGCCTGCCGCGCGGACCGTTCGGGTTCCTGGACGCCGGCGCCGCCCTGGCGACCAAGGCGCTCGACCGCATTCTCGGCGGACGGCTGTTCAGCGACCTGCGCACCTTCCTACAGGTCTTCGAGCGGGCCGTGCTGGCCTTCGAGTCCCACGCGGCGCAGACCCGGGAGTTGTTGGCGTCCGAGGCTGCGGGTTTCCTGGTCGTCGCCGCGCCTCGTCCGGCTCCGGTGGCGGAGGCCCTGGCGTTGGCTCGACGGCTGCGTAGCGAGGGTCTGCCGCTGCGCCGGGTGCTGGTCAATCAGCTGACGCCGACCGTCGACGTCGATCCAGAGTCTTTGGAAAACGCCGAGCGGGCGGCCGATCCCGGTCAGCGGGCGGTGCTGCGCCATCATCGGCTTGCCATGGCCCGCGCCGACCGAGAGCAACAGAACTACGCGAGTCTGTCCGAGGCAGGCGTCCCTCTCGATCTGGTCGGACGCCGGCCGGGCGGCGTCCACGATCTGGCGGGTCTAGCTGCTCTGGTTGACCGCGTCGGCGAGGAAACGACGCCAGGAGCGCACCTCTGAGTGCTGGCGCAGCAGGCGCCGGCGCTCGCGTTCGGTCATTCCGCCCCAGACACCCCATTCGATCCGGTTGTCCAGCGCCTCGGCGAGACATTCGGCCCTGACCTCACAGCCGAAGCAGATGGTCCGGGCACGTTTCTGGTCGGCGCCGTCGGGGAACAGGTCGTCCTGCAGGCCGCGGCACTTGGCCAACATCGGCCAGCTGTCCATCTCCATCAGGGGCACAGTTTCACCATCCGTTGTAGCTGCGATCTACTACTACGTAGTGTAGTTGTTAGCTCTCGATAGGACAAGCTCCGCGAGCCCAAGGCCCCCGAACAGCGTGCGGTTGACGCGCCAGTCCGCTAGGGTTCGGGCGCCCACGCCCGCGTCACGTACTCTGTAGTCCATGCGCTTGGGGAAGAGGCTCTATTCGCTGGTCATGTTTATCGTGGTCAGCGCGCTCGGCGGGCTATTGATAGCCGGCCTCGCGGTACCGCTGGCCGGAATGAGCGCGGAGGTGGGCAAGACCACAGCAACCGCGATGGACTCACTCCCTGCCGAGCTGACCATGCCGCCGCAGGCACAGCGCTCGCGGGTGCTGATGGCCGACGGCTCGCCGCTGGTGAACTTCTACGAAGAGAACCGGCAGTACGTGCCGCTGAGCAAGATCGCCCCGATCATGCAGAAGGCGCAGATCGCGATCGAGGACCACCGCTTCTACGAGCACGGCGCGATGGACCTGCAGGGCACCATGCGCGCACTGGTCAGCACCGTCCGCGGCAACACCCAGGGCGCCTCGACCCTCACCCAGCAGTACGTGAAGATGGTGCAGATCAGCGCCGCCGCCGCCCGCGGCGACACCGAGGGCGTGGAGAAGGCGCAGGAGAACACGATCGCCCGCAAGATCCAGGAGCTGCGCTACGCCATCGCCCTGGAGAAGAAGTACACCAAGGACCAGATCCTCGAGTTCTACCTGAACATCGCCTACTACGGCGACGGCTCCTACGGCGTCGAATCGGCGGCGATGAACTTCTTCGGTGTGCACGCCAGCGAACTCAACCTGCAGCAGGCCGCGATGCTGGCCGGCATGGTCCGCAACCCGGTCGGTACCAACCCGCGCACCCCCGGCCTCGAGCTGGTGGCGCTGCAGCGCCGCAACGACGTGCTCGACCGGATGGCCTCCAAGGACGTGGCGGTGATCACCCCGCAAGAGGCGGCCAAGGCCAAGACCGCGAAGCTGGGCATCGTCAAGGCGAAGCCGAAGTTGCACGGCTGCGGCAACGCCGAGTTCCCGTTCATCTGCGACTACATCGAGCGCACCCTGCTCGCCTCGCCCAGCCTGGGCGCCACCCGCGAGGACCGCGAGAACGCGCTGTACCGCGGTGGCCTGACGATCCGGACCATGATCGACCCCAAGGTGCAGCGCAAGTCCGAGAAGACGATCCAGAACTACCTCGACCCGCGCGACCCGGTCGACTCGGTGATCGTGATGATTCAGCCGGGCACCGGGCTGATCGTCGCCATGGCCCAGAACCGCAACAAGATGGGCACCAAGAAGAGTCAGACCTTCTGGAACTACGCGGTGAGCAACAAGATGGGTGGTGGCGACGGCTATCAGGGTGGCTCCACCTTCAAGATGTTCGTAGCGGCTGCCGCACTGCAGAACGGCTTGGGCGCGTACGGCACCATCAAGGTTCCACGGTCGATGGATATCCACGGCATGCGCTTCCAGTCCTGCCAAGGCCCGTTCACGTTTACTGGGCACCACGACGTCAATGGGGTGGGCGGCACCTTCAATCTCTTCACCGGGGCCACCCACTCGGTGAACGGCTACTTCACACAACTCGAGTCGGCCGCGAATCTTTGTGACGCCACCAAGATCGCCAAAGAGTTAGGGTTGCAGGTCGGGATTGACCCGAAGGGAGACCGGCTGACCCGGGAGTTCAGCAACTACCCCTCGTTCACCTTGGGTGCGGTCGAGGTCACCCCGCTCTCGCTGGTCAACGCCTACGCCACCGTCGCCGCCCGAGGCATCCGCTGCGATCCGATCATCATCAAGTCGATCAAGGCCTCCGACGGATCAACCCTCGAGGCACCGAGCGCCAACTGCAAGCGAGTGATGGACGAGGGCATCGCCGATGCCTTGTCCAAGGTCTTCCAGGGCCCGTTCCGCTCTGGCACCGCAACGCCTGCTCGCGTGCCCGGCTACACCATTGCCGGTAAGACCGGCACGGTCCCTAAGAACAGGGCGATCTGGACGGTCGGTTTCACTCGCAGCCTCGCCGGTGGCGGCATGATCTCCTTCTCCAAGGATCCGCGGTTCAAGAGCTACTGGCAGCACCGGAGCAACTTCCTTCAGGGTGCCTACATGAAGTACTCGCACCGCGTTCTCCAGGGGGCCTCCGGCCCGGAGGCTGGCGCCCACATCTTCAAGCCGGCATTCGCCGCGGCGTTGCCGAACTTCGACCGCAAGGGCTTCGTCGAGCCGCCCTACGGCATCCTGGCCGGCAAGAAGGTCAGCGTTCCGGGCTGCTCCAGCGTTGAGGGCTGCCGCTCGGTGCTGCTCGCCAATGGCTTCGGGGCGTACACCGAATTCATCGCCAGTAACTCTCCCAAGGGCACCTTCCTGGGCATCAGCCCGAGGGTCGCCGTCCGCGGCACCAGCGTCCGGATCCTGGTCTCGTCCGGCCCGGCACCCCGTCCGCAGACACCCGACAAGCCCAAGAAGGACAAGAAGAAGGACGACAAGAAGCCCGATCCCGATCCGTCCAAGAAGCCACCCAAGAAGACGCCATAGGTGTTCGGGAAGCTAGTGGGCCGTTTGGCGGCCCTCGGTGCGGCGTGCGTCGCCTACGGCTTCTGGGAGGCGCGGCATTTCGTGGTTCGACGTCGCGAGGTGCCGATCCTCCCGCCGGGTTCGGCCCCGCTGCGCCTGCTGCACGTCTCGGACATCCATCTGATGGCCCGGCAACGCTACAAGACGGAATTCATTCGCGCTCTGGCCGGGCTGGAACCCGACCTGGTGGTCACCACCGGTGACAACTGGAGCGAACCCACCGCACTTGAGCCGCTGATGCGAGCCTGGGGACGGCTGCGCGACGTCCCGGGCGCGTTCGTGTTCGGCTCCAACGACTACGAGGAGCCGCACTTCCGTCCGCCGTTGATGTACCTGGTCCGCTCGACCGAGGGCGAGGGCAGCGCGAAGCGTCCGCTGCCGGTCGACGAGTTGCGGGCCGCCTACTGCGAACGCGGCTGGGTCGACGTCAACACCTCCCGGGCGCAGATCAGGGTCCGCGGCCTCACCTTCGAGTTCCGCGGTACCGACGACGCCCATCTCGGACACGACGACTACAGCCTGGTCGCCGGGCCCCCGTCCGCCGATGCGGATGTGTCGATCGGCGTGACCCACGCCCCCTACCTGCGGGTGCTGGACGCGATGACCACCGACGGCGTCGACCTGATCCTGGCCGGCCACACCCACGGCGGCCAGGTCTGCGTGCCCTACTACGGCGCCCTGGTCACCAACTGCGACCTGGACACCACCCGCGCCAAGGGCCTCTCCACCCACACCGTCGCCGACCGGACGGCGTACCTGCACGTCTCGGCAGGCATGGGATCCTCGCCGTTCGCCACCTACCGGTTCGCCTGCCCGCCCGAGGTGACCGTACTCACCCTGGTCGCCACGGACTCAAATGGCTGATCGGACGAGACTCGTATAGACTGCTCGTCGGCCCGGAAGGGCCATCGGGGTGTGGCGCAGCTTGGTAGCGCGCATCGTTCGGGACGATGAGGTCGCAGGTTCAAATCCTGTCACCCCGACCAGAGAGCCGCTCTGGCTAGGAGAAACTCCAGCCAGAGCGGCTTTTCCGTCTCTGCGGGCCCAGCTACCGGCCACCCTTGCGTGCAGGCACACGCCGAAACGATTGGCCAGGTCAGCGCTCCCCATCGCCCCCCGAGCGCTGTTGCGGCATGATGCCCCTAGGGGATTCGCGATGGAGTGGGGGCTGCGTCGAGATGAGCGAGAGACAGTTGCGCGCGGCCGGACGTCGCGGCACACCGCAGAGCGCCCGGTCGGTGGTACGGGAACTGGCGCGGCAACACCCGGATCTGGTCGCCGCCGACGGCGGGCCGTCCGACTGGCTGCTGGTTTGGGACGCACAGATCGCCCCACAGATCACCCGCTCCCCCGCCCGCTTCACCCTCGACTACCTCTTCGTCGATGCGGACGCCGTCCCGGCCCTGGTGGTGACGGCTCGCTCGACCGACACCCGCGTCCGCCGTGAAGCGATCGGCCGGGTTCTCGACCTGGCCGCGAACGGGGTGCAGGGCTGGTCCGCCTCTCAGCTGCGGGCGGCCCTCACCGCCACGAAGGGCGATGCCGTCCGCGCAGTCGCCAACTGGCGGCGGGGCACTCCCCTCGACGTTGACGATTTCCTCGCTCGGGTCGACGACAACCTGCAGCGGGGGCGGCTCCGCCTCATCCTCGCCACCGATGTCATCCCCGACGAAATGCGTCGGCTGGTCGGCTTCCTCGACGATCAGCTCGACCGCACCCGGCTCTACGCGCTGGAGCTTTCCCGTCCGGCCCTCACCGACGGCGAGACGGCTGTGCCTGCCCGCGTGCAGCGTCCATCCAGCAAGCGTGTGGCCCACTCAGGGGGTGCCTCCGTCGCCCGCCGGTCACGCGACGACATGCTCAGCCAGGCGACCCCCGAGACTCACACGGTCCTCGACCGCATCGAGACACTGGCGCACGACCTGAACCTGATCATTGAGCACTCGCCGTCGGCGTTGCTGTTGAAGACCGGTGCCCGCGAGACGCTCGCCGCCGTCTACTTCCCCTGGAACACCATCGACATAGCGCTGCAGCGGCTGCGCGACAAGGGGTGGAGCGAGCAGGCCGAGCGTATCCACCACGCTCTGCAGACCACTACAACGAAGCGGTTGCCGGCGAGGAGCCCGGCCGTTCCCACCGCGGACGCGCTCGGCAACTGGCCGCTGGTCCGCGAGGCGCTGTCCACCATGGCGAATCTGTACGCGGCCGGCAGCGAGTCACCGTTGCACGGTGCCGCGGTCCGCCTGGTCAGCTTCGACCCGTTGAGCAGCTGAGGCTGCTTCAGCTCTCGGCGGCAGCCTTCACCCGGCCCGAGGCGACCGCCTCGGCCAATGCGGCGTGGTCGCGTTCGTTGACGTCGGCGTAGCGCTCAGCGAAGTCGGCCACCGCATTCTCGAAGGCCTCCGACTTGCCGAGGTAGCCGGCGATCGCGACCCGGTCGCCGGAACGCGCGTGGGCACGGGCCAGCGTCCACCCGCACATGGCCGCGTACAGCGTGAGGCTGGACGGCCGCATCTGCTCGATGTCGGCGGAGAACTTCCAGTCACGCAGCTGCCGCAGGTAGTAGTCCACGCCGCCGTCGATCTCGGGCACCCCCTTCAGCCAGCCCAGGAAGATGTCGCTGGCGGCCTGCATCAACCGTTGCCCGGTGACCACCCGTTCGCCCTCACTGCGCGCTGTGGATGTTCCCGCGTACGGCTCCAGAACCGACGACTGCGCCTGCTTGGCCTGCAGCAACAGGGCGTCCGAGCGGCCGGCACCTTCGAACAGCAGGATCCAGGCCCGGGTGCCCACGCTGCCGACTCCGACCACCTTGTGGGCGACGTCGGTGAGCCGGAAGTGGTCGAGCAGGACTCGCCGGTCGCTGGCCAGCGTGTGCCGATAGGAAGCCACCAGCGAGTCGAGTTGGTGGCGTATCTCGTCCGGTTCGAGGCTGCTGAGCTCGTCCAGCGGCACCACCAGCGGCGGATCGGCGACGATGCGGCGGCGTCCGTCACGCTCGGTGGTCAGCTTGCGAATCGCCTGCAGGCCGGTGCGGGAGCGCGCCTTCGCCAACGACGCCTCGGCCGCCCGCACCTGGTCGCCATGACGTTCGCGACGTTTCGGGCTCAGCGACCGGACGAAATCGCCCCAGGTGTTGTCCAGATCGAGACCGGAATACCAGACATCGAGGAACGGCTGTCCGGCGAAGTCGCGCATCGCTTGCCGATACCGCCGGACCGCGGCGATCGTCGACTTGCGGGCCTGCTTCGCGGTGAAGCCGTTGTTGCGGGCGGCGATCACCAGGCTCGCGGCCAGCCGTTTCACATCCCACTCGAACGGGCCGGGCAAGGTTTCGTCGAAGTCGTTGAGGTCGAACACCAGCCGCCGTTCCGCCGAGGCGTAGGCGCCGAAGTTGGACAGATGAGCATCGCCGCACAGCTGCGCACGCAGCCCGGCCGTCGGGGTACGGCTCAGGTCGGCCGCCATCACCAGCGCGGCGCCTCGGTAGAAGGTGAACGGCGAGACCAGCATGCGGCGGTACCGGATCGGCACCAACTCGGGCACCCGGGTGGCGGCCTGACCGATCAGCAGACCGATCGGGTCGCGGTCGGACGCCAGCGGCAACTCGGCGTGCGACTCCAGCGGACAATCACGGCGCAACGCCTTGCCGTCGGCTTTACGGGTGGGGTGCGGCGGGCGCTCGGTCACCGGGTCGGACTGATCGGTCATGATCGGGCTCCCTCCACCGCGAGGCTGAACGCTCTGAGCGTAGACCCGGATCGCCCCAGCCACTGCTGGTTGAGCTTGTCGAAACGTCCTTATGAGCAGGCTCGGATCCAGGTCAACGCTGCATGAGGCCACGGTGAAGGATCGGTAGCATTCCGCTGTGCGTTTTGGGCGACGGAGACCGGTCATCGCGCCCGCATTGCTGTTCGTTCGCGTCCCGCCCGACCAGGTCAGCGCCTGGGCCGGCGAGCGCGGTGTCCCATGCTGGGTCCAGCAGCTCCCCGGCGGCTGGGTGCTGGCCCGGACGGCGACCGTGGGCGGTGTTCTGGTCGGCTCAGGCCAGTCGCCCGACGATGCCTTGCTGGAGTGGGCCACCCGCACGCCGGACGCCTACCTGGCGCGGGAAGCGATCCACTGCGTACGCGCGGGCAGGATCGAGGTACTGGACGACCTCGTGCCACCACCGTGGGAGGCCGATGACCCGCGTCCGCGCCGTGGCCTGGTCGCCGTCCGTGGCGATCAGCCAGGCGCACAGGGCCTGCTCGCGCACCTGCAGGCAGCACCCGCTGTCGAGGTGTGCCGTGACGGCTGGACGCTGATTCCCCATGACGATCCGCTCTGGGCGTCCGCAGCCGCCGTCGTCGATGACGAAGCGGGCCTGGCCCTGATGACCCAGGGCGATGAGTTGCGGCTGTGGCTTGTTCACGACGGCGAACCCATGGCCGACTGGGAATGGTCGGTCACCGGCACCCTCGCAGCCATCGATCAGCTGCCACCGGGGGAACTGGGTGACGAAGTCCGCGACACCGTGTTCCCGGCGCGCTTTGGCGTCGACACCTTCGACGACTTCGGTTTCCAGGCGACCCCGCGGCTCGCCCAGGCGCTCGCCACCGACGCACCAGCAGCCGTCGCCGTCCCGGAGCTGGTCGCGGCGCTCGGCCTTCCGGACGCCGCCCGCGCGCACCTGCTCGGCGAAATCGATCTCGCCGACGCACCGGACGCACGGGTCAGCCAGCCGGCCGGCACCGTCGCGGCCGCGATCGCAGGCAGTGTGTCGGCGGCCGAACTGCAGCGGGCCTCGGCACAGAGTCCGCGCCGCCGGCTCTGGGGTGCGGTCGGCTGGGCGGCGGCCCTGGCGCTCTGTGCGCTGCTGGCGGTGCTGATCGTCGACGACCTGCGTTCCGGAACCGAGGTCTCGGTATGGACCTGGATTCGGCTGCCGCTGGTGCTGCTGATCGTGCCGGCCGCGATCCTCGGCATTCGGCGCTGGTGGATGCTTCGCGGGACCGGCCAGCGTGAGCCCTCCGGGCAGGGCGCGAGGCATGAGCCGCGGACGAGTTGGTGGTACGGCCGAGGCCCGAGCACGACGGTCGTGGTGCTCGTCGGCTTGGCCATCCTCGCCGTGGCGATTGGGATCTGGATCTCCGGCGCCCCGCTACGGGACCGCGGCATCCAGACCACGGCGCAGGTGGTCACGCTAAACGAAGACAGCTTCACCGTCAGCTTCGACGATCGGTCAGGCAGCCCCAGAACGGCCGAGATCGCTCCATGGGGCGAACTCGAAGCCGGCGATCCGATCACCATCGTCTATGACCCGCTGGATCCAGCGCATGCATCGAGTCTGGATGAACTCAACGACCCCGTTGTCTACATCATCTTTGCCGCGCTCGCGGCGTTCTGCCTCGTGCTCGCTCTACTGACCTGGCTTCGCGTGATCGACTGGCAACGAGTCGCGAACTGGCTGGAGCAGGCACCCGGCATCTAAAGGAAACGCTGATCAAAGCGCCGCCACCGTCATCCCGGACTTGCTCCGGGATCTCTCCCGCCTGAGATCCCGGGTCGGAGCCGGTCGGAACCCGGGATGACGTGAATGATCAGCGCCTTCGCTAGCCGGGAATCACCGCGCAGCCGGCCGGGTCGAGCGCCACGGTGAGCGAGTCGGCCTCGACCCGTTCGGCGGCGCGCACGGTCGCGGTCTGACAGTCGGGTAGCCGGACGTCGATCAGCACCTCGCCGCGCTGGTGACGTTGGTCGAGGATCGACAGTTCCACGCCGTCCGCGGACGGGGTGAGGCCGGCCGGACCGATGCCGACCACCTCGTCCGTGGCGACGCGGATCCGGCCCAGCTGGGCGGCGACGTCCGGGGCGATGAAGGGTTCGTAGCCGAGGAAGGCGGCCACCTCGCGCGATGCCGGACGCCGCCACAGCAGTTCGGGTGCGTCCAGCTGCAGCAGCCGTCCGTCGGCCATCACACCGACCCGGTCGGCCAGCGCGAAAGCCTCGTCCTGATCGTGGGTGACATACAAAGCCGTGGTGCCGGTGGTACGCAAGGCCTCGCCGAGCACCTCGACCAGATGTTCCCGCAGGTTGCGGTCCAGCGCCGACAGCGGTTCGTCGAGCAGCAGCAACCGTGGCCGCGGGGCCAGCGAGCGGGCCAGCGCCACCCGCTGCGCCTGCCCACCGGAGAGTTCGCTGACCCGACGTCCGCCGTAGCCGGGCAGGCCCACGATGTCGAGCAGTTCGGCCACCCGGGCTCGGCGCTGGGCTCGGGCTTCCCGGTACAGCCCGTAGCCGATGTTGCCGGCGACGCTGAGGTGCTGGAACAGCTGGCCGTCCTGGAACATCATCCCGAAGCCGCGGGCGTGCACCGGCACCGCCGACACGTCGACGCCGTCCCAGGCCACCACACCTCCGGCCAGCGGTTCCAGGCCGGCGACGCCGCGCAGCAGCGACGACTTGCCCGACCCGGACGCCCCGAGCAGCGCCACGATCTCCCCGGGCTCGACGGCCAGGTCGACGCCGTCCACCGCGACCAGTTCGCCGTAGCGGACCGTCGCGTCACGGACCTCCAGACCCTTCACAGTTCCGCCTCCTTCGGCCGGACGAGTTCCGCTGCGGCCATCACCGCGGCGGTCAGCACCGCCAGCACGACTGAGGCGGCCAGCGCCATCCCGAAGTTGTCGGCACCGGGGCGTCCGATCAGCCGGAAGATGACCGTCGGCAGCGTGGGATGCTCCGGCCGGGACAGGAACGAGGTGGCACCGAACTCGCCGAGCGAGGTGGCGAACGCGAAACCGATCGCCAGGCCCAGGCCGCGCAGCGCCAGGGCGCCGTCGATGCTGGCCAGCACCCGCCCCGGACCGGCGCCGAGCATGGCGGCCGCCTCACGTTGCCGTGGATCGATCGCCCGCAGCACCGGCAGCAGGGTGCGCACCACCAACGGCAGCGCCACGATCGCCTGCGCGATCGGGATCAGGATCGGTGAGGTCCGCAGATCGAACGGCGGCCGGTTGAGGGTGATCAGGAAACCGAAGCCGACCGTCACCGCCGACACTCCGAGCGGCAGCATGAACACCGCATCCAGCACCCGCACACCCGCGACGCCGGCTCGTCTGCGAGGCCGGCGTGAGGCGACCAGGCTGACCAAAACCCCTAGCAGCACCGCGATCGCACTGGCTTGCGCGGCGATCACCAGCGAGTTGAGCGCCGCCGTCCAGACCGGCACGGCCAGACCGTCACCGGTGCCGGCCAGCAGCTGGTAGTTGCGCCACCCCCAGCCGTCGGCGGTCACGAACGAGCGCACCACGAGGTACACCATCGGGACGCCGAGCAGGCCGACCACGACGGCGACGGTGACCAGGCTGGGCAGCAGATCCCGGCGCCACCGCCAGGGCTGTTCGGCGGTGTTGTCGCCGCGCAACCGCAGGGCGTGTTCGGAACGCGCCCGGGCTCGTCCGGCGATCACCAGCGCGATCACGACCACCACGAGTTGGACGATGGACAGCGCGGCCGCCGCCGGCAGGTCGAGCAGCTGGGTGGTCTGGTACCAGATCTCGGTCTCGATGGTGCTGAACCGGACGCCGCCCATCACCATCACGATGCCGAACGCGGTGGCGCAGAACAGGAAGACCAGCGACGCTCCGGACAGCACAGCCGGGGCGATCGCGGGCAGCGTCACCGTGCGGAACACCCGCGCCGGGGATGCTCCCAGCATGCGGGCCGCCTCGGCCGTCCGGGGGTCGATCCGGGACCACAGTGCGCCGACGGTGCGGACGATGACCGAATAGTTGAAGAAGACCAGGGCGAACACGATGGCGGCGAAGCTCTCGTCCAGGCCGAGCCAGCCGAACGGTCCCTGCGCTGCGAAGAGGGAACGGAAAGCCACCCCAACGACCACGGTGGGCAGCACGAACGGCACCGACACCACCGCCCGCAACAGGCCGCGTCCGGGGAATCGGCAGCGGTACAACAGGTAGGCGCCGGGAACGCCGAGCAGCACCGCGACCAGCGTTCCCACGGCTGCCTGGCCGAGGGTCTGACCGATGATCCGCCAGGTCCGTGCGGTCGACAGCACCTCGGTGACGCCTGCCAGGCTGGGGGCGCCGTCCACGATGAAACCGCGGCTGACCAGGCCTGCGACCGGCCAGGCGAAGAAGATGCCGAGGAAGGCGAGCGGGATCAGTGCGGCGAGCGTCCACAGCACGATCGCGAGCGGACTGGGTCGCACACGCTCCGTTGGTCGAGCTTGTCGAGACCCCACCCCACCCGCTGGTCGAGCACTATCCGCTGGTCGAGCTTGTCGAGACCCCTCCCCCTCCCGGGGCGGGCCCAACAACCCCCCCCCCAATGCCCCCCCCACCACCCCCCCGTAGGCCCAACCACGAAGCGCCC